>JAJPKC010000243.1 GCA_021323955.1 Oscillatoriales cyanobacterium Centralia_MAG_596 | reverse complement strand
TAACCCAGTCAGTGCGTCCAGTCCCGTGATTTTGAGCTGCATTGCCTGCATCGGCTCCAGGAGTGAGTAGGTCAACCATTGCGAGAGTTTGTGAAAGGGCACGAGCTGAGAGTATGGACGATCGCGCGGTAACGCTGGATGTTCCCAGACGTCGCCTAAGTTAACTCCCGCCAGCGTCAGGCGTCCAGGCCAGATGTCGCCCAATCCTTCCAGTACAGCTCTGAGAACGATCGTTGCGTCTAGCTGCTCCTGGTGGGTTTGCTCCAGCAAGTAATCAACCAGGTATCCCGGACGCGGGGGCTGCGAACCAAACAGCCTGGGATTTTGCTGCAGCACACTGCCTAGCCGTTGCAACAGCTCTAGCCGTCCCTCCATGCCAACCAACGGATTTTCTGGACGGCACTGAAACGAATCGCTCAGCGTGGTAGCCGTAATTGCCTGTAGCCCGATCGCGTCCGCCTGCAACGGTGTGTCTGGATCGCTGGAAAACATCCCCTGGCAAAAAGCGTGGAAACTGGCGATCGCCAGTCCCTCTGACCGCTGCCATACCTGCCCGGTGCCGGGTTCCTGATATTGCCAGCGATCGCCTGCGCCCGCATCCAGCAAGACGCTGACGATCGCCAGATCAAACTTGGCCCGTGCTTTCTCTAACGGCGTCAGCGCGGCCAGTGCTTGCTCTAGACTTGCTAATCGTGACAAGCCACCCACTTCAAAGTGCCGCCATCGGCTATGAAAGGGGATGTTATGGTCAGGATACTCTGACCGGATGACCTGGAGCACGTAGTCGGCAACCAGGTCTAGCTGGGACAGGTCACAGCGGAAGTAGTGCAACTGGTCGGCACAGGCCAGATCAAACAGTTGACCGCAGCGATCGCGGATCGCAACCGGCGAGCGGAGGTAGTCGATCGCGGCAGTTTCTTCTGGACTGAGTAGCTTAAAGGTCATTGCCAGTCCTCCAGACTAATCACTGAGACCGCGCCCCTTGACCGTTGCCAGGATCGCTTCGGTCGGTACCTGGCCATCGGTATAGTACCCGGCGGCTTTCTTGGCTTCAATCTCAACCTGGGCATCTGCCGGAATCAGGTCGTCTGGGATCGGAACCCGTTCCACGACCGTAATGCCGGATTGGGTAATGGCGTTGTATTTCATATTGCTCATAGAGATCAGGCGATCGATCCGGGTGATGCCGAGCCAGTGCAATACATCCGGCATGAGTTCCTGGAACCGCATATCCTGAACGCCAGCGACACACTCAGTCCGGGCAAAGTAAGCATCGGCGCGATCGCCCCCTTCTTGCCGCTTGCGAGCGTTGTACACCAAAAATTTTGTGACTTCGCCCAGGGCGCGGCCTTCTTTCCGCAGGTAAACGATGACGCCCGCACCGCCGCTTTGAGCCGTCTGGACACAGGCTTCGATGCCGTGGACGAGATAAGGACGACAGGTACAAATATCGGAGCCAAACACGTCGGAACCGTTGCATTCGTCATGCACACGCACGGCAAGTGGCCGGTTGGGGTCGGTAATGGCTGCGACATCGCCGACGATGTAGACCGTCATGCCCCCGATCGGCGGTAGAAAAACGTGCAGATCAGGACGAGTCACCAGTTCGGGGAACATTCCGCCTGTCTGTTCAAACAGGGTGCGCCGGAGCACCGATTCACTCACATCCAGTCGTTTTGCAATCCCAGGCAGATACCAGACCGGCTCGATCGCCGCTTTTGTGACCACGAGATCGCCATTTGCCTTCATGATGCTGCCATCAACCTGGAGCCGACCTTTGGCAGCCGCTTCCTGAAGTTCTGGCATGTTGATGTGGGCTTTGGTGATGGCGATCGTGGGGCGAATGTCATATCCCTGCTCAAACAGCGATTGGTAAACCTCGCCGACAAGTGCGCCAAAGGGATCGAGCGACACGATTTTGTCTGGATCACCCCACGCCGGATAGGGGCCTAAATGTGCTGCCGGAGATGTATTGGTCAGGTCGGCACGGTGGTCTGACTGCAATTGACCACTGGCAACCGCTAGCGCGCGATACACGCCGTAAGCGCCAGAATGGCTGCCAATGACATTCCGGTGGGCTGATTTGGTTAGTGTGCCAACGATCGGTCCGCGCCGCAGCGGATCGGATTCTCCCCACTGGATGGGAATCGGTTTAGGCCCAAAGCGCGCGGGATGGGACGTGAGAACAATATGTTTCGATTGAGACCCTGTCTTTTCAGTTGACATAGATGCTCCCGGTAAAGATATGGCATTGAACCAATGGTCAACAAATCGCAAACTCCACGCCTTCTAGCAGGGGTTAGAGCCTGTCGATCGCGTTGTCCAGGGGTATGGTTATAAAACCCAAACTGAATAGACCACACTCAGCAAAGCGGTGATCTATGTGACGAGTAGAGCTTATGATTTTACCAATATGACTCCACCAGGAGAGTGCCTCAAGCGGCAGAAACTTGTGGACGAGATAAGGAATGACGGGGAAACCCTTTTTATCCTTTAGCCTTCATCCTTCATCCTTTCTGCCTCAGTGCCTCAATAATCTGCACGTTCGCCTTGGGAAAGGGGTATTGATCGATGTCTGCCAACGTCACCCAGCGAATTTCGTCACACTCGATCGCCTGGGGTTCGCCGTTCAGGTGACGACAGTGGTGGACATTGAGCGTGACGCGAAAATGACTGTAGGCATGATCGACGACGATCAGGCGATCGCCTACAGCAATCTCAATACCCAACTCCTCGCGGATTTCCCGTTGAATACAGGCTTCAATGGTTTCTCCCGGTTCTACTTTGCCACCGGGAAATTCCCACAGTCCACCGAGCAGACCTTCTTGACGGCGGCGATCGATCAAAATTTGTCCCTGATCATTCCAGATCACCGCAACGCCAATAATTTTGTGCGGTAGCGGAGCACGCAATTCAGACATGGGTAGTTTCGATTGGATGTCTTGATTGTAAGCCTGACAGTGCATTTTCCAGGGGCATTGCGGACACCGAGGCTGATGCGGTGTACAGACCGTTGCGCCTAAGTCCATAATGGCCTGGTTAAAGTTACGCGGCTGTTGCCTATCCAGAAGCGCCTCAGAGAGCTGCCAGAGTAGCGCGATCGCCCGGTTGGGCGGCGTCTGTAAAGCGATCAACCGGGCGAGGACGCGCTTAACGTTGCCATCCAGGATCGCCAGCGGTTGGTCAAACGCGGCGCTGAGGATGCCCCCGGCGGTTGTACGCCCAATGCCGGGTAACGTCATCACAGCGCTCAAGCAATCGGGAAATGTGCCGCCGTGGTGCTGCATGATCGACTGAGCGGCCCGGTGGAGGTTGCGGGCGCGGGCATAGTAGCCCAGCCCCTCCCAGGCTTTGAGTACTTGCTGCTGCTCGGCGATCGCCAGCGCCGCAACAGTGGGAAATAGCGTCAACCAACGGTGGTAGTACGGAATGACCGTTTTGACCTGGGTTTGCTGGAGCATGATTTCCGACACCCAGATAGCGTAAGGGTCGCGGCTCTGACGCCAGGGTAAGTCGCGCCCAACTTCCGCATACCAGGACAGCAACGATTGGCGTAACGCGTCAATTGCCAACAACGGGAGACGATCGCGATCGTCTCCCGTTGATAAAGCCTGGTGCTGATTTTTAATAGTGGATGTGGCAGGCTGGACTGATCTCGTAGTCATACTGGCGGCGTTCTTCCAATTCTGATCAAAGACTCAGCCGTTGACTATACTGCACTCTGGCGCACTTTCGCGGTATGGCTTCGGGCCAAATGCTCACACAACGATTGTGATTTCTGCCTCTACTGGTTGGTCCGCCAGACCAGTACCATTGAGTCATTTATTCTGCGGGAGATGCATCGGTGCTCACGGAAGCGAGGGATTTTTCAAATGCCATCCGCTGTTCAGCATTGTGCAGGAAGTAGCCGCTCATCATTGCTGAAGCTAACAGACGCCCCAAGTCCTCACGGCTGGTTGTCACCATAATGTTGAAGCTCTCGGAAGGCAATGCGCCCAGCAGTCCAACAATGTTCCGTTCCATCACCTGGAACACTTCAGCGGAAGCGGGTCGTGAGAGTTGAGCGATCGCTTCGGGACTCAAGGATTGGACGTAATTCAGAAACTGGTTGCTGGACTCAGCGCCACCGCCGAGAAATTCTGGCACTCGATCTGATGTGTTGTTCACTTGAGGAACCTCAATCTCATTGATGTAGGTTTGTATAGATAAATGTATCAACACCCATCAAAAACCGCAGTGAGTAGAACCGAACCACGCCGTGGGGGGTGAGCGTACACGACAAAACGAGGGGCAGAAGGCTAAAAGAATGACATTTCTCGCTTCTAGCCTTCCGGGTTTATGCTGTTAGCTGGCCAAGTATTCCCCGATCGCGGCCTTGCGCTTCCGCAGTTTTGTCAGGGCTTCGCGCTCAATCTGTCGGACACGCTCACGGCTGATATTCAGGCGATCGCCGATCTTCGCCAGCGTGAGCGCCTGCCCATCTTCCAGACCAAATCGAAGCGCTAGCACTTCGCGCTGCTGGGGCGTCAAGTCGGCCATCAAGCGCTCCAGATCGGCCCGGAGCGACGATTGCAGCGCAAAATCTTCGGGCGATGCCCCTGTGTCTTCCAGTAGCTCACCCAGTTCGGTGTCCTGGTTATCGCCCACGCGCAAATCCAACGAGAGTGGCTGCCGCGCCCGCTCAAGATACTCGCGCACCTGGCGGGGGGTCAGCTCTAGTTCGTTTGCCAGTTCAGACGCTGTAGCAGCCCGTCCAAGCTGTTGGGCAAGCTGGCGCTGCGCCTTCTTAATTTTGTTGAGCTTTTCGGTAATGTGGATGGGCAACCGAATTGTGCGCCCCTTCTCGGCGATCGCGCGGGTGATGGCCTGCCGAATCCACCAGTAAGCGTACGTTGAAAACCGATAGCCCTTGGTGGGATCAAATTTTTCAACTCCACGCTGCATCCCAATCGTCCCCTCCTGGATCAGATCCAAGAGATCGACATTGCGCTTGGTGTACTTCTTGGCCACAGAAACAACAAGCCGCAAATTGGCTTCCACCATTTTGCGCTTGGCGTGTTCACCTTCGGCAATGGCCTGTTCCAGCTCGGCTTCGGAGAGAGCAACCTTTTGCGTCCACTCAGCGATCGTCGGGGTATGACCGAGCTGAGCGGTTAAGGTATCTCTTGCCTCATAGATCACGGATAGCTGCTGCACCTGCTTGCCATACAAGATTTCTTGTTCATGCGTTAACAGGGGCACACGACCAATTTCTCGTAAGTAAGCGCGTACTAAGTCGGTTGAGGTTTGAGCGGTCTTCATAGCGCTGCTTGGATGGTGACAGTGGATGGGAAGCTGGCGTAACCAGCCGGACAGAAGATTGAACGATGCAGAATCTGGACGTCTTGAGAAATAAGCTTCTTGGAATCACGACCGCTAGCAGATGGGCTAACTATCAATAGCCTGGATCACGGAGCGGCTAGCAGGTTTAAGGAGCGACATCGAGACGGCTATGGGCTAAGCAAAGCGAAACACAATTAGAACGTTGAGCGACACTGATGCGACGTATGAATAAATGTAACATTTCTGAGAGGAGACGTATATACCCCCAGGGGGATTTCTGGTC
The DNA here is from genome assembly GCA_021323955.1 of Oscillatoriales cyanobacterium Centralia_MAG_596. Taxonomy (GTDB): domain Bacteria; phylum Cyanobacteriota; class Cyanobacteriia; order Leptolyngbyales; family Leptolyngbyaceae; genus Stenomitos. Next base: position 11,149 of record JAJPKC010000243.1, on the reverse strand, counting down.
TACGGTCGGGACTCGATCGCCAGTCACGCTAATCACAATCTGTTACCCAAGCCTAATTAGGAATGAGTTTGACAACTGCATCCTTTAGAACAGAATGCAGTTGTGTTCGTGGGCTGTAGCCAGAACCTTTATACTTTTTTAAGGGAGCGACGTTAAGAAAGGCAAAGCTTCCTTGCTAAATGTTTCAGCAGCACACCGTTTCCTAATCAATGTAGTCTTGTAGTGCCTTTACGGATAAAGACTGGGACTGGAGCGATCGAATCGCCGCGGTAGTTGCTTTGGCACCGGCGATCGTAGTGACGATAGGAATCTTGTACGACAGGGCAGTCCGCCGAATCAGACGACCATCCGCTGTGGCTTCTTCGCCAGAGGGAGTATTAATGATAAGCTGAATTTTCTCATTCTTGATCGAGTCCATGATGTTGGGCCGTCCTTCATGGAGTTTGAGCACCAGCTCAACGTCTACACCGTTTTCGCGCAGTGCTTTGCGGGTGCCTTCGGTGGCAACCACATGGAACCCCAGGTCGAGAAAGTCTTTGACGACAGAAACGACGGCTGTTTTGTCGCGATCGCGGGTGGAAACAAACACCGTGCCGTTGAGCGGCAGACGCTGCCCCGCCCCCAGTTCGGCTTTGGCAAATGCTGTACCAAACGTGTCATCGATCCCCATCACTTCCCCCGTCGAGCGCATTTCGGGGCCGAGAATCGTGTCGGTGCCTGGAAATTTCTCAAATGGCAGAACGGCTTCCTTGACGGCAATGTGCTTGGGAATGACTTCCCGGGTATAGTTCAGATCGGCCAGGGATTTGCCGGACATAATCCGCGCCGCCATTTTTGCCAGCGGCACGCCGATCGCCTTAGATACAAATGGCACCGTCCGCGATGCCCGTGGGTTGGCCTCCAGGATGAAAACCTGTTCGCCCTGCACCGCGTATTGAATATTCATCAGGCCAATAACGTTCAGGGCCTTCGCTAGCTGCACGGTCCAGGTCCGGATCTGCTCCAGCACTGAGTCGCTGAGAAAGACGGTCGGTAGGGAGCAGGCCGAGTCACCAGAGTGGATGCCCGCTTCCTCGATGTGCTCCATAATGCCGCCAATCACCACACGTCCGGTCTGGTCAGCGATCGCGTCTACGTCTACTTCCACGGCGTTCTCCAGATACCGATCGATGAGAATCGGGTGGTCTGGCTCGACCTGAACCGCATAGGTCATGTAGCGCTCTAGCTCTGTGTCGGAATAAACAATCTCCATGGCCCGTCCACCCAGCACGTAACTGGGACGCACGACCACCGGATAACTCACGCGGCGGGCTACTTCCAGCGCTTCACCATAGCTGCGGGCCAGCCCATTCGCCGGTTGTTGGATATCCAGTTCGCGCAGAATTTTCTCAAACCGTTCGCGGTCTTCAGCCGTGTCGATCGCGTCGGGCGATGTCCCCCAGATCTTGGTTGTCACGGGGCAATTTTCGCTACCAAGATACTTTTGCAACGGCACCGCCAGCTTCAGGGGCGTCTGGCCACCAAACTGGATAATTACGCCTTCGGGCCGTTCTGCTTCGATGATGTTGAGGACATCTTCCTTGGTCAACGGTTCAAAGTAGAGGCGATCGCTGGTGTCGTAATCCGTTGAAACGGTTTCGGGATTGGAGTTAACCATGATCGTTTCAAACCCGTCTTCGCGCAGGGCAAAGGACGCATGACAGCAGCAGTAGTCAAACTCAATCCCCTGCCCAATTCGGTTTGGCCCGCCACCCAGGATCATGACCTTGCGTTTGCTAGACGGGAGAATTTCGTTTTCGCCCTCCTCGTAGGTGGAGTAGTAGTAGGGCGTAAGCGCTTCGAATTCAGCGGCGCAGGTGTCTACCGTCTTGTAGACGGGAATGACGTTGAGCGACTGACGATAGGTACGCACTTCATCTTCGGTTGTCTTTGTGGCAAAAGCGATCTGGCGATCGCTAAAGCCCTGTCGCTTAATTGCAAACAGTTGGGCTTTGCTGAGGCTGGTCAAAGCGGTGCGCTTGAGCAGTTTCTCGGTCTCCAACAGCTCGTACAGTTTGTCCAAAAACCAGGGGTCGATCGCGGTCAGCTCATACACTTCATCGACGGTCATGCCGGCCTGGAATGCATGATGAATGGTAAAGATACGGTCGGGGTTGGGTGTCCGCAGGCCGCGTCGGATATGTTCCAGACTGGGTATTTTTTCAGCGCGGTCGCAACCCCAGCCGAAGCGTCCCGTTTCCATTGATCGCAGCGCTTTTTGAAACGATTCCTGAAACGTCCGCCCGATCGCCATCGCCTCACCCACGGATTTCATTTGGGTAGTCAGCGTTGGGGTGGAACCGGGAAATTTCTCAAAGGCAAACCGGGGAATTTTGGTCACCACGTAGTCGATCGTGGGCTCAAAGCTGGCTGGTGTTTTTTTGGTAATGTCGTTGGGGATTTCGTCCAGGGTGTAGCCGACCGCGAGTTTGGCGGCCATTTTAGCGATCGGAAACCCGGTGGCCTTCGATGCCAGCGCCGAACTGCGGGACACACGGGGGTTCATCTCAATCACGATGACTTCGCCCGTGTCAGGGTTGACGGAGAACTGGATATTGGAACCACCTGTCTCTACCCCAATCTCGCGGATGATTTTGATCGAGGCATCGCGCAACCGCTGGTATTCCTTATCGGTTAGCGTTTGGGCTGGTGCAACGGTGATTGAATCGCCGGTGTGGATGCCCATGGGGTCAAGGTTTTCGATCGAGCAGATAATCACTACGTTATCGGCCAGATCGCGCATTACTTCGAGTTCATATTCTTTCCAGCCCAACAGCGATTTTTCAATCAAAATCTGCGAGACAGGGCTGGCGTCCAATCCGGACTGGGCGATTTCCTCAAATTCTTCCTGGTTGTAGGCAATACCGCCCCCCGAACCGCCCATTGTAAAAGCAGGACGGATGATCAACGGGTAGCTACCAATTTCGTGCCCAATCTGGCGGGCTTCCTCTAGCGTTGTTGCCAAACCCGATGGACAGACACCCACCCCAATCCGTGCCATTGCCTCTTTAAAGAGCTTGCGGTCTTCCGCCATCTCGATCGCCGGGAGTTTGGCCCCAATTAGCTCAACGCCATACTTATCCAGTGCTCCGTTCTTTGATAAGGCCACTGCCAGATTCAGCGCTGTCTGACCACCCATCGTAGGCAGCAGGGCATCCGGTCGTTCTTTCTCGATAATTTTCTCCACCACTTCTGGCGTCAATGGCTCAATGTAGGTGCGATCGGCGGTTTCCGGGTCGGTCATGATCGTCGCCGGATTGGAATTGACCAGAATGACTTCATAGCCTTCATCTCGCAGGGCTTTGCAGGCCTGGGTGCCCGAGTAGTCAAACTCGCAGGCTTGCCCAATCACAATAGGCCCAGAGCCAATCAGGAGGATTTTGTGGAGATCGTTGCGACGTGGCATGGTGGTGATGGAGAGTCGAGGCTAAAATCCCACTTATTGTAAGGGCTTTCTTCACATTAGTTGGTAGCCTTTTATCTAATCCCAAGGTTTTGGATGTGCATTAGTTGGATTTGCCATCGCTCCCAAAGTACTCACGGTAGGCACAGACCTGGTCTTGGCGAATATCAAACGAAACCGCGACCCGATTCTTGTACGGCTGTCCCAGGAGCAGCCCCTCATCACGAAACTCAAACACTACCGTTGTCTCATTGCTGGTGACGCGATCGAGCGTGAGGGTCAGCCCCTCGGCAAAACTCTCAGTCACGTACTGGAAAAAGGCGATCGCGCGGTCTTTGCCCACATTCAATCCGTGATATGGCCCCACCGGAAACCAGAAGGTGAAGTCGTCTGACAGCATGGCCATGAACCCCTCCCACTCGCCGGTTGCTAACCCATGCTTAAAGCAAGCAAACGCTCTGTGGGCAACTTCAAGCGTGTTTGATGATTGGGAGGACATAGACACCCTGCACTCAGCAGACTAACAAGCCACATCGCATTATTTTAGAACCGGATTCCGAGCAGGGGCAGCACTTTTTGCTGCAATAGTGCCACTAACGCTGGCTCCATGTACTCATACTCATCCGGAATATGCAAGCAAATGACCCGCTTACCTTGGAGCCAGGGACGGAAGCGTTGGGTGAGCTTTGTACGGTGCGAGGCTTCCATGACGAAAATAATGTCGGCCCACTGCACGGCCTCACTGGATAAGGGCATGTCTGCCCCACGGTTCAAGCCCGCCGACTCGACTTCCAACCCCTCGTATTGCGAAAACACCGCTTCAGCGGTGGGACTGCGTAATCGATTTTGGCTGCAAACGAACAGTAATTTCGTCATAATGGCAACTAAACAGCACTGGTAGCCAGCGCTTAACCTTCCTTCACCACTTGATTCTGCACTGGTAGCGTGATGGTCAACCGCGAAGTCATTATTCCCACGGGCATGGAGATCCTCTACGAGAAATATCGCTACTGTCCCGGTGTTCGTGTTGGCAACATGCTTTACATCGCGGGACAGGTTGGCAGAGATGAGCAGATGCAGGTTGTTGAGGGCGTTGAGGCGCAGTTTGTGCAGACCTTTGAAAATGTCAAGAAGGTGCTAACGGCGGCAGGCGCGACGTTTGACCATGTTGTAGAGATGGTGACGTATCACGTGACCAGTCCAGACCTTTACACGGCTTCGGAGCAGCCACCGTTGACCATTCCCTACTTACCGCTGTTTATTCAGGTCAAAGACCGCTACTTTACAAACCAGGTGCCGACCTGGACTGGTGTTGGTGTCACAAGTCTATCAACGCCGGGGTTGATCGTTGAGATCAAGTGCACAGCTGTTTTATAGCTTGGGGCAGCCAGCTGAGGACTGGGCCAGTCGCCCCATAGCGGATTCTGGGCAGGCTTGCTGACTCGCCGCCATCCTGACTATGGCTACGGCAATAGGCTATAGCTATAGAGTCGGCTTCTGCTTCTAAGCAAATTGGACGACAACTTTGCCGCAGTTCTGACCACTTAATAAATAGTTAACGGCGGCAGGAATCGATTCAATCCCGTCAAACATGGTTGGATCGATCGCGACGTTGATCTGGTTGCTGTAGAAAAGCTGGAGCAGGCGATCGCGCCCTTCGGCCAGATACTCGCTGTAGTGCGGCATCAAAAATCCCCGTACAGACGCTGCTTTCCAAAACAGGGTGTGGTAAATGCGCGGCTGCATGACGCGTTCGGGTTGGTGCGCGTATTCTGAGATAAAGCCCACGCTCACCAGACGACCCCGGATCGCGAGGTGCCTGACGCAGATATCGAACACGGCTGTGCCCACGCAGTCGAACACTAGATTCACGCCCTGGGCGTACTCGTGCTGTAGAACCTGATCAAGGTCTTCGGTGCGGTAGTTGATGACGCGATCGCACCCCAATTCTTTGAGCAATGCCGCTTTTGCTGGCGAACCACAGGTGCCGATGACATGGTTGCCTGCGCGCTTGGCCAACTGCACCGCAATGTGTCCCGTCCCCCCCGCTGCCGCCGTTACCAAGACCACCTCATCGCATTTCATTTCGCCCGCTTGTTCCAGCGCAACCAAGGCCGATACGCCCGTTGGCATGAGAGTCAGTACCGCTGGCGAGACTTCACGGACTTTGGTGGCGAGTGCTGCCGCGATCGCCTGATACTCCCGATAGCCGCCCCCGCGAATAATGGTCACCACCGCATCGCCGATTTTGAAGTCTTGGACATCCTGCCCTACAGCTACGACCTCTCCGACCGCTTCTACACCCAGATCAAATGGCGGCATCAGATTAAGGTAGGGCGTTTCACCACGGCAAACTAACGTGTCGAATCCGGCGTTAATGCCTGCGAAGCGGTTGCGAATCAGAATCTCAGCCGTCGCCGGTGCCGGAATGGGGCATTCGACGATCGCGATGGCCGATGCAAAGTTGGGGGCAAACTGGGTTGCAACCAGCTTTTTATACGTGTTTGAACTCATAGATGTGCGATCCGGGCATTGCCGTACCCACTCAAGATAGTCGAGGGCCAGCCTCTACCGCACTCGATGCAGAAGACTAAGGGCAAATGGGTATTCTGAGAAAACTGTGGCGAATTTAAAGGATTTGACTCCAGTACCGCGATCGGAGATCACCGCACCGTCGCTGGTTGAACTCGGCGTGATGGCACGTGTACTGCACTCAATGAAGCCTCGGCAATGATTGGTTCTTCAAAGTTCATCTTGATTGTGCATCCACTCGGACTCCAAGGCCTGATCTGGCAATCAATGCTGCGATCGCAACACATTTCAGTCATCTGGGAATCGCCCGATGTCAACCTCATCGACAGCATCAACCGGATCAAGCAGGCCGGGTGCGCGCTACCCGATCTCTTGCTGATCGATACCAGACTGCACACCGTTCGACCCTATCACGTCTGTCGCTGGTGCCATCAAAACTGTCCAGAAGTTAAGGTCGTCTTAGTCAACGGTGCCCAGTGGGAAATTTTACCAGCAGAGCAGCAATGGGCCATTAATCAGGGTGCCGCAGATTTGCTGCCCCGCTTTCAACATGACAAGTTGGTTAGCGATGCCATGGTTCGGGTAAAACAAATTTTGAACCTGCTAGAAATCCCTACGTTTGACAGTGGAAAACTCATCTCCGTCCTGCTTAAAATGAAGCGAAAAACGCTCTATGAATAGTGGAGTTCTAGTTGGCTCAAACCCTTAGCTCACGATCGCCAAAATATCTTGCTCGCGCAGGAGAACGTAATCTTCGCCGCCGAGCTTAACGTCGGTTCCGGCGTATTTGGAATAGAGAACGTTGTCACCCACATTCACATCGATCGTCTCGTACGCGCCGCTCTCACTCCGTTTGCCGGGGCCGACCTGCACCACTTCTCCAACCTGGGGCTTTTCCTTAGCAGTGTCCGGTAGAAAAATACCGCCAGCCGTTCTTTCTTCCGCTTCTTTTACTTTGACCAGGAGACGATCGCCAAGCGGCTTAACTGTAGAAACGCCTAAAGAAACTGTTGCCATTCTTAATCCTCCGAGCGCTAATTCTAGACGTTAATGTATCCGTAAGTCGCCGCGCATGGCAACAAATGGGCCAGTACGGGTTGCCGAACTACCGCGATCGTGTCTGAAGTGTCGGCAATGTCCTGGTTTGACTTGCCAGCGATCGAGGGGGACGATCGCTGGGATTGTGCCACCAATTGTTCCTGCTTTTCGAGCGATCCACAGAATGCAAGCTGTCTGCTGTGGGGGAACACGACTACCGCTGCATGTGTTCTGCCAGTAATGCCTGAGCACGAGGCTTGTAGAGCAGGTGAAAGAGCGCCTCAATGTAGCGCAGCATATCTTCCCGGTCTTCCTTTGACGTATAGTTCCAGAAGCCGTAGATTTTTGCGAGGGACAGCAGGCGGTTCGTATGGATCTTCCAGGTGTAAGTGCTGTACACGCGATCGATGCTGCGCTGGGAGATTTCGGTCCAGTATGCTGGATTTTGATCGCACTTGGCGATAAATTCCAGAATTGTGTCCGCCATCTCTTCTAGATGCGTTGGGTTGATGTAGAACCCGTTAACTTTGTCCTGAATGATTTCAAGTGGCCCCCCAAAGCGGGTCGCAAAGGTAGGCAAGCCGCTAATCATCGATTCCAGAATCGTCAGTCCAAATGCTTCGAAGAGAGCGGGCTGGACAAAAATCCCCTGGCGATCGGCAATAATGCGATAAATTTCGCCAGAGTCGCCTTTGGGAAGCCGAACACCCAGCCAGCGAATTTTTCCGTGCAGATTGTAGTCGTCAATAATTTTGTAGAGCTTCTCGATTTCGCTAATTTCTTCGTGATCAGTGGAATCTTCCGTACGCAGTTTGCCTGCAATCAGAATCAAGTTGCCGTGTGCTTGCAGTGCATCGCTTTTGCCAAAACATTCGGCCAGTCCAGTCAAATTCTTGATGCGATCGAGCCGCGCCATTGAAAATATAGGACGTTTGCTGGGGTCGTCGAGCTTACCAAAGGCGTGCGCTGGATCATCCAGGGTAAAGAGCAGATCTTCGAGCCGATCGCGGTCGCCCAGCAGGCGATCGTCCATTTGAGTGTAGGGGAAGTAAACCGCTTCGTTGACGCCCGGCGGCACGACGTTGAATTTGGGATTAAACAGCTCAATACCACTGGTCACGTGATACAGATCGGGCATCGTAAAACACTTGTAAGACTCATACTGCCCGATGCTCTCTGGCGTCCCGACAATCTCCTGGTAAGTGCTGCTGACGATAAAGTTGGCGGCATTCATGGCAATGAGATCAGCCGTGAACTGGAGCGAAAAATGGTACTTATCGTCCAGATCTTGCCAATACAGGTTGCTAAACAGATATTTGGACTTTTCTAGCGCGTGCGCAATATTGCACTGGGTGACTTTGAGCTTGCGCGCCAGTAAGAAAGCTACCAGATTGCCGTCCGAGTAGTTGCCAATAATCAGGTCTGGTTTACCGCCAAATTCGGCGCGCAGTTCCGTTTCGGCATCGATCGCAAACGTTTCCAGGTAGGGCCAAATTTCAAACCGCGAGATCCAGTCCTGGGTGAGCTTGGGATTAAACTCGCGGAACGGTACCCGCAAAATCCAGGCGTCTTCCGTCCCATAGATCTTTTCCAGACGTTGATTGCAGGTTGTCCCGTCGCTATTGGGAATCAGCCGCGTCAGGACAATTACCTTCGGGTGAATGTTCAGGACATCCAGTCCGGCCAGCTCAATGTCTTCCTGAAGCTGTTTTTCCAACCCTTTGACCTGGTCAAGAATATAAACGACCTGCCCCCCCGTGTCAGGACGTCCCAGCACGCCTTCTTGCCCAAACCACCCATGCGGCGATATCAGCGCAATCCGAAAGATCATGGGGATGCGGGCCGTAAAGGATTCCAACACCTGATGGTCGGGTGAATCAATGAGTTGATCCAGCAGTCCCAGCGTCTCCTGTACGCGCTGTGCCGTGTTGCCCCAGCCCGGTTCAAAGCCTAAATTCTGTAGATCAAAGCGAAAGGTTTCATAGGGGTCAGCATCCGCGCGATCGTGCAACAGGTATAACGCCGCTTTTACCTTTTCTGAAAGTTCCTGCTTGGTTTGAATCCGTTCATTGATCAGCAGTTGGTGGCCGTTGTGGTGATGCAGGCGTAAGAAATTGAACGCACTATCTAACCATTTGCTCTGGTCTTGAAACAGCTTACTGGACAAATAGCGGTTGAGATATTCAACCCCTTTGCCAATGTTTTTGGGGTCGCGAATGACGGGCGAAAAGTCATAAAAGGGCTGAAAGTCAATTTCCAGCACGTCGCCATCTTGAGGATGGTAACGGTTCACCAGGCGATCGCGGAGATCCAGCAGGTCACTCACGCTCATCGGCTCTACCGTCAGATCTTCCAAAAGACGGTACGCCTCCTGACTCGCAATCCGAGGCCGAATGATTAAGCAAAGGCTATTGCCATCCAGAATAATTTCCTGAATATAGGAAATCAGCTTGCCGAGACGAGACGAGTGTTGAAACTGTTCAGATTTTTCGTAGTGATTACAATAATCAGAAAATGCAGTCAGAATTTCATTACGAAGCAGATAACGTTTTTCAGACGTACGAAGTTGACTAGCGAATTGTCGTAGATTTGTGCGCTCGTCACTATTGAGAACAGTTTGAATCAAATCGGACATGAGTGACTCTCTCCGGTTAAATCAATGGTTCATATCGGCTGTGCGTTGCAGTTTGGCGTCGCTGGAGGATACCGTTAGCAATTCAGAAACGTAGCAATTCAGAAACGTGGTAATTGAGAGGCTTGACAGTTGAAAGGCTTGGCAATTGAGAGACAGCGGGCGGCTCAATCCCAGGGAGTAGCGTCGTGAGCAATCAACCCAACGCCTTTTGATGGTAGGAGTCATTTTTTACTGTCTGCATCCTGCCAATGTCTTATCGTTGTCGCTGAGTTGCTCCGGCGATCGGGCCAAAGGAGCCGCAGGAACGTTCCCCCCTTTGGATGTTTTAACTCCGCTACCCCGCTAGAACCGATATGGCTAGACTCTGACTGGAAGGATAGGAACCACCTTTCGCACGTCCAGCCGGAATCGAACAGCCCTGGCGACCTTGTGAGACGTTACGTATTTGAGAACCCAAAGTGCGACTGCGACTGGTGCGGAAGAAACCCGTAAAGGCTCCCTTTGAGAGCATGAACAACCAGTCCTGCACTGGTCTTGACGGTGAAGGACGGTGTCTGGATCGTGTGCCGTTAGTAGCGTTGATGGTTAACGTGTCCGTGACAACCTTAGCTGCATATTCCCCGATTAATCTGTAAAGCCTAATCGAAGGAGTTCAAGTTTCGATGAAGATTCTGTAAAAGCACAGCAGTGATTTCCTGATTGACTCTCACCAGCACAGCAACGCTCGATCTTCCCCGGTACTTTGTCAGCATTTATTAACCAACGATATGCAAACGGTTCAGCGCGATCGGCTGAATCTAGCCAGCAATCTTGTTTAATCTCTGGGGTAGCGATTAAGCCATTCCAGAGGCACTAACAGACGATATGCGATAGATGGCACGGACTCTGGGACCAAATACAATCACGTCTTCAGGCTTTAGCTCCCACGTCCGGTATTTTTGGCCATTAATTAGCAATCCGTTGGTACTGGCTTTCCCATCCAGGTTGCCATCGGTGATTTGATACGTGTAGCTGCCGTCGATTTTGTAGACTTTGGTGACAACGGCATGCTGACGAGACGCAAACTGAGAGTGTAAACAGATGTCGCTCTTGAGATCGCGCCCGAGCTGATACTGGTCACGCTCTAAAATGACATCGCGCTTGCCCAGGTCGTCCTCAATGACCAGAAACGGCTGCCCCTGAGGATGTAGCGAAGCACTGTCATCCTCGAAGCCTGATGGTGTGGCGCTTGCGTCGTTGCTGTCGATGTCGCCTTCAACATACGTTCCAGGGTCGCTGAAGCCGGAGCCGTACCAGGCCGGATTCGTGGTTGGTGGCCGCTGGCTCAGGCTGGAACGCTCAAGCGCTAAATTGCGTGCATGCCAGGACACTTCATCATCCGATTTGATGGTCAGCGCACGATCGTAGCTGGCGATCGCTTCCGTATAGCGACGCAGCTCCACCAGTGCATTGCCACGGTTTCGCCATGCCAGGTAGTTACTGGGGTTAATGTGGAGGACGCG
>JAJPKC010000193.1 GCA_021323955.1 Oscillatoriales cyanobacterium Centralia_MAG_596 | reverse complement strand
TACTTACCAGGCCAAGACCGCTCGGAAGAACCGATAGGGGAAGGCTTTGAACTCCAACTGGGCCAACGCTGGCGCGATGGCAAGGCGGAAGCGGTGACCGATACCTGGATGGAACGGCAGTTGGTGGTGCGCTCTCATGCCCTGGCCCAACAGCAGCAACAAGGATTGGAGCAACGTCTGTCACGGGCAGAGGAAGCCCTCAACGCTTTAAGCAAGCGCTCTCACAAGGATTGTTGTGCGTTGCAGCAGGAGGTTGAGGCTCTCCTCAAGCGGCATCGGGTGAGCGAGTTTTTTCAGTGGCAGGTGCACTACGCCCCCCGGATGCGCTACACCAAACGCGGTCGTCCCAAGCCCGATGACCTGAGCCAGCAACGCTTGGAAGAACGCTTCTCGCTGTCCTTTGAGCGCAAGGCAGGGGCGATTGAGCAGGCCCAACGCTCCTGTGGATGGCGTATTTACGTGACCAATGCTCCCATCACGCGTCTGGAACGAGCGCAAGCGGTCGTCTATTACCGTGATCAGTGGACCCTGGAACGGGGTTACAGTCGCTTCAAGCGAGGAGCCTTGCCCGCCCTGCCCATCTTCTTGCAAAGTGACGAGCGCATTATTGGCTTGATGTTCCTGCTCACCGTTGCCTTGCGCCTGTTTACCCTGATGGAATTTGTGGTGCGGCGTCAATTGGAGCAGGACAAAACCGAGGTGGCCGGACTCTATGCAGGCAATCCCAAACGCACTACTCGTAGGCCTTCCACCGAATCCTTGCTAAGCGCGTTTACAGGCATCACCCTGTGCCGACTGCCCAGTGGGGATTACTACATTACCCCGTTAACTCCCCTGCAAACCCAGCTCCTGACCTTGATGGGCATTCCCCCCAACCTTTATCACCTGCTAAAACTCCCATCCCCTTCTCTGACGGCAGCTTAGACACTTTTCCGACAACGGACAACAATATTCCAGCTTCCCTCTCAAAATCAGCGAACCGGGCGCAGTACCTTGAGTAGGTGAACTCTCAAAGGAGTTAGCGCACCCAGACGGGGTAAATTGCTTAATCGTGAGCAGACCACAAGGATCCTAATGTATACAGTATCGTCAGGTTTTATAGCAGATTGCTTGACAATTAGTTGAAAAGTAATATTTAGAACTTGTTGAATTTCAAAGTATTCTGCTTTGTTGCTACCCGTAAAGGATGTTAATTTTTGCTGGTGCTGAAAAAAGCGCATTTTTTATCCGGATACTTCTCACTAATTTCTGTAAAAGTGTACGGATTACCATATTTTGCTGATGCCTAAGTAGTACTATAGGTGCTGTTTTCAGCGCTTATTTGGCTACCTAAATTCACTCATATTAATCAGGGGTGCTTACCTTTAGCGTTTATAAATTAATGAGGAAGTAAGCATGCTAGAGCGTGATCTGCTAACAGAGCAGGCATATAAACAAACTAGAGTTGATGAACTTGTTTGGAAGCATACGCGATCGCTGGGACTGTCACGCAAACGGTTTTTACAGTTGGTGGCTGCTGGAGCGGGGACACTAGCGGGTAGTTTGACTCATGCCCGTCTCAGCCAACCGGCGATCGCTGCAGATACCGTAATTAAGTCAACTCCGCCTGATCTGTTTTATAGCTATGGCAGCAATCGGGAGATGCGCTGGGAGAATCTTTATAGCAGAGGATATCTGGTTCCTAACGAGTTATTCTTTGTTCGTAATCACACCAGCACACCGCAAATTGACTCAACGACATGGCGCTTGCGTGTTGAAGGTTCTGCAATCAAACGGCCCACTACCTTTAGCTATGAGGATCTACTTGCGCTGCCTTCTGTTTCGGTAACTCGGGCAATTGAGTGTGCAGGTAATGGGCGGCACTTCTTTGAAGCGGTACAAGGGAAAAAGGCTCCCGGATCACAGTGGCGATTGGGGGCAATTGGTGTCGCTGAATGGACAGGAGTACCTCTACGAGAGGTGCTCGATCGAGTGGGAGTGCAGCAAACAGCACGTGATGTCATGCTGGAGGGATTGGACGAAAAGAGAGTTCGTCGCCCAATCCCGATCACAAAAGCGATGGCCGATGATACATTGCTTGTTTATGCCATGAACGGGCAGGTGCTTCCGCCAGACCACGGGTTTCCCTTCCGTGCTCTGGTACCCGGATGGCCTGGTGTGGCCAATATTAAATGGATTGGGCGTATTGAAGTTTCTGACCAACCCCTCTTCTCACCTTGGAATACTGAAGACTATGTCATGATTGGAGCGGCCTATCCGCCTCAATCTCCATCTAAAGGGCCAATTGTTACGAGCCTCAACGTCAAAAGTGCATTTGAGTTAGCATGGGATGCCAAACTTTTAGCCGGAGCACATTTACTAAGAGGTCGTTCATGGTCGGCGCACGGCACGATTACTAAGGTCGAAGTGAGTCTAGACAATGGCAAAACCTGGCAATTGGCACGATTGCGCGATCCTAATATCTCTCAAGCATGGGTTCGTTGGGATATTAACTGGAATGCTCGCCCCGGCAATTACAATCTGCAAGCTCGAGCAACGGATGATCAAGGAAATACGCAACCAGTCTCTGTCCCTTTTAACGAAAAGGGCTACTTGTACGGGGCAGTGATCAGTCATCCGGTAAGTGTCAGCCGTTCATAAACGCAATTAGGGCGGCAACAAATCCAAATTATACAGGCTTAAAGTATCCCACAGTAAATCAGCAGAAGGGTGGGATGAATAATTGCCCATTTTCGCCTTGAAAGTCAGTCAATATGAAATCAGCAGTGTTGAACACCTTGGTGGTATACCATGAATTACAATCTCAATCGTTGATCGGATAGTAACGTCGTTTTGGCATCAGAGCGGTGGCCCAACTTCCAACAGGGTTGGGCTTCATGCTTTAAACGTTTAGATTGGCAGTCGGGTCGGATCGTTTACTCAGAGCTTGATTATTGCCTCCTGCTATGTAAATGCATCAGGTTTATCCGCAATTAATAATCGCGGTTCATGTCCCCGTTCACGAAAATGCATCAGGTTTGTCTGCAACCAGCGATCAATTGTTCACGCTATAGTCATCGCTACGCATAGCCTAAGAGGCGAGTCAGAAAGCTGGTTCAGGCTGCTCGCTGTCCCTTCTTAGTCGCGATCGGTACTACTCTGGTTCGAACTCCATCGGACGTGGCAGTTAATAGACTTGTCGGTTAATAACAGAGAAAATGGCTGAAAGCTTTGCTATGAAAGAGATGCAGCGATTTTTGTTAAAAACCGACAGAATGCTTACCAGGTAAGGTTTTCAAGAATTTTTGGTCTTATTTCCAGACAACTCTAATGATTAATTTGGTCTAAAGTACTTAAGGTACATCCACATAACGCCATATTAGTCGATACTCTCGATTCTCCCTTGGTAGTACAGTACTAGCAGTTGATTACGCTAAATGTTTTCCCTATTTCCTGTAAGCAGGATTGTGCTTTCGACAAGACGGCTATTTCTAGACAGGGCTCTTCATTACCGGCAGTTCCGAATTTTGCTTGGGACTTATGCTCTTAAAAGTTGTCATCCTGTGGCTTGCTTCTGGCCAAGGGAGCTACAGTGCGGAGCGTAGTGGTAGCGAAGCCAGAG
>JAJPKC010000539.1 GCA_021323955.1 Oscillatoriales cyanobacterium Centralia_MAG_596 | reverse complement strand
TGCGCCCCATCCAGAGAAATGAGAATCACCTTTGGGCGGTTTGGCTCGGTGGTGACTCCTGCCATGATTGAATGCCCTGATACCACCAGAACACAGGTCACTAAAATCATTGCGATCGCGCGCCGTGTAGGGCTGTGATGCCAAAAGCGGAGGGACTGGAGCAATCGCTGAACGAACTGATGGAAGATGCTGAACCCTAGCAGGGGAATGCCTGCCGCGCGCCAATTTCTGCTGAACATTTAGGCTACCTGGATGCTGTAATTTTCAATCGAAGCGATCGCGGGGCAATCCGTCACTCTCTGTAGAGGCGTTTATTTTGTGACTGTTTGCAATGAAAATGCTCCGACATCTTCAATAGCTTATCGATCGTGAATTAACCGCAAATTATGAGGTTATTAAGAAAAGAATTGGATCAATCCAGTTCAGCAATTTGTGTGGCTTGAAACCGCTCACGTCACGTCATGAATGTGGCTGTGGTTCTACCACATTTAGGCATCAGACGTACTGATTGAACAGGCTATGATCACGCTTTTGCTGATGCTAAATGTCGATTGCTCTGGGCAGCATGATGCTCACAATTTAAACAGGATTTTCGGGCTAATTGGTTGATCAGTCGGGTAAGCAGGGGAGACGAGCATCGCTGATCGATGAGTTTGAATTGTTGATTTGACTTGAGACATTCGCTCTGAGTAGAGCAATTAAGCAAAGAGTTTGGCATTAATTCATGGATGCGGTGCGATTGCTCACGTCACTGTAAATTGCTTTACGTAAGGTTAAAGAAGGCTTATCTCTCTGTTAACTGAACGGCTGATACGCTAATCAAGGTTCGAATTCATTCATCTGTGCGGGTTATTTTTCGTGGATCTACCGAATGGATATAGTTGAATGGCACTTTCAATTGAAAGGGATTTAAACGCTCCAAACGCCATTCGTTCAGCGTGCGATTGCTGCGAGTTGGCAATTCCCAAACAGCAAGGACATCAGCAAGATCAAGGACGGTTGATGGCTGTTATTGTGCTGCTAACGGTCTTTTTGATCACGGAACTGGGTATGGCTTTGTGGAGCCACAGCCTGTCGTTACTTGCTGATACGGGACATCTGCTGACGGATATCGGCGCATTGGGGTTAACGCTCTTTGCTGGCTGGGTCGCCCAACGGCCTGCTGCTGATCAGGCCACGTTCGGGCACCGTCGGGCTGGGATCTTGGCGGCACTGGCCAATGGGGTCGGTCTGGTGGCGATCGCGGCGTTGATTGGCTGGGAGGCGATCGGTCGCTTACAGTCGCCAGAGGCAATCCTGAGTCTACCAATGCTGTTGGGTGCTGGCATGGGACTGGCAATCAATAGCGTTAACCTGTCGTTGCTCCATTCACATAGCCATGCAGACCTCAATCTGCGGGGGGCGTTTCTACATATTGTTGCCGATGTTGCCAGCTCGGTTGGTGTTTTGCTGGCGGCACTGTTAATCTACGGGCTGCACTGGCTGTGGGCGGATGCGCTGGCAGGATTAATGGTGGCTGGTCTGACGGGTCTAAGTGCGGTGCCGCTCATTCAACGCAGTCTGGCGATCTTGATGGAATATGCGCCGCGATCGCACCCCCCCGCCACGATCGCTGCCGCATTCATGGCGTTTCCGGCAGTACGTGAGGTGAAAACGCTGCGGATCTGGGCGATCGATGTCGATCAGGTTGTGCTCTGCGCCCACCTTGTTGTGGCACCGTGCAGCGCCCAGGAGCGGGACACGCTGATCCAGCAGATCCAGACTCGGCTGAGCCAGCGACACGGTATCCATGAGACGACCTTGCAGCTTACCAGTGAGCCATCGCGGTTGGCGCGCTTGCATCCCTTGCTCAATCACAATCTGGTGGCCATGTTTGCTGAGCGTCAGGAGGCCACGGAGCGAGGAGCAGCCAGTTAATGCCGATCAGCGGTGATAGTCGTTGATCGGTCGATCGATTTCATTGCCATCTGTACGCTTTGTCGTTGGCAATGGATGATTCCAGGGCAACTGATGGTTGCGTTTTTAAGTACCGTACGGTGCATCGATTCCATTAGCACATTAACCAAGTCAGTCTGAAATTAGTGAGAACTCAACTATGAGAAGGCGAATGCATCTTCCGCGGAGGGGCTTCATTATTCTGGCAGCGCTCGCTGCTGTGGTTGTCAGCATACTGGGAGCCACGTCTAGCATTTCCCAACCGTCGCCACCCCACAATGCAATCATTTTTGTGGCGGATGGGTTGCGGCATGGATCGGTCAATGAAACGGATGCACCCACACTTCTTCATGTTCGGAAACAAGGGGTGCATTTTGTGAACAGCCATTCGCTGTTTCCAACGTTCACAACGTTGAATGCAGCTGCGATCGCTACGGGACATTATCCGGGTGACACGGGCGACTTTAGCAACACGATCTATGCCGGGTTTCCCGTGCCAAACGCAGCGGGCAGCATCACGCCGTTTCTGGAAAATGACAGTGTCTTGTCTGACCTGGAAGACGTGTTTCCAGGCGCAAACTTTTTGAATGAAGAAGCGCTCCTCGCACTGGCCCGTCAGGCTGGATTTAACACAGCAGCGGTGGGTAAATTGGGGCCGATCGCAATTCAGGATGTAACACAGACTAACCGCGTGAATGGCAAGGTGCCACCGCCCACGACGGTAATTGTGGATGATTCGACGGGTAAGACAGGCGGCATTCCGCTGCGTGCTGATATTGCGGCGGCTATCAAGAGTGATGCGTATTTCACGAGTACTTACGTGCCGACCTATACGGCTGATCCGACGATCGCGCCCAGTCGTGCCAACGGAGCACCCGCCTGCACAACTCCCGGTGTCCCAGCCGCCTGCCGCGACAGCAACGGCTTTTCGGGAAATAACACCACGCCCGGTACCGACAAACCCAACCTGTTCCAGCAGAAGTACTTTACCGATGTTGCGACCAGAGCCATTCTGCCTACGTTTAAGCAGCAGGGCAAACCGTTTGTGATGGTGGTATGGTCGCGTGACCCCGATGGTACGCAGCATAATCAGGGCGATAGCCTTGGCAAGCTGTCTCCTGGGATTAATGGGCCAACGGCAAAGGCTGCGGTCAAGAATGCGGACGATAACCTGAAACAGATTCTTGAAGCGCTGAAGCAGCTCGGCCTGGAAGACTCGACGGATGTATTCGTTACGGCTGACCACGGATTTTCGACCATCAGCAAAACGGTGGTCGATCGCGCCGGTACACACACGAAGAGCTACGCCGCGACCCAAACCTACACGGGTGTGAACCCTGGATCGTTGGCAGTTGGCTTTGTGGCGATCGATATTGCTCACTATTTGAACCTGCCGCTCTATGACCCCGATACGCCACTGGTGAAGCTTGATCCGGCTAACGGTGGCAATGTGACCTATACGCCGATCAAACCTGGTGAACCGGCGACCACAACCCAGTTGCAAAGACCCGCGAATGGCAACGCGGTCATTGGCGGTACGGGGCAGGTTGTGCAAGGCAAGACGGACGGCAATATTGTGATCGCGGCTAATGGTGGTTCTGACCTGATCTACCTGCCGAACGGTAATCCCACCATGTCTAACGGCAAGTCTCTGGCTGAAACGTTGGTGGATTTCCTGTCCAGTCAGGACTACATCAGCGGTGTTTTTGCCGATGATTCGTTTGGCAAGATTCCCGGTGCGCTGCCGCTCAGTGCGATCAATCTGAAGGGTTCGGCGTTGACGCCGATTCCAGCGATCGTCGTTAATTTCAGTACGTTCTCGACCGATCAAAAGCATCCATTCCAAACGGGTGTAGAAATTGCTGACTCAGGGCTGCAGCAGGGCCAGGGGATGCATGGTAGTTTCAGTCGTGCTGATACGTACAACAACATGGCTGCCATTGGGCCAGACTTTAAGCATGGCTTTAAGGACTTGTATCCGGTTAGCAATGCCGACGTGCCATTGACGGTTGCCAGCATCCTTAATATCGATGTGCCTTACAAAGGTAAACTGCATGGCCGCGTGATTAAGGAAGCGTTGGCCAAAGATTCCAAAACGCCTAACTACTCGTTTAAGGTGTTGCGATCGGAAACGAATCCTACGAGCAAGCAGCGTACGGTTTTGTATTACCAGACAGCAGGGAAGACCCGGTATTTTGATGCGGCTGGATTCCCTGGTCGTACGGTGGGTCTGGTTGATTAACTAAATCGCGAGCAGGCTGATCAAAGCCCTTGCGACGTGTTCGTTACGGTCATGCACTTTGTGGCCAATTTAGGCCGGTTGTCGCGATCGCTCTCTCACCAGGGGGCGATCGCGCACTTTCTTTAAATATGCGTGGACAAATCGGGCACTGACCGGATGGGACAAACGGAATCCATCCTGGTTCGCCAATGCAGATAGAACCGCTCTTTAGAGAGACGCATCGAACGGTAAGGATCGTTACATTCCTCAATAAGAGGATTAGCTAGTGTCACGTGCTTAGCCGTCACAAGTTGTTGGCCATTGTTCTTACTCAAGTAGTCTCAAACTGTTGTTTAACCATGAAATTAATCAATCTTCGCGGACTCATTTCGGCAAGTGCTTGTGCTTTTAGCCTTGCTACCGTGTCTTCAGTCCTACCTGTTTTGGCGCAAACCGGCACGATGCAAGATGGTTCGATGCAGCAAAGCCCTATGCAAGGTGGCTCGATGCAGCAAAGCCCCATGCCGGGTGGTTCAATGCAAAGCCCCATGCAAGGTGGTTCAATGCAGCGCACGACCCCGATGGGTAATCGGCGTTCAGCGCTCAACACGGTCGATCGCCAGTTCATCACCAAAGCGGCGCAGAGCGATATGACTGAAATTAAAACGAGTCAACTGGCGCTGAAGCGATCGCAAAATTCGCAAGTTAGACAGTTTGCGCAGGAGATGATCCAGCAACATACGCAATCAAGCAGCAAGCTAAAGCCGATCGCTGCGCAAAAAGGTGTCATGCTGCCGAAGAGCCTGGGCGCTGAAAATCAAGCACTGTATAACAAATTGAGCAGTCTCTCTGGCAGCCGATTTGACCAGGCTTACATGCAGGGTCAGGCGCAAGCTCATGCCAAAACCCAAACTGTTTATCAGAAGGAACTTCAGCAAGGGCAAGATCCTGATGTGAAAGCATTTGCCAATCAGGTTTTGCCAGTCGTGACGGCACACCTCCACATGGCGCAGGGCATGGTTGCCGGACGTTAGCACGATCGCGGCATACTGACCTTCTACCGAAATTAACTGAAAGAGCGGCCACTTGGGAAGGCCGCTTTTTGCGTTGGAAGGCAAGATTGCAGTTTGCAACACTTTGGATAACTTGGGCGCAACGATGACAACCGTGCAGTCTATACTGCTACCAGCCTTGGACTGCGTGGTGTCTAGGAGTATGTCTCAAGAACAGTCAGACAATTTGGTCGTCATCCAATCCGCTGCATCTGTGGAAAATGGCCGACGGGTACGACAGGGCCGCAATTTAGCGCTGGACTATGCGCTTGGCGCTGCCATCATTGGGCTCAATCCATTTCCTGGTACGTTAACAATCACCCTGCTCATTAGTAGTGTCCTGGTACTGAAAATGATGCGCGACATTGGTGCCCACTGGGGGTTTGCGCGTGGGCAAGATCCCCTGGCGATCGCAGGAAACCTGTTTGGTGGTCTGGGCGCGTTTGCAATTGCGTTAATGGCATGGGTCACTGTTTTTTGTATTGGCATTCTTGCCCCACTGGTACGGGCGTTTGCGCTCTCGGCGGCACTGTTCACGCTGACCTGGGCGATCGGGCAGACAACCAATCAGTTTTACGCCAGCGGACGATCGGACACTATCCATGATGGATAGAAATGTTGCTGGTTTCGGCTTTGCGATGGAGTAAGGAATGAGGGATGGTTAAACTGACACGACGACGGATATTACTGGCGGGGTTGGCGACGGGGATCGCGGCAACAGGTGCTTACAAGCAACAGCAAATCCAAATCAGGCAACAACGACAGTCTGCACTGGAGGCATTGGCGAAAGCACAACAGTCTCAAAAAGGGTTACGGGCGGTGATGCAAGCCGCCTTCGAAGCAGATACCCAAAAGATTAATCAAGGATTGGCGATCCAGGCATCCTTAAAATTAACGCCGCCTCAGTTGCCCTACGATCGCGCGATTTCTAAACGGTTGATCCAATGCAGCAAATTGGGTACGCAGCAATACCTCACGGGTAAAATTGACCCGACTTATAAGGGCGCAATCCAATCTTTACCCGCTTACACAGCGCAACTCGATGGCTTTACCCAACTTGCCGCACTGAAGGGGTTAGAAGATGCCCAGACATCGGAAACTATTGAAGTCGAAGTTCCCGCAGCCGCGAACGCTCAAGACCCGCTAGAAAAAAACCTGGATGACGCTGGCACGGCGATTCAGAAAACGGTCAAAGAAGCGGTCAAGATCAAACAAATTGTCCCGGTCTACTTTGGATTTGTGCTTGCTTCAAAAACAAGTAATTTCATCATTTTTCGAGGCACACAGCGGACAACGGAATGGATTGGCAATATCTGGTTCTTTCAAACGAACTATGAAGACCCGGCTTATGGGAAGGTGCATTCTGGCATTGCCCGAATATATGATGGCATTGCCGAACAGACGCGCGCGATCGCCCAAACGCTCGATGCCTCTCTCCCTTGCTACATTTCGGGACACAGCTTAGGGGCAGCACTGGCCACGTTGGCGGCGATCGATCTGGCGATCAAGATTCCTCGGCTGAAGAATCAAATTCGGCTCTATACCTATGCGGGACCGCGCATTGGCGATCCACAGTTTGCCGAAATGCATAGTCGGTTGATTCCAAACCACTACCGCATCATCAATCTGGCGGATACAATTCCACTCGCACCATCCACGACGCTGCGGAATGAAACCTATGTCCACATGGGGCAGACGTGGTCGTTTGTCACTTACTACGGCGACGTGTTGCCCAATCATGCGGTCGATACCTACCGCGCCGCTGTGGACAAAGAGGTGGAAACTGATCGCCCCCGTACCTATCCTGCCTGAATTGGCAGCAGCATGGTGATCGTGCTGCACGGCGAATGACGTCTCAAATGAGAATAAAAGACTTGGTTCGGGACTCACAACGAGTCTTAAATTGGACTTGCAATACGGCAAATGGGCGGCATGGGTTTACAGCTTGGCCCAAAGAGCAGAGCGAATGTAGCGAAGCGATGGTGCAGCCGAAAACACACGTTGGCCTTTTGCCAAATTTGTCATGGCTGGACTCGTAATGGCCAAACTCGTAATTTATTCTGGGCTATCAATCAGCCTTGTCTCAAATGAGAATACAAGACTCATTTATAGACCTAAATCAAGTCTCATGATGGACAGATAAGACGTCTTCTGCCGATCACTTTCTGGGCCATCAATCGCCCCGTCCCCAATGAGAATACAAGTCTCTTTCATAGTCCTAAGCTGAGTCTCATATTGTGTTGACAAGATGCGTTTCATTGGACACTTTCCGGCCTATCAATCAGCTCTGTCCCAAATGAGAATACAGGACTCATTAATAGACCCGAACTGAGTCTCATACTGCAGTGACAAGACAGTGAATCCGGTATCGTTAATGCTTCATTCTTAAAATACGGCTTGCACTTCTGCGGATACAGCAGTTAACCAGAGCGAAGCATTGAAGCTAAAACTCCTTCCTGCCGGGGCTTTTCGAGCTTATCGCAAGCCCCCTCAAACGCATCTGGACTAAAATTGGACTAAAATTCCAAGCGGTCTGAGAGGCTATTGTGGCCGCGATCGCGCATTAACTCGACTCGACCAGCGTAAACCTCCTTGCTAACGTTGTAACCGCTTGCGCTGCTTTTGGGCGTACATTAAACTATCAGCCTGAGTGATCATTTGTTCTAGCGATACCTCATTATTGACGCGACACATCGTCGCTCCAACACTCATCGCTAACCGATACGATGCGCTGCACACCTGATTGAACCTACTTATATTGGTTTGTAAACGCTCCAGTACACCATCAGTCTCGGTGCAATTAGGAACCAACACTGCAAACTCATCACCACCCAGGCGGGCCACCACATCTGATTCACGAAAGGTTTTCTGCAACACCTGCCCTGCCGCGGTCAGCAAGCAATCGCCAACCTCATGTCCATAGCTGTCATTGACCTGCTTTAACCCATCCAGATCGATGAAGAAAAGACAGACAGAAGCATTGCCACGCTGTACTGACTTGAGCTGCTGTTCTGCAGTGCACAAAAAGCCACGGCGATTATACAAGCCAGTCAATTCATCAGTCATGGAGAGTTTATGCAGTTCAGCCGCCGCCGCTTGACGTTGCGCGACCTCCATGCGCAGTTTCTCAGTCGTGTACTCTAATTCGGCTGTACGCCGCCGCACTCGCAACTCCAACTCTGCATAAATCCGTACGTTCTCCAGCGCCAGCGCTGTCGCACTGGCTAATGTTTGCAACATCTCTATAGCCTCAGCAGAGGGCTGCTGCTGCTTTGCCCAGTACACACCAATCGCGCCAATCGGTTCCTCCACCTGAATTGGCACCATAGCCAAACTCTTCACAAAGGTCGATCGATACACGTCCAGTGGAATACGGGCATCTCGATAAATGTCAGCGATCGTGCAAGTCTGGCGGTGTTTCATCGCCCAGCCACTAATACAGGATTGCATCGGAAATCGCTGTCCCTTCCAGAGTGGAGCAATGGCACTTTCATCCACATAAAAACAGTAATCCTGCTCCCGCAGCACAATGCATGAGCCATCCGCGGACATCAGCTTACGAGCCACCACGCGCACAATGGCCATTACAGTCTCCAGGTTACGCGCCGAAGAAAGCTGTTGGATGGCAGCCATCATGTGTTTCATAGTTTGTCGGGAAGGAGAGGAGACGTTCACTTGAGCAGTAACAGGCATCTGCAACAAGACGTTCATGAGAGAAGGGATTCCTTCTAAATAAGAATGGGCATCATCAGATGAAAAAATGACAAATAGAAACGCTTGTTATCCGTCTGGGGATAGATATTTATGAAATAAAGATAAAGCTTTTTCCAAGGAAATCCAGCCAGTGGATTTACGAGTTCTTCACCGCTCTCAGGTAAACCCTTACAGCGTTTTACGTAGAGCACTCACCCCAGGTTCATCTAAACAAACTTGGGGTGAATTATTCCAAGGCAGCACACCCTTCTATCTTGAGAGAGTGGTAGACCGTCCGCCCTATGGACAATCACTCACACCAGGGCAGATTAAAAGGCATAGATAGAAGAGCGATGCTTCTCGCAAACGATCACCACGAACGAATGCATCGCCAGTTTATCCAGCAGTCGTTGCCCCTCCTTTCTGTCTCTCCTTTCTCATTCGAGACTCGATTTGAGTCCCAACAAAAGAATCGCTGTCTCACATCGATCGGGTTGATCGCGCTGGTCAACGGTCGTCTTAGTACACGTCACCACAAAAGAGGGTTGGAAAATGACCACTGACCACTAGCCACTGACCACTAACCACTGACCACGGGCGCTTGATTTCCGCCCCCTACGAACGACGAACTGTATTAGCAAATCCCTAATTTCGCTTAAATAAGGAAGCCACCCGTCCTTTTATATTCGCGATCGCGCTCTGAATCGCCGAAGTACCCATTGGTTGTGGTGCTACCGCCAGCTGGATCGGTTCATCCTTGAACTCCTTGAGCCGATAGCCGTATTCCAGTTGTGACTGGTGCTTTCGCAAAATGGGAAACAGACGAAATGCGCCCTGCAGCAGGTCATCCTGACTATCAAAAATGGCTCGATTAATCTGGTCGGAGCGCTTGACCGCAATCGATCCGACGGGATACCAGGCCTTTTTACCTTGAATTCGGATATAGATCTCAAAGTCTGGAATTCCGTCTGCTTTCATCTTGTCGTAGCGCTTAACGGCATTCTGCCGCGCGATCGCCTGCTTTGATGGCATTGACTTTGGTTGCGGTTTGCCAAATCCGAGATTCGTAGTCATTGTAAATCCTCTTTTTTAATAAAAGTTTACATTATTTTCAGAAATTGCATGAGCGATCGCTTCTTACCCTGTCGATCAACCGCTCGCCGGAAACCATCCGCGCTGTCTCGTAGTCTTACAACGGTCTCGAGATAAGTCTTAACGTGAGTCTCGATGATTACTACGAGACTAAATCTTCGAATTACACCTATCGCTTTTGTCAGTACGTCTATTAGCAGTCTTACACTGGTCTTAAGCTAAGTCTTGGTACGAGTCTCAACTATCATTGCGAGACTGATTTCTGAGTTGCATTCATCACTTTTGCCAGCACGTCTATTAGCGCTTAATACCGTTTTGGCCTCAAACAGCACTGGTTGCGATCGGGTTTCTTCGCGTGTATTGAGCTACAGTAACCGCACGCTGATCACGTCAGAATTCCATTACATCGCCATTGACCGCGATCTTGCCTCAAACCGTTTGTGGTCAGTCCTCTTACCCGATACCATTCTCATGCTCGTAACCCAACAGCCATTGCTTAAGCGCTTCTGGTATCCAGTCATGCCCATGACTGAGCTAACGGCAAGGCCGCAGTCCTTTCAGCTTTTGGGCGAACCCCTGGTACTTTGGCTCGATGGACCTGGGAAACCTGCGGCTGCACGCGATCGCTGTTGCCATCGCTCCGCCAAACTTTCCAACGGTGACATCATCAACGGCGCTATTCGCTGTCCGTATCACGGCTGGTCGTTTAATGCTAAAGGCACGTGTGTCAACGTACCGCAATTAGCGGGTAACACCATTCCGCCGTCCTACCGCATTGACGCTTACCGCTGTCAGGAGCGCTATCGCTACGTGTGGGTCTGCCTCGACGATCCACTGACCGATATCCCCCATATTCCCGAAGCCGACAATCCACAGTTTCGTCAGATTCCCGAATTTTATGAACCGTGGCGCTGCGCCGGGTTACGCCTGATGGAAAACTCATTTGACAATGCCCATCCCCACTTCGTTCATGCCAAAACCTTTGGCGTCGAACAAGAGCCTGTTCCCCCCCAACCAGACACATTTGAAGAGACAGAATGGGGGTTACGCATGCGTTATGTCCTGCCCGTATTTAACAGTGAAGTACAGAAGCGAAATTTACAGATGGAAGCGGGTCGCACCGTCCGCATCAGCGAAGGCGTCTGGTTTTTACCCTTCATTCGGACGCTGAAGATCACCTACCCCAACGGTCTGATCCATTTGATTTTTACCGCCGCCACACCGATCGACGATCGCTCCTCGCAAATCGTCCAGTTTTGCTTGCGAAACGATACCGAAGCGGCTGTAACAGCTGAAAGCGTCATTGCGTTCGATCGTGCCGTTACCCTGGAAGACCGTGCCATTCTCGAAGGTACAGATTATGACGTGCCCCTCAGCATTAGCGACGAGCAGCATATGGCCACCGACAAACCGGGTATTGTGATGCGCCGGAAACTCGCCGCATTGTTTAAAGCTAATGGGAAAAAGTCATCGGGAATTGAGCCTGGGATGAAGACTGTTTCGGAATAAAAAGTGCATCGCAGGCAAATTTTGGGGAAGGTTCATTTACTTAGCAC
This sequence comes from Oscillatoriales cyanobacterium Centralia_MAG_596, assembly GCA_021323955.1. GTDB lineage: Bacteria > Cyanobacteriota > Cyanobacteriia > Leptolyngbyales > Leptolyngbyaceae > Stenomitos. Next base: position 74 of record JAJPKC010000539.1, on the reverse strand, counting down.
AGTTCGTCATTAATCGAGGTCGGAAATCAAACGTCAGTGGTCACTGGTCACTGGTCACTGGTCACTGGTCATTT
>JAJPKC010000426.1 GCA_021323955.1 Oscillatoriales cyanobacterium Centralia_MAG_596 | reverse complement strand
TGTACAAACAAAGCAGCCGGGATCAGCGAATCAAGCCCAAACCCCAACCGGAACGAAAGCTGCGATCGTTGAGGCTCAAGGGGTCACCGTTAATGCAGCGGGTGACGTTTCGCTGGTAGTGTCCGCCCCCACTGTTACAGCCCATGCCCAACCCTTACCAGCCACCGCTTGCCAGACACCTTGAGATTGGACGTTGGGTGAATGGCGATACAGCAGGCAATTCAAGAGTAGAAGATGAACATACGCCGACAAACGTTCGTCGGCGCACATCACGCGATCGCGGTATCCGCTGCGTTCTGGGTCAACTGCTCGGTGGCATCACAATTCGCTTTGCCAGACCCAGCCCTTTGAGTAAAGAGATGGACCACCAGGTCATGTCAATTTCCCACCATTTCAACCCGGCTTTTGCCACATTGGGGTAAGCATGATGGTTGTTATGCCAACCTTCGCCATAGGTAAGGATAGCCGCCCACCAGAGATTACGGGAATTATCATCCGAGCTAAAGGTACGATACCCCGTGAGATGGGTGGCCGAGTTGATCAGCCAGGTGCTGTGCCAGAGCAACACCGCTCGCAGAAATACACCGTAGATGACAAACGACCACCCACCGAGCAAATAAAGCACTACGCCCAGCGGAATCTGCAACAGCAAAAAGTAACGATCGAGGAACCGATAGAACGGGTCTTTGTCTACATCCGGTGCAAACTGTCGGTAAGACTCGCGATCGAAGAACCGCGATGTTGGGTAGAAGATCCAGAGCATGTGGCTCCACCAGAATCCCTTTTGGGCTGAGTAGGGATCTTTTTCCCGATCTTCGGTGTAGAGGTGATGCATCCGATGCCCAGCGACCCAAAACGTTGGCCCACCTTGAAGTGCCAGTGCACCAATGAGGGTGATGATTCGTTCCAGCCACTTGGGTACGTGCAGGCTACGGTGCGTTAGCAGACGGTGATAGCCCAGACAAATACCAATACTGCCAAACAGCCAGTGCAGAAAAATGGTAACGCCCAACGCTGACCAGGAGAAAAACCAGGGCGATAGCAACGCCAGGGCATGGAAGGTGCCAAAGAAAAAGACGTTGGTCCAGCTTAGAGCGATCGACTGGCTGCCTGAAGAGGCAGTATTCATAGAGTTCGATGTCATGAAAATCCTTTTTGAGATGACCGAAACAAACCAGTGTTCAATGATGCAGCACTGTCGGGTTGACTCCCTCTATAACCTGTTTAATTTCAAAGGTGAGAATTCTACACGTTTGCATTCACAAACGCTTCTGTGGAGCTGTCTGTCCAGCCGATCGCCACTTCAGTCCATGAAGTCGCCGATCGCTTTCCGAATAAACCGTTACAGTAGAGGGGAATGCAAGTGTCACTTACATCTGTAGCCTAACAGCGCCGTGCAAATCTTGCAAGTGTTACTTACATTTTGCCCATGTCTGCCCAACGAAACCCAACTCGACAGCGTCTCATTCATGCCGCACTGGAGTTGTTTGCCTCTCAGGGCGTGACCGATACCACCACACGCCAGATTGCCGAGCTTGCAGATGTTAACGAAGTCACGCTCTTTCGTCACTTTGGTAATAAGCACGGGTTATTGCTGGCGGTCATTGAAGATGCTGGCGTCTTTGCCCATTTGGGTCAAACCTTGATTCAGCAGGCTAACCAAACCAGCAGCATTTATCAAGCGCTTAAAGAATACGCCACAGCCTGTCTTTCGGCGATGGATCAGGTGCCAGCGGTAGTGCGATCGGTGGTAGGGGAAGCAGGGCAATATCCTGCCGAAAATCGAGCGGCTCTGGGTCGGGGTTTTACTCAGGCCAACCGTTATGTCGCTAAGTATTTTGAGACGGTGATCAACCGGGGCCAGCTACACACTCACCTCCCGGCTGAAAAGCTGGCGAGTTTGCTGAATGGAATGCTGCTGGGTTACGCGGTGATCGAGTTCACCAGTGAGTTTCACCAGCTCTGGCAAGACCGGGATGATTTTCTCGAAAACCTGGTCACGCTATTTCTTCAGGGCGCAGTTTCGGAGTCGCCTGTGTCGGCGTTGCGTCTGGCTCCGGTGCAATTAGCTGTCCCGATCGCCGAAAAGGTGGCGGATCTGCCTGCAAGCCTAGTCCACACCATTCTGCAGACTGCCAAAAAGCTGGGGCCACAAGAGTACGCGATCGCCTATGTGCTCTTTGGTGCAGGCTTAAGTCCGCTGGAAGTGAGCCAACTGGAGCGATCGCACTATATCAGCGATGCTCATCAACAGATGGTGCAAATTACGCAAGGACTGGTGCGGCAGGTGCCAGTGAACCAGTGGATTATGGGCAAACGCTACGGGTCTTACATCCGCAATCCCCTGACTCAGTGGTTGAAAAGTCGTAAGGACAGTCAGGCGGCCATGTTTCTAAGCAAAGCCGGGCAGCCCATGACTGAAAGCGATGTTCGCCAGTTCTGGCAGGTAATGGTTGATGGGTTGTTGACGCCCGAAGGACAACCGCCTGCGATCGAGCAAGCCCAACAGACCTGGTGTGTGGAGCTGCTGATGCGCGGCATGAACCTGACCGATCTGTGCATTCTCACAGGCTGGGACGCTGCCAGACTGCAACCTTATGTCGATCGCGCCAGAGAAAAAGCGGCCCTGGCACAGGCCATTCGGCTTGACCAAAAAGCTTAACGACTCTTTACCGCGATCGCTGAATGCGTACGATAGCGTGGGGATAGCTGTCAGCGATCAGCCATCAGCGATCGGCCATCAGTGGTTGCGGCACCGTTGATGGATTGCGGTGCGATACCAGAACGAGGCCTATTGAACCCCAACCTACTGCTGAGCACTCAACGCTGAACATCCACTTTCCATCAGCCTGGTTACTCACATGGACTGGTATCCCCTCAAACTGACCGCTCATATTCGTCGTTACCAATTCGGCGATCGACTGATTCCAGAGCACCTCCGCAAGCAGGGACTCCCCGATGGCATTGTGGCCGAAACGTGGGAGATCAGCGACTACCGCGAGACAACGGGCACGGTGACGAACGGCCCCCTGGCAGGACGCACCCTGCACGATTTAACGCTGAGCGATCCCGATGGATTGGTTGGCTCCGGGTGGCGTGGGCCTCACTTTCCATTGCTCGCAAAATTTATTGATGCCTCTCACATGCTGCCTGTGCATCTCCATGCTGACGATGAAACGGCGGCCAGAGTTCATCACGAGCCGAATGGCAAAACAGAAGCATGGCATATTCTCTGGGCTGCGCCGGGGGCAACCATTCTGGCAGGGCTAAAAGCCGAGTTTTCACGGCAGGCGTTGTTTGATGCGTTCGTGGCGCAAGACTACGATGCTGTCATGTCACGCTACCCCATTCAAGCGGGCGACACTATCTACGTTCCCGGTGGCATCATCCATTCTTTTGGCCCCAATTGTTTGGTCTTTGAGGTGCAGCAGACTTCTGACCTCGGACAGATGGTGATGCCTGTCGATCTCTACGGACGATCGCATTCCCAGGACGAATGGTACGCCAACATCAACGCGACGCTAGACGAACTCAAGACCCACTATCAGCCACGCCCCAACCCCGGACTGGATCTGCCGTCAGGGAACAATCGGCGCACCATTGGCGGAGTCGGGCCGTATTTTGCCCTTGAGCGCTGGACGCTGACAGAACCCTACGATGAACCATCCCACCCGCAGCGCTGCATCACGCTATCCAATGTAGGCGGGACGGTACAGGTGGAATCTGCGGGTGGCACAGAAACGTTGCAGCAGGGGGAATCCTGTATCCTACCCGCTGGTATTGGTGCAGTGCGAATTGTGCCTGATGCTGAAGCGAGTCTGATTGTTTGCTATGTGCCGGATGTGCAGACGGACATTGTGGAACCACTGAGAACGGCGGGATACCGCGATCGCCAGATTCAATCGCTGGGAGAAATCAGCATTGCGTGAATAGTGAGAAGGGGCCACCCTTTAACTGAGCGCGCGATCGGTGCGCCGTCGTCCCTGCCACCACATCGAAAACCCAGACACGACTAAAAACAGCAATCCCAGGGCATTTAAGAATGGATAGATCACTGATAGATTGAGGGCACCAAAATGTCCGGTGTGCAGCGCCATCAACCAGCGAAACTGGCGCTCCTGGTCAGTCAGATCGGCAAATTGAAACAGTACTCCCGTTGTGAGGGTCAGCAGCAGGGGCAGCACCATAATGGGTGCTAGAAATCGATGTAATCGACGCACGTTGAGCTTTTGATTAGCCATGAGGTAATTGGTTTGATTGTGATGGTGGAAGAACGTGTCTGTTAGCAAGATTTAGACTCGACGGATTGAATTTGCGTTCAATGGGTTCAATGAATCAATATTGCTTGGTACAACTCGTCATTAATCGGGGTCGGAAATCAAATGTTATTGGTTAATGGTCATTGGTTAATGGTCATTGGTTAATGGTCATTGGTTAATGGTCATTGGTTAATGGTCATAAAGTCCTACGGGCATACCAAAAAGGTCACTGATGGGGGTATTGCTGAATCTTGGTATGAATTTGTTTTTTGTAAACTCCACCCCCCTTTTTCTTGTATGTCCAAAGGGCTTTAAGCCCTCAAGTTTCGGGGACTTTGAAAGCATTGGTTCCCCCAAACTTGGGGGTTAGGGGGCAAAAATCATACTTGTAATCAGCAAGCCTTGATGGGGAAAGCATCCGGGCATGAGCCTGTGCAAAACCATCGATCGTTGATGTATTGGTGAACGTTTCCTCACGACATTGCCAGGGTGGAATCATGGAAGCGTCATCCAATAGAGTGAAATCGACTTTCAATCCGTGGTTAATTCCAGACGCTCATGCCAATCGGCGATCGATTCGTCAGGGTAGCGATCAAAGTAGCGATCGTTGGGTAATTTGGGAATCTCGACCCAGCTAGCGGCAAAGTCCAGCAAGATATGCGTGTGTTCTGGGGGGGTGGGCAATTCTGTGTCGATCGCCGACGCAAAGGGATGCATCAAATCGGGATAATTGGGGTCATACACCCAGAGGCAGGAGCCACACTGACGGCAAAACCGCCGTTCTCCCTGACTGACGAATGGCGCGGCGTCTTCTGGATTTTGAATGCGGGCGTGGTAGACCGTCAGGTAGTCCTCACCCTCAACTTTGAGTGTCCGATGATCGCCCGACAAGTTGATTGCGTACCCGCCACCGCCCGCCGTTTTGCGGCAGATCGAGCAATAGCAGCGCATATAGGGGTAAGGCTGTTGACTTTGCACGCTAAAGCGTACTGCACCACAATGGCATGAACCTTCTAACAGCATGACAAGTTTCCGCAAAGACAAACCGACAGTCTTCTTATTTTTACGGTAGGACTTATTCATTGCCGTCCATCGTTTGAAAGAATCTCCTATGGTCGATCGCCACCAGCAGCGCATCCAGCATCACCGCAAAACTTGCACCAGACCCTCGATCGAGCGTCATCCGTTTCGATTACTCGCGGATATACACCTGTCAATCGCGGCGTTCACCATTCGCATTCCATTCATGGGCGTACCAATCCAATGAGCGTACCAATCACGAGGGGGCGATGAGCGTCTTCCATCATTACTCACCCATATCCATGTCCCCAATTAATGTAAACGCCGCCCAGTTCAGCGGGTCATTGCCGTAGGTTTGCCTGGTCTTCAGCATTGCCTGTCGTAATGCCTGGGCTTTGTCCAATTTGTGTTCGTGCAGATGGCGGTAGAACTCAGTCATGAGAAACGCCGTGGGTTCGTCCGGTACCGCCCAGAGTGAGACAATCACACTAAGGGCACCCGCAGAGAGCAGCGATCGCGATAGCCCTACCACACCATCGCCCGTAATCCGCCCTTCGCCTGTGTTGCAGGCACTCAGCACCACTAGATCCGTAGCCAACTTCAGATCCAGAATTTCGCTGGCTGTCAGCAGCCCATCCTGATTGCCAGCGGGCGCGAGGGCGATCGCTCCCGGCACTCCCAGTCCGCGAAAGTCATCCAGCAGTCCGTGGGTTGCCAGATGCACCAGGGTTGCCGATGTCATCTGTTGGACGACAGCCGGTTTGGTCGCCTGGTTGCCTGTAAGCGCTTGCGTGTTGAGGATCGCCGCGATCGCCTTCGCTTCTTGCTCTGCCCCTGGTAGGCTGGACAGCGGCTCTGGCGGTTGCCCTGCTACCAGAACGACCCTGGGCATGGTGGGATTACCCACGATGAGCGTCGCGCCTGATCGGGATCCGGTCGTCTTTTTGGGTTCCTCGCTCCGCTTGAGGCGCTGCTGTCGTGTGAGCGCTAGCACCTGGATTGATGGGGCAATCTCGATCGTGTGCTGATCGATCAAATACTGTCCGGTAGGCGACTGGAGGGCGGGAAAGGGCACCAGGAAGAGCGGCCCCTGAGGAATAAAGACCAGTCGAGCGGTTGGGTCGCCGGGCAGCAGGTCGGCAATGGGCGCAATCAGCAGTTGATACAACTGAGACAGGTGTTGGGGAGAGCTTTGGCGCGTAGCCGCGTTGTTGACCACACCGATGCCGCGCGATCGCACCCCGATTGCTGTCCGCTGAGCCGCGACCAGATCGGTCAGGGTCGTGTGTTGCTGCTGCCATAACGGTTTGAGATCAGCCTGACGCAGCACTACCTCACCCGTTGGTTTGACGACCCAGATCAGCAATCGTGATTCGTGGATTTGCAGTTGGTTCTGCACCTTAAACGCTTCCGAAAGGATGGTGTATTCCACCAGAGTGGCGTTTTCAGCCTGGGCAACCTGCTTGATTTGCGCGATCGACAGGGGTTCAACGGTCGGTGTACCAGTCGCCGCTGGCCCTACCTTACCTGATAGCGGTAGGCGACGTGCCAGTAGCTCGACAAATGCCCGGGCGCGTCCCCGCTCCGAGATCTCTAGCGCGGTTTCGGGTTTATTTTGCGCCACCAGAAGGGACTGAAGATTTTGATAGGGGGCACCCTGCGTCTCGAAAATTGATACTTTGTAGGCATCGCTACTGCCCAGGCGGGTGCGCAAGGACTCCCAAAAGGCCATCGCCTCCCGCAGCGTCGTTTCTGCGGTTGCCGCATTGCCCGTCGTGAGGCGCAGAATGGCCGCGTTGTTTTTGACAATGCCCTGTGCCCGGCGATTGTTACGGGACGCAACGAGCGTGAAGTACTGCTGGTAAAACTGCAATGCCTTGTCGTAATCGCCGGTTTGAAAATACACGAGGGCTTCGTTGCCCCGGATGCCATACAGCACATCTGCATTGTGAACCTGCTTCCAGGCGATCGCCCAGGCCTGTTCGTAGCGATCGATCGCGCCTGTGTAATCCCCCAAAAAGTAGGCCGTTCCTGCTAGATTTGCCAGCGCTTCTGCTGTTGCCTTTGGATCGTTGATTTGCTGTGCCAGCGTTAGTCGCTGCTGCTGGTAACTGGCCGCCTGGGTATAGTTGCCCAGCGTCTGGTAGGTAATCCCCAGATTACCCAGGGCCATACTCTGTCCGCGCTGGTCTGAGGTTTGTCGCGCGATCGCCAACTGCTGCTGCTGATAGTCCAGTGCCTTGCTGGTTTCACCGAGCGCCTGATAGACCAGACTCAGATCGCCCAGTGCCTTGGCTTCCCCAATTCGATCCTTGATCTGGCGTGACAGCATCAGGCGCTTTTGGTGCAGGTCGATCGCCTGCACATACAGGTCTGCACCAAAGTATGCATTGCCCAGATTGCCCAAGGCCACAGCTTCCTGACGCCGATCCGCATTGGCAAACTGGCTTTGCTGCTGGGCAAACCGGAGGTACTCCTGTAAATAGTCGAGCGCATCGGCGGTATAAAAGCCGTTCTGCACCTGCAACAGCCCCAGGTTGCCCAGAGCAATGCCCTCCAGGTCGCGATCGCCCACATCCCTGGCAATCTCTAAACTCAGCTTGTAGTCTTCGATCGCCCGGTCAAACGACCCGCCAAAATAAGCCAGTAATCCTAACTTTGCCAGCAGGTGTGCTTCCTGCCGTCGATCGTGCATGGCTCGCACTTGCTCCAGGTCGGACTCCAGGGCTGTCGTGGTCGTCACATCCGCCTCGGCAAAGTAGACTGTCCCCTGGCGATCGCGAAACGGCCCTTCCCACTGAATTGTCTGGAGGGGCTGGTAGAGCGTTAGTGCCTGTATCTGGCTCTGGCTGATCGGTGGTGCGGCCAGAACGGCGGCGGGTGAAACCATCGATGTTGGGTGCTGAAGGGTAAATCCGCCTGAACCCATCAGCGACAAAAGAAGCGTGAAACAGGCGGTACGGCAAATAGAATCAGGACGCATGGCGATCGCTCATCGGGTAGCCTATTGTGCTCAATCGAATGATGCACCCATTTATAGTGCGAACAGGAGCATTGATCACCGGTGGAATCGTGTTGACCTGACCACGGGCGATCGGTGGGTGATGCAATAGTTCCCAAATGAGTGCCGTTCAGGTCAAATGACTGTCGCCGTCACCCAAACAGAACGAGTAAGGTCACTGTAGAAATTAAATTAAGATTTGGTGACTGTTCCTTTAAAGATTGAAATATTGTGGGTTCAATCATAGTAGAGACTTGATTTATATCCCTTTAATTTAAATGTTCACTTCACCTTCTGCTGAAACGCATCGTTCACTTGAGCAGCTTTTAGAAAAAATCGGTGAAATCGTGCTGAGGCTCCATCAGTTAACTGATTTGGAAACGCTTTTGAGCTATGGTGTTCAGCAAATACAAGACCTATTTGAAAGCGATCGCAGTTTAATTTACCAATTCCTACCGAATAACGATGGGGTTGTGATCGCGGAGGCTGTGAAAGACGGCTGGCAGCCCCTGATGGGTCAGTTAATTTATGACGATTGCTTTCAAAATGACTATGCCGAACTGTATCGTCAGGGTCGAATCAGCCAAATTGCTGATGTGGAACAGAGTGATCTAGCGCCGTGCCACATTACGCTATTGACCCAACTTCAGGTCAAAGCAAATCTGGTTGTACCGATCATTATGAGGCGGCCATCGACGGTAGGGGTGGGTGACGAGCCGCAGCTTTGGGGGTTGGTGATTCTCCATCAGTGCGGCACTCCTCGCACCTGGTCATCTTTAGCAATCCAGGTGCTCAAACAGCTCACGCTGCAACTGGGAATCGCGATCGCTCAACTCAATACCCACCGTCAAACACCAGTAAGCCATTCACCGCTGGCAACGGTAAACCGACGTGATCACTTCTTCACACACGCCCATGACTTGATGGCGATCGTCGATCAAAACGGCACCATTATTCTTGTAAATCCCACCTGGCAGAGGTCGCTGGGCTATGCCAGTGAGGACATCGTCGGCAGCCATTTTTTCGATCGACTCCATCCAGACGATGTTGCGGCAGTCCAGGCGGTGTTTCAACAGCATCGACTCACTCAGCAGCCCATACTGAACTGCGAAGCCCGCTGTCGCCATCACGATGGATCTTACCGCTGGATTGCCTGGAATGCGGTTTATGACAATGGCGTGTTCTACAGCACTGGACGCGATCTGACCCAGCAAAAACAGCGAGAGTCCGCTTTCAGGCAACAGGAAGAACGCTGGGAACTGGCACTCCGGGGTACAAACGATGGTATCTGGGATTGGAACATCATCACGGATGAATTATTTCTTTCGTCCCGCTGGAAAGAGATGTTGGGCTATCGCGATGACGAAGTGGAGCACCGTCTGGAAGCGTGGGAAAGTCGGGTGCATCCCGACGATCGACCGCACCTCCAGCAGTCGATTCAAGACCATTTGCAGCGTCAAACGCCCTTTTTTGAAGTAGAACAGCGAATGCGCTGCAAAGATGGCACCTACAAATGGGTGCTGGCCCGTGCTCAAGCCGTGTGGGATGACACTGGGCGGGCCGTGCGGATGGTTGGTTCCCACATGGATATTAGCGATCGCAAACATGCCGAACTCATGCTGCAAGAGCGGGAAGAAATCCTGCAGCTATTGATCAAATATGCTCCGGCAAATATTGCCATGTTTGATCGGAACATGAACTACCTGATGATCACCCAGCGGGGGATCGAGGCCTGCCAGCTCGGCTCGATCGAATCGGTGCTGGGGCGCTCTCATTACGACATGGTGCCGATCGCGGCTCAATGGCAGGCCATCCATCAGCGCTGTCTGACGGGAGCAATTGAGACGTGTGATGAAAGTTTATTGACCTGGGATGATGGAACGCAGTATTGGACACGGTGGGAAATACATCCCTGGTACAAACCGAACCAGGAAATTGGCGGCATTATTTTATTTTCGGAAGATATCACCACTCAGAAACAGGCGGCTCAAGAGTTAGAGCACTCGATCGCAGAACTCACGCGGCTCAACCAGCTCAAAGACGACTTCCTCAGCACGGTGTCTCACGAACTCCGGACGCCGCTATCGAACATTAAGATGGCCGGCCACATGCTGGAACTGAGTCTGAAATCATTCGAACCGCCGGTCAATGAATCAAACCCAGTCCACCGCTATCTGCAAATTTTGAAAACCGAGTGCCAGCGAGAAACGCAACTGATCAATGATTTGCTTGACCTGACTCAACTGGATGCAGACACAGAACCGCTCAATTTCACGCTTGTGGATTTATCGCGCTTGCTATCGCAGCTTGCAGCACCCTTTATGCAACGAGCCCAGCAGCACCAGCAGCACCTTCATGTTGATATTCCCGATCAGTTGCTCATCACAACGGATGCTGTTTATTTAGAACGGACGACGACCGAACTGCTGAATAATGCCTGCAAGTATACGCCCGCTGGAGAGCACATTAGTTTAACGGTTCAGCCCGCATCCGACATGGTGGCGATCGTGGTCAACAATTCTGGGGTTGAAATTACCGAAATTGAGCGCGATCGCATCTTTGACAAGTTCTACCGCATTCCCCATCACGATCCCTGGAAATATGGTGGAACCGGTTTAGGGCTCGCATTGACGAAGAAAATGGTCGATCGTCTGGGCGGAAAAATCACTGTAGACAGCTATCCACCCGGCACTACCACCTTTACCATTCAGCTGCCCTGGCATACTCGCAGAGCATTTTAGCGCTATTGCACTGCGGTCTTCTTGGCGGGGGATCGG
>JAJPKC010000355.1 GCA_021323955.1 Oscillatoriales cyanobacterium Centralia_MAG_596 | reverse complement strand
GGGTACGCAGGCGGACTGGCACGCAAGCAATGGCTATTGCAGCACGAAGGGGTCGATCTCAAGCAATTTGTCGATCGCTCGCCACCCGCGATCGGCACCCTGTTTACCACCCGTCCTGATCCATTGCCGTCACACCCCACCGTCTCGCGCGGATGATACCGTTGGACGGTGCGCCTGATTCTTTAAATTAAGCGGGGATGCCACCGAAGTCACTGCTCATGACCGATCCGTTCCAGGATATGAGAGCAGCCCATCGGTGGGTCAAACATGTGAAGTTCAAGCTGCTGGGCCAGATCCTCGCAAACTTTAATCCCCCGAACGCTGTTGCCGTGGCTATCAAGCGGGGGAGAAAAGACCGCGATACCAAGCTGGTGCGGCACAACGGCAATAATCCCTCCCGACACGCCGCTTTTAGCAGGAATGCCGACCTTATAGGCCCATTCCCCCGCAAAGTTGTACATGCCGCAGGTATACATCACGCTCAGGATGTCGCGGATATAGCACCCCGGCACGGCCCGATCGCCCGTCAGCGGGTTCACGCCACAGTTTGCCAGCGTTGCCGCCATCACGGCCAAGTCCTGACAGGTCACCATCATCGAGCACTGCTGAAAGTACAAATCCAGCGATTCGTCCATGCGATCGTCAATCATGCCAAAATGCCGCATCAATGATGCCATAGCGCGATTGCGATGCCCCGTTGATCGCTCCGAGACAAACACCGACATATCGATATATACGTCATGCCCAACGTAGTGCCGAAACATATCCAGCATCCGATTCAGGCGTTCGGTAGGGCCATTACCCTTGATCAGGCTGGTGGTCGCGATCGCGCCCGCATTGATCATGGGATTGTCTGGCCGTTTGGAATGCTCATCCAGCCGAATGATGGAATTAAATGGATCACCCGTCGGCTCGACTCCAACCTTGGCCAGCACCTTATCGCGGCCATGATCATCCAGCGCCATACCGTACACGAATACTTTGGCGATCGACTGGATCGTAAATAGCTGGTCGGCATCGCCTGTTGTAAATACTCGACCGTCTGCGGTTGCCACACAAATGCTAAACAAATCAGGATTGACCTTAGCCAATTCGGGGATGTAACTGGCAACCTGACCGTCATTAAACGACTTGTATCGGTCGTAGAGGTCATCGAGAATCGATTGAAATGACGGCGTGGCTCCCATAATGCTGCTGTCGCTGGACTCTAAACGGCTGGACTCTAAACGGCTGGACTGGAGAATGGCGATCGCAACACGGTACCACAAGCATGACCGACTGACTGCTTGCAGCATTTACGATTGATACCAGTAGACCGCAGCCTCAGTTCGGCAACCCATCGGTTTGACCATGCGGAGGGCTGAGGAGTAAGGCAGAACGATCGGTCTATTGCTGGCTTGTTTACCAGTGCTGCCTTGTTTACCAGTATAGAGATGAACCCCACAGCGAAGGAAAATCCCTGTCTCCGGCCATCAACGCCCTGGAGCAATTGAGGCCACCAATCCCAACGATCTGTGCCAGCGACTTAGCAGCGTGGGACGTGTCCTCTGGTGCTCATATTCAACCAGAGGTTGATTAACCGTTGGTGCCTACCGCATCCTCTAGCAACCAGCGCCAAATTCCGGGTAGCTGCCGTTGCCACGATGTTTCGTAATGTCTTTCGCCATCGGCCAGCAGAAAGTGGACTTCGTAGTCGCTATAGCCAATCTGCTTTAAGTGGTTATAGAACGTTTGCGTGACGGGAACGTAATCGAGCCAGACCCCATAAAATGAGTACTGTTCCTCACTGCCCACGTACAGGTGGATTTTTGACCACACATCATTGCGCTGATCCCAGAGCTTAAACATCTGATCGCCCCCCCACATCAGCGCTGGTGACAGGCCCCCAATGCGCCCCACAACATCACCATACTTTTTACCAATATAAAGGGACATCAAACCGCCCATACTGGAACCCATCACCCCTGTCCACTGCGGTTGGGGCAGGGTTCGGTAAGTCTGGTCAATGTAGGGCTTGAGTTGTTTGAGCAGAAATTGGGCGCAGAGATCGCCGCGTCCACCCAACCAGGGGGAGTACTCAATCATGCGGTCGCTCGTGCTGTCAATACCCACAATAATCCACGGACGCACGCTACCGTCTTTAACCAGGGCTTCCATCGTCGTGTTCGCGCACCAGGTGTCATACATTGCTGACTCTGGATGCGAAAAAATATTTTGCCCATCAAACATATACAGCACTGGAAACGATTGGTCGGGGTGCTGGGTGTAAGCATCGGGGGTGAAGATGCGGATGGTGCGTGTAATTTGCTCAATGTCGGAGTGAAAATTACGGAGGATCTGAATGTTGCCCATAGCTTGTGTTGGGTAATAAAGTTCAGTAAGTCCAGGGATGATTGCAGTCCGTGTGGGCCGCTCGCACGTTGACTACCGAGACAGCAACAGTCATTACGGATTTCTGTTACGGGCCGCTCAAATTACGCGCGACCCGCCGATTCGTCTCACTCACCCGATCAGGTTCCCGGGTCTGGGGATCGCTCACCAGTATTGTTTTTGGGGTTCAGCATGGCCTTTGCCGTTTGCAAAATCTCATCCAGCCCGCAGTCTTTCGGCATAATGGCATCGGCTTGCGTTCTCAACGTGCTGTCGATCGTGAGGTCGTTGCGGCTAATAAACGCGGATGTGAGCATCGTCAGGGGTGGCGGTGTGATCTGAGCCTTTAACTGCTGGATCACCTCAATCCCATTGCTAAATTGCTCATATCTGTGGTTTGGAGCGATCGTAAAGTCCACAATTACCAGGTCGTAGGACTCGATCGGAGACGCCAGGAAGCTTTGGACATCCGTAAACGTGCTGACTTCGTAACTGGCTCGAAAGAACCGTTTAACGGCGAGACACCAGTTCTCATCATCATCTAATACCGCAATTCGTGGTACGGGGTTAGTCATCCTAACTACATGCTTGACTGTTAACTGGGCGATTGCAACGACTCCGACTCACCAGCATAACTGGATTAGAGGTCCCAACCATGCTGCCTTGATGTTACAAAATTGATGCGGCAGCGATCGCGAGTCAGTCAACGGCGTACAGCCACCCCCTATAGAACAGAAGCTTCAGCTTTTGTTAAGCCGCATTGCTGGCCGCTCTTGCTAAGATCTGGACAACCTGTCCACAAAGGTACTTTTGATATGACTACTGCAACAGTACTGCAATTCATGCAAAAGACCGCTGAAGACGAAGCCTTACGCCAACAGCTGGAGACATTACTGGGAGTTGGCGATGGCAATATTAGCAGCGAAGCGGAATTAGACGCGGCTGAGACGGCAGCGCTCAAGGGCGATCGCGCACCTGTGGTTGCTGAGTTTGCCGCTCAAAACGGATTTACTTTTTCTGCCACTGACCTGGTTAGGGTTGTGGACGCGTTTCAACAGCATCGTCTGGGTGAACTGTCCGACACTGAATTTGCTTCCTTAGTTGGCATTGCGATCGATAAAGTGCCTGAAAATATAATGGCTGCGACCAGTCCGTTAGGGCGGCTCAGCCGCTATCTCAAGAAGACGTACCTCGGGATTTCAGAGACAAGCATCTAGCCCCGTTGCATCGGACGATCGCGCAGTGCCGCCCATATTGTCTGGCTCAAAGCTGACTTACCGCTGCCATACGCTCAATGGCAGCGGTAATTGCTGTAGTGCCCACCAAACCATTGCCGATGCGCTGGTTGCCCTGCGGTCAGTCTACAAGTTCCCAGCTGGCGGGCAGCGGTTTGGCGTCATGTGCATGTTTGATGGGGATTTCAATCATGAATTCGGCCCCTAAGCCCGGTTCGGAATAGAACTTAAGGTGGCCGTGGTGTTGGTTGACGATCGCTTGATAGCTCACGGTTAACCCCAACCCTGTCCCCTGTCCAATCGGCTTCGTCGTAAAGAACGGATCGAAGATTTGCGGTTGGATCGCGTGCGGAATACCGGGGCCATTATCGGTGATGACGATCCGCACCATTTCGGGTTGGGTTCCACTGGTGGCAATCGTATCGGTACAGATCGCGATCGTCTTCCGCTCGCCCTGCCAGGTACTAAGCGCTTCGACCGCATTCAGCAGAATGTTGAGAAAGACCTGGTTGAGCTGGCTGGGATAACACTCCACCAGCGGCAAATCACCATACTGCCGAATTATCTCAATGTCCGCTTGAACGTGAGTTTTGAGGACGAATAGGGTGCTTTCAATCCCTTCGTGGAGATTAACCCGCTTGCGCTGTGCTTCATCGAGTCGCGAGAAGTTACGCAACGACAGGACAATCTGCCGGATGCGATCGGCCCCTGATCGCATCGAGTCTAAAATTCGCGGGAGGTCATCCAGTAAAAAGTCACGATCGACACGGTCAGCGATCGCCTTCAGAGCCTCATCAGGCTTAGGCACACGGGCTTCGTAGGCCTGGAGCAACTGCAACAAATCCTGGATATAGGTGTCAATGTAAGGAATATTGCCGTAGATAAAGTTGATGGGATTGTTGATCTCATGGGCAACTCCCGCCACCAGTCGCCCCAGACTCGACATCTTTTCGCTCTGAATGAGCTGTGCCTGGGTCAACCGCAGCTCATCAAGCGTGGCAGCGAGATGAGCGGCCTGCGCCGCACTTTCAGCCGCCTGTTGCTTGGTCTGCGCGTAGAGATGCGCCTGCTGAATGGAAATGGCTAACTGGTCGGCCACCGCTTGCGCCAGCCGCTGATCGTTCTTCGACCAGTAGCGTGTGTGAGCGCACTGGTTGAGGTAGAGAATGGCATGCAGTTTGGCTTTATTTTGCACCGGTACGACCAATGAAGACTTGATCTGCGCCTGCTGATACTCCTCGTTGTGAGGGCCGATGCGATCGTCGTGCGTGACATCCGTAATCACAACTCGACGGCGATTTTGGATGACCCAACGGGTGATCGGGCCGTTGGTGTCAAAGACATCGATCGTGGAGGAGAAGGGCGGACGGCAAACCTCATACAGATGTTGGAGCCGAAAGGCGGCTTGATCCCCGATGGCGGTCGCGTCGGTCATCGGTTGATGCTGGTAGTCGCCAGGGTCTTCAACCAGGTGAACCAGGCAGCGATCGACCTTGAGCGCTTCCAGCAGATGGGCGATCGCGCTACTTAAAATCGTTCCCAGTTCAAAGCTCTGCCGTGTCTGGGCCGTAATCTGGTTGACCAACCGTTCGCGCTGCGCCTGCTTCTGAGTCTGCTCATAAAGCTGCGCCTGCCGAATGGCAATCTCAAGCTGCTGGGCGATCGACTGAATGAATTCAACTTCGGCAGGTGACCACTGGCGCGGCTTCTCAGAGAGGCAGGCGATAAACCCATGAGAGCCGTTTTGCGGATGAACCGGCACCAGCAGGTTGGCGATCGAGCCGAAAATTGACGGGACGGCAGCCTCATGCAAGGGCCGAGCGGATGATGGGCCAGGTGACGGCTGATCAGGTGTACGCTGAACCAGCGATCGCGCCATTGGCGTACCAGACGACCAACCGTTCGTGAGGCTGAGTTCACCCCGCGCGATCGCCGCGGCGGCTGATGCGCCAAACATGTCCAGGGGATAGTAGATCGGCGTAAACGGCTCCGACTGTGCCGAGCCACCAGAGCGGGTGCTTTCGCACACAACCTGCACTCGGTTGCTATCGCGAAAGTACCAGAAAAACCGACAGCGATCGAGCCGGAGCAGCGTTGCGAGTTCATCCGTCGCCGTTTGCAGCACCACCCGCAGCTCAAGGGAGTTGCGTACGCGATCAACAATTCGTCGCAGTTGCGCATTTTGCTTTTCGGGATGCTGTAGCCAATCGAGAGCTAACGCTTCAGGCTGATGAGATTTAGGGAACACACGAGGCAGGGTAAAGAAGGCAGAAAACATGAAATTCTGGGACGAATAACCGTCCTTGCATCACAGTGATTTGAAATGACCGGCGCGCGAATCCATGGGGTCTCAATTTTGCAATCACAATTTTGCAATAATTTGCCACCAAAATTCTTCGCGACTAATCCTTGTAGAACTGTAGAACGAAAGTACTACAGTAGCGATGCACCCTTCTGCCCAGCGGCACTAGTGGCTATATTAAAAAATTGCACCCCCCGAAGCTGTATTTAAACGTACGCAAGATCGGCCAAACTGGATCTCTAGTTTGAAGAATTGGCAAATTTTGTAGTCGGTGCAGGCGGTGGCGATCGATCCTCACGCTTTAAGCGCCCGTCTCGCCCCTGACTCATGCATCCTATCACCGCCACCGGTCATCCGCCTTGCCCCCTTCGCGATCGTCCCGCAGTTCCGCCTGTTACACTCAAGTCTGACGCAACGGCCCCTGAGGAAAAACGCCCCAAGCCTGAATCGGCTACAGGTGCTTCCCATAGTACGATCGCAGGAGCCTCTTAGCCGACCACAGATGGTGCCCCAAATAGCGTGAGGGCCATCCGGGTCTTAAAGCCACGACCGATCTACCACCCTATGATTCTTGCCGCCCAAATAACAACGTCCAGGGTACGGCAGCGGATGCGAGCAGCTAGCGCCCCCTTCTCCTGATTCCTGAGCACCGACTGCCATGCGACTCCTGCAATTCAGCACGTCTCACTACTGCCGTAAAGCCCGATTAGCGCTGGGATACAAGCAGATTCCCTATGACGTAGAGAACTTGACGCCCGGAGCGCATGTACTGAAGCTCAAACCCTTGACCGGCCTGAAAACGGTTCCCGTCTTGCTGCCAGAACTGCCGGGCGAACCGATCGCGATCGCCGATTCGACGCGTATCTTGCAATTTTTGGAGCGGTATCAGCCCGAACCACCGCTGTTTCTCATCGATCGCGCCAAACAGACAGAGGCTGAACTTTTGGAAGACTGGCTGGATGAGAGCATCGGCACGGCTACCCGCTTTGTTTACTACGATTTTCGTCGTGATGAAGGCAAACACATCGATCCATCGTTCGCCAGCCAGCTTGTGATTCAGGTTGTCCGCTGGCAGTACGACATGAATCCTGCCGCCGTTGACCTGGCACGGCAACGACTGACGATTGCCATCGCCGCGCTGGCCGATCGCTGGCAATCAAATCCATACCTGGTTGGCGACCGCCTTAGCGTGGCTGACATCGCCGCGGCTGCACTGCTCAGTCCACTGGCACTCATCCCGCAGTATCGACAAAACAATGGGTGGCTATTTGAGCGGATTTGCGAAATCCATCATCTCTGCCGTGAACCCTTACCCCCAGGATTACAGTCATCTTCGATCGAGTAAGCCATTGTTTGGTCAGGTTTGTACCCATCCGGCGCTGAGTGCGGTCTACCCAGTGATGTCTACCCACAGATCTAAGTTGTAAGCTGATTTTGGATGCTGAGTAACGAGAATTTAATTAAGATGCTAATTTTTGGGCAAGGGCTTGGCAATACCAGGCCCGTACAGTAGGGACATGATTCAGGTTATTTAATTTGCCATCCTGAAAGCGGAGAGAGCAGTCGCATGAAACGGGTAACATTGAATGTTCAAAACCTGCCTGCCCAACCGCAGCGACGTTGCGGGGCGTACTCATCCTGCACCAGTCTTAGAGCGCTCATACTACTGGCAGGGCTTACTTTAGTGGCGGTTGAGCCAGCGCTGGGGTTGCCCAGTCCTCAAGACACACCCGAAGAGGTGCTGCGGGCAGAGATTATCACGAGCGCGCGATCGCCCATTGATGGCAAACCGCTCACAGCCGCCGAATACGCCCAGCTCCAGGCTGACCTACAGGTGCCCGGCCCATCGCGACCAGTCGTTGGGCGATCGCTGGAGAAAAACATCAATTTGCTGCGTCTGCGTAAGTTTTTAAAGACCTTTTTTCCTTTCTTGCCCATTCCCTGATCAAGAAATCCAACGAACGAAGGATGTAACGAGTCGGGGGGTTCAGCATAACCGTGGTAGAGGCGACGCGATCGATGCCTTTGACCGATCGTGGTGTCGATTGATCGGACGGTCATACACAGTTATTTGGGCGGCAAGAATCATATGTATCAGGATCGCTTTTTTCAGCTAGTCGGGATGACTGGAGCCAAGGCCGATGCAACGACTGAGGCCGGTTCACTAACGACCAGCCAGCAGGCTACCACCCCCCCTTCAGGCCGGACGAATTTCAATAGCAACATCCCGCACTGGCTGCCCTTCAGCCTCATTGTGATTTGGGCGGCTGTAATCGTGTGGTTCTGGCAACGGCAACGGTATAACAGCGGGCGAGGAAGCGATCGCCGTCGGGTCAGGTGCCGCAATTGCACGTTCTTTAAAGACAATCCGTACCTAAAGTGCGCGGTTCATCCCACGATCGCGCTTACCCCAAAAGCCCTGGACTGTAGTGACTATATGCCACAAGTCCAGCCATTGACCACCAGGCCGCCAACGCGCAAGTACCGCCTGTAAACCCACTGATTCCATCCCCAGTTGGTTTTGTACCATCCGTCGATCGTCCTACTGGGTCAAGATAGACCAAAGCATGGAAAAGCAACTGCAGAAGCGATCCCACGGATAATTAAAATTTATTCATACTCTGTGAGCAGATGCTCAAAAAGTACTGATAAATGTAAAGAATTTTGCTGGGATTGTTATCGAATTGTGTCAGATATTCCCTGAAATCCCTATGGGATAAGGTTTTCTGGTACAAACATGTATGTGCATCAATGTAACAGTCGGTGTTTAGTTGTCAACACCATGTCCACTGGCGGGGTGTGCAGGCAAGCACGACCGTCTGGCGTGGTGGCTCAAGTCGCCCTGAACCGACAGGCTGTTACCCCCTGCATGTCATGAGATAAGGAGCTTAACCGCATGTTCACTCACGTCAAGCCCACGATCAGGCACGTTGCCCCGGATGATCTGCGGGGACGCGAACTGCTTCGAGTGGTTTATGTCGTGCTAGAACCTCAGTATCAAAGTTCGCTTTCGGCAGCGGTGCGCTCCATTAACCAGAACCACCCAAATCTGGCTGTCGAAATTAGCGGCTACTTGATTGAGGAACTTCGCGACGCTAATAATTACGAAGATTTCCAGCGTGATGTAGCACAGGCAAACGTTTTTATCGCCTCGCTGATCTTTCTAGAAGACCTGGCCGACAAGGTGGTTGCCGCCGTGGAACCCCATCGCGATCGCCTCGATGTGGCTGTCGTGTTCCCCTCGATGCCGCAGGTGATGCGCCTAAACAAGATGGGCAGCTTCTCAATGGCGCAGTTGGGACAATCCAAAAGCGCGATCGCCCAGTTTATGCGCAAGCGGAAGGAAAAATCCGGTTCGGGCTTCCAGGACGGCATGCTAAAGCTGCTCAACACGCTGCCGAAGGTGTTGAAATACCTGCCGATGGACAAAGCGCAGGATGCTCGTAATTTCATGCTCAGTTTTCAGTACTGGCTGGGTGGCTCGCAAGAGAACCTGGAGAATTTCCTGCTGATGCTGGCCGATCGCTACGTCTACAAGGACATGGACACTGATAGCGGAGCCTTGCAGTACCGCGATCCCGTAACCTATCCCGACCTGGGCATCTGGCATCCCCTTGCGCCGAGCATGTTTGAGGATGTGAAGGAGTACCTCAACTGGTTCAACTCCCGCACCGATATTTCCGCCGACATGAAAGACCCGCTGGCTCCCTGCATTGGTCTGGTGTTGCAGCGGACGCACCTGGTGACGGGCGACGACGCCCATTACGTGGCAATGGTACAGGAACTCGAAAGCATGGGTGCACGGGTGATTCCGGTCTTCGCTGGCGGCCTGGACTTCTCCAAACCTGTTGATGCGTTCTTCTACGATCCCCTGTCTAAGGGACAAAGCCCGATCGTGGATGTGGTGATCTCGCTGACGGGCTTTGCTCTGGTCGGTGGCCCCGCGAAACAAGACCATCCAAAGGCGATCGAGTCACTGAAGCGGTTGAACCGTCCCTATATGGTGGCGCTGCCCCTCGTATTCCAAACCACTGAAGAATGGGAAGACAGTGACCTCGGACTGCATCCGATTCAGGTGGCGCTGCAAATTGCCCTGCCCGAACTGGACGGCGCGATCGAGCCGCTGATTCTGTCTGGTCGAGATGGCACCACCGGTCGCGCGATCGCGCTGCAAGACCGGGTGGAAGCGATCGCCCAGCGCGCCATGAAGTGGGCAAACCTCCGTCGCAAGCCCAAGCTCAATAAGCGAGTCGCGATCACGGTCTTCAGTTTCCCGCCGGATAAGGGCAATGTGGGGACGGCAGCGTATCTGGATGTGTTTGGCTCGATCTACAAAGTGATGGAAGCCTTGCAGCACAATGGGTACGACGTTCAGGACCTCCCGGAAACGGCAGAAGCGCTGATGCTGGAAGTGCTGCACGACGCTCGCGCCCAGTACAACAGCCCGGAGCTCAATATTGCCTACCGCATGTCGGTACCCGAGTACGAAGCATTGACGCCCTACTCGGAACGCCTGCACGAATCCTGGGGGCCACCCCCCGGCCACCTCAACACCGATGGACAGAATTTGCTGGTCTACGGCAAGGCGTTTGGCAATGTCTTCATTGGTGTCCAGCCAACCTTCGGCTACGAAGGCGACCCGATGCGCCTGCTGTTCTCCCGTTCGGCCAGTCCTCACCACGGCTTTGCCGCCTACTACACCTACCTGGAGCGGATCTGGCAGGCGGATGCCGTGCTGCACTTTGGGACGCATGGAACGCTAGAGTTTATGCCCGGTAAGCAGATCGGCATGTCCGACACCTGCTTCCCTGATAGTCTGATTGGCACCATTCCCAACCTCTACTACTACGCCGCGAATAACCCGTCGGAAGCCACGATCGCCAAACGCCGCTCCTACGCGGAAACCATCAGCTATCTCACGCCCCCGGCTGAAAATGCCGGACTCTATAAGGGCTTGAAGGAACTGGGCGAACTGGTCGCGTCCTATCAAACCCTGAAAGATACGGGACGCGGTGCCCAGATCGTCGATTCCATCATGGACAAAGCCCGGATCTGCAACCTGGACAAAGACATTGAGTTTCCCGAAACGGCGAAGGACTTAGACTCAGACGCACGAGACACGATCGTTGGCAAGGTTTACATCAAGCTCATGGAAATCGAGTCGCGGCTGTTGCCCTGTGGTCTGCACGTCATCGGCAAACCACCGACGGCAGAAGAAGCGATCGCCACACTGGTCAATATTGCCAGTCTCGATCGCCCCGAAGACGAGATCCTCAGTCTGCCCAGCATCATTGCCAGCAGTCTCGGTCGCACGATGGAATCAATCTATCAGGGGAGCGATCGCGGCGTGCTGGAAGACGTGCAGTTGCTTCAGGAAATCACTTTGGCAACGCGATCGGCAGTCTCGGCGCTGGTACAGGCTCAGGTCGATGCCGATGGGCGTGTCTCCCGCGTCGCTAAGCTCAACTTC
>JAJPKC010000585.1 GCA_021323955.1 Oscillatoriales cyanobacterium Centralia_MAG_596 | reverse complement strand
GGATGACGGAGCAGTTCCTATCCTTTACCTGCCTGGGGTTAGCCGTCAGGAGCTTCGTGCGGTCGAAACCTGCCCCTGGCTGCTTCAACCTCTACTGGAACTCCAATTCCGAGGCGCGTATTGGACTCAATCTAATACCCGTGATTGGACAGTCTTCGCTTTTCTCAAGTCTAAGGAAGGCTTAGGTTTAGATGTCGCTCAGGATGCCAATACTCTCCAGGCAATGCAGGACGTGTTGCCCACCCTTGCCGATACCCGTGTCATTGATTTGTCAGGTAAACGACTGGAAGCGGCTGACTTTAATAAGTTGGTGATGCAAGACAGCGATCGCGAACTGCTGCTCTGGCTCAACGACCCACAAGGCACCCAAAATCAATGGGATAAGACACGCTGGTCGGTTTTCTGCAACTCTGCGAAAGAAGTCTACAAGTTCGATCCCAAAAAGGACGGTACAATTATCGCTGCTGATCTTCTAAGTAAGCGTCAGCAGGCTTGGGCTACCGTATGGGATCGCTTTGCCGAAGCTCCACAGCGTTATCGCAATATTCCTCAACTGCTAGAGCAAGTTGCGCCCCAAAACCTCAGCCTCTTCTCTGACGAATTATCCTCCTACCCTCAGTACAACGCTGCCCAGGAACAAGACCTGCGAACAGAGCTTTTGAAGTTTTCCAACCTATCGCCGCAAGAGGCTTATAACCAGATCAGTGTCTTAGAACAACAGCATGGCAAGCGGCGACAGTGGGTATGGGCAACCTTGGGGCAAGCCCCCCTTGCTCAAGCGTTAGAAAATCTTGCTGCCCTCGCTACCAGCACAAAATCTACGTTAGGGGGAAGTACACCCCTGGCAATGGCAGAGCAATATATAGGGCATGGTTGGCAAGCGGACGCTGCAATGCTCAAGGCGATCGCCTGTGTTCAGAAAGAGCCTGACGTTCAAGCGATTACTGCTGCTATTCAAGCTTTATATACCCCCTGGTTAGAGCGTAGTGCTGAGCATTTGCAGTCATTGCTACAATCTCACCCCTATCCCAATCCTGCCTCTACAAGGGCAGAACCCCTAGACCTTTCTAATGGGGAATGTCTGCTGTTTGCCGATGGTTTAAGGTTCGATATCGGGCAATGGCTAAAAAAGCTTCTAGAAGAAAATAGCTGGAACATCGAAACTGGGTGGCAATGGGTAGCATTACCTAGCGTGACAGCGACAGCTAAACCATCCGTATCACCGATCGCCTCCCAACTCAGCGGAACAGCAACAGGCGAGAAGTTTTGCCCTACCATTACAGCCTCAGGGCAAGAACTAACCTCCGATCGCTTCCAGAAACTTCTTCAGGAGCAAGAAATTCAGATTCTAGAGGGGCAAGACACAGGCGACCCAAAAGGTAAAGCGTGGACTGAGTTTGGCGATGTTGACCACTACGGACACCAGCAAGGATACAAACTTGCTCATCACATTCCACAGCAACTTAACAGCCTCGCTCTTCGGATTGAGGATTTGTTGAATGCAGGTTGGCAGCGTGTGCGGGTGGTGACGGATCATGGGTGGCTGCTACTCCCTGGAGGACTGCCTAAACAGGCTATCCCGGCTCACCTTACCCAAACTCGATGGGGGCGCTGTGCTGCTTTAAAGGATACGGCTCAGACGAATATCGCCACAGTTCCCTGGTTCTGGTCGGAGGATGTACGGATTGCTACTGCTGCTAACATTTGCTGCTTCAAAGCAGGTCTAGAATATGCTCATGGAGGTATTAGTTTACAAGAGTGTATCACCCCCGTCTTGATTGTTTCTGGGACGGCTCCCACCTATAGCACAAGCATTAGTGGCCTCAAATGGTTGGGATTGCGCTGTCGGGTTACTATAAGCAACGCAAGTGAAGGTATGAAGGTAGACATCCGTCGCAAACTCGCTGACCCATCCACATCCCTCGCCAATGGTGGTAAGGCGATCGCGAATGGCACAGCTTCTCTTGCTATTGAAGATGATCGTAGCGAAGGTGAACCTGTCCTGATTGTGCTGCTTGATCCTCAAGGGACAGCGATCGCCAAGCAATCTACCATTGTTGGGGGAGATACGTGAATATCACTCTAGATTCCCTCGACCAGTTAGCAGCTAAAGCGTTTGAAGGCTATATTGTCCGGAAGGATTTAGTCCGAACTTTTAGCCGCCAGTATCCAGTCCCCACCTATGTGGTGGAATTTTTGCTGGGTCGCTATTGTGCTAGCACTGACCCTGACGAGATTGAGGAAGGGTTACAGATTGTTAGTCGTCAATTAGCCAATCGAACAGTTAAAGCAGGCGAAGAAGAACTGTTCAAGGCTCGTGCCCGTGAGGACGGTTCTGTCAAGATCATCGATCTGTTAACCGCTCGTCTGGATGCTAAAACTGATTCCTACCTGGTAGAGCTACCTAGTCTTCGCCTCAGAGATGTACGAATCGATAGCGAACTACTACGCGACCACGAGCGGATGTTAACTGGGGGATTTTATGCCGAGGTCGAACTAGTTTACGATGCATCGATCGCTCAGGAAAAAAACGGTCGCCCCTTTTCGATTGAAAACCTACGTGAGATTCAACTTTCAAAGCGAGATGTTCTAGGGGATTTAGCACGAGGACGGAAGTGCTTTTCCACTTTGGAATGGAAGCAGTTTTTGCTGCGCAGCATTGGGTTAGAGCCAGATCTTTTGAGCGATCGGGCGCAAGATGTGATTTTGATGCGGATCATTCCCTTTGTGGAGCGAAACTACAATTTAGTCGAAATTGGTCCACGGGGAACGGGTAAAAGCCATTTGTTTCAACAAGTCTCACCGTATGCCCATTTGGTATCTGGTGGTAAAGCGAGTGTTGCCCGCATGTTCGTGAACAACTCTAATGGGCAGAGAGGGCTAGTCTGTCAATACGATGTCGTCTGCTTTGATGAGGTTTCCGGTGTCTCCTTTGACCAGAAGGACGGCGTAAACATCATGAAAGGTTACATGGAATCTGGGGAATTTAGCCGGGGCAAGGAAAGTATCCGCGCCGATGGGGGCATTGTTCTCGTTGGTAACTTTGACGTGGATGTAGAGCATCAGCAACGAGTCGGACACCTGTTTAGTCCCCTTCCTTCTGAGATGCGGAACGACACGGCATTTATGGATCGTATCCATGCTTATTTGTCTGGTTGGGATGTGCCCAAGATGTCTAAAGAATTATTGACTAACCACTTCGGCTTAGTCAGTGATTTCTTGTCTGAATGCCTCAGCCAGCTTCGACAGCAAAGCCGTCTTCCCGCCTTACAGGGACGGGTCTTTTTTGGAGGAGCTTTAAGTGGACGAGATACGACAGCTGTTCATAAAACGATTAGTGGGTTGCTCAAGCTTCTCTACCCCCACCCTGAATCAGTTATTCCTGACGAAGATCTTGAATGGGCAGTCCGCCTTGCACTAGAAGTCCGTCGGCGGGTCAAGGAGCAACAGAAGCGGATTGGCTCTGCTGAGTTCCGTAATACCCACTTTAGTTACCAGATGGGTACAGAAGGGGTCGAAAAATTCGTTGTTACCCCAGAGCTACATAGTGAAAACAGCATTGGTAGTGACCCGCTAGAGCCTGGACAAGTCTGGGCAATCAGTCCTGGCAGCATGGACGAAAGCGCTGGTCTGTACAGAATTGAAGTGACAGAATGTCCCGGCTCCGGGGTTAAAGTCTTAAACCGCCCAACCCCCCCTTCGTTTTCCGAGAGCGTAAGATATGCTGAGCAAAACCTTTATACAAGGGCAAAGGAGTTAGTGGGCGATCGTGATCCTCGTTCCCACGAGTTCTCCATACAATTGCGTGCCTTTGATACCTCACGAACTGGGAGTCAGCTGGGCTTACCAGTTATAGTCGCTTTATGTAGTGCTCTACTCAAGAAAAGTATCAGGGGTGGATTGATTATTGTAGGTGGTCTAAACCTCGGTGGTTCTATTGAGACCATCTATAACGCCGTCAACATTGCAGAACTTGCTGTTGAAAAGGGTGCTACGGCTCTACTGATGCCCGTGTCATCTCGTCGTCAGCTTTACGACCTATCAGATGATATGGCAACCAAGATTGATATTCAATTTTATTCTGATGCCCGTGATGCCTTATTGAAAGCGATCGCAGAATAATGGGCATTCTAACGGCATACCTTCATCTAAATCCTACTCCGCGAGAATATTTGGATGCCATACGAAATTGGACTCCTGAAACTGGATAAGGACAGTCACAATGCTGCCTTCATCGTTCCATCTCAATTACAGGGTATAAGGATTGGGCAGCGCTATGAGTTTAGCTTAGGCACTCCAGAAAAATTTCCTCCCCAAAATCTCCTGCCAGGTCGTAGTAGTTTCATTTGTTGGAACTTTAAGGCAGACCTGCTACTAAGGGTATCCAGTGCTGAGGAAAACGCACCTCGTTCCATGAAGGGGTTGAAAGTGATGCCCACCCAGGAAGGGGGGACAAATATCCAAGTTCTAGAACCAACCTTCACTCCCCATGAAGCCGCCGAAAAATTTCTTGAACAGTTATGTACAACTACCGTTCAACGTCTCCAAGAGATTTTTGGACAAGAAACCAAGCTCCACTTTTATTTCTCTGCTCCTGGATATGATAAGAATGAATCTAAAATCTACAGAGATAATATTCGGTCAATCTTAAAGAAGCTCGGTTCTCGTCCTGTCCTCAAGGGAGTTAATTTTCCCCAGGCTGATGCCTCTTCAAGAGAACAATTTCTATATGAGCAATACGGAGTTTATTATTACTTTACCAGGTGTGAAGGAAGCGTTCAATTAGAACGACCGAAGGCAAATTACCTCATCATAGATATTGGTGGTAGTACAACTGATATTGCTATTGTCCATCTTTCTAAAAGCGGCAATATCGCGAGAGCATTTCCAATTTATCGAAGCTTCCAATACGGTGGCGTAAACTACAATGAGAGGATTTTGGAATATCTAGTTAAAGATGAACAGATTTCAGAAAAGAGGCGAGATGTATTAATCCGAAAAATAGAAAGAGCCAAAATTGAAATTTTAGAAAACCCTGAAAAATATTTAAGTAATAGCTACTCCATAAAAATCGGTAGTACGCTTTATACCTTAAGCAAGACTAATTTAGAAGAGTTGTTTGATGAACAATGGGCTTGGATCATCAAACGTTATATCCTTGAAGTTCTTCTGGAAGCTGAGCAGGATGAGCGTATTAACTACCAGGATGAGTCGTTTCAGATAAATGGGGTTCTTCTTGCTGGTGGAGGCACTAAGCTTGAACGTTTTCAATATCATTTACAGCAGGATCAGGAGCTTAAACGTTATTTCTCTGATGATTTTGTAATCCTTTCTTCTCAGAAAACACATCCAAGTAGCTTGGCAGCTATCGGCTTAGGAATTTCTGTCGCAGAGCGTATATCAAAATTCAAGATGAATGACGCGGAGCAACCAGGAGAATTACCTACTGCCGAAGAGATTTATTTTAAGATACATGACCATACTGGTAAACGTCTGAGTATTCATCGAAATGGAAGGAAAGCTGAACAGTCTATCCTATTTTCAATGCCGGAGCTAGTTCAAAGAAGAGCAAGCAAACGAAAAAATAAGGTACAATTTCCTGCCGATCTTTACACCCCAGATCCAACTCTGTTATTACCAGAGTCCGCCACTCTTGAATTTACAACAGATTGTAATCCTGATATTCAATCCCTTCAAGTTCCACTCACTCCACCCTCAAGTACTGGAAAAGACACTCCTGAGCAATTACATTTTTCTGTTTCTGCGATAGAAACATCATCCCGCTCGCAAGACATTAATAGCACTCGATTAAGGTTAGAACCCTACTTTTT
>JAJPKC010000005.1 GCA_021323955.1 Oscillatoriales cyanobacterium Centralia_MAG_596 | reverse complement strand
GAGCAACCTGGAAGTTTTGGTTGTAAGTCGTAGCACGATTGAGCGAGTCAATCAATGCTTGCATGACCGTTTGAGTTGAGTTTTGGGAAACTGTCGAAGCCATGCCTGTTGCTGCGGAGTAGGTTTGAGAGGGACGGGGAATTACCTTATTTTGCTTGAACTGCCTTTTGTTTCAAAAGAAAGACCAGGAAGACGACGTATTCCTTATATTGCCGTTGAGCATTTATCTGAGTCAAAGCTCTAACCTCACGCTCCAGCAATGCCACAGTCCAGGTGCCTTTTGGCATTCTTCTCATTAAGGAATCCTTAACAGCATCCCAGCGGGCTTTTCGATTGTTTCGTAGAGTTTGCATATTAAGGTTCAGCGTTTCATTAAGATCTCGTGTAATCTCCGGATCACGGGAGAGGACTTCGCCAGAGAAACTGTAGTAAATCTGTTGCTCACAAATAGGTAGAGTGGGATTGATTTTGATTTCAGTATCGCCTTTACGGGTATCGCAATGATGGAGATGCTCAGGCTGCCCTTCATTGCCACGACAAGCTCCTAAGAGATTGCTGTAGTCTAATCGGCGATCTGGTTTGCCGTCTTGACCGTTATAAATGCTCTGTGGTGCCCAGTGCTCAATCTTTATCTTGAACTGTCCCGAAGTAGCATCAACTTCATTGCTAATACGCTGCATACAGTAGCAACAAATACAGCCCTGCTCCTGAAGCAGTTGTCTTCGCAAGTCATCTTTATCGGGGTAATCTTCGTAAAGTGACTCTGAGTTGCGGTTAGCACTGGCTCGATAGGTTGCTAGAGATGTAGGTTCCGTGCCTTTTCGGATATATTTCATAATCAGTCAGTCAAGAAGTCGATCGTAGTTAAGGCACGGATAATATCGGGATCATTTTCCCCTAGTTGCCCTCGTAGCTCTAACAGCCTTGCTTTGGCTGATTCAGTTTCTCCACTGTCGATCAAATGAAAACATTCATCTAATCGCTCTCGAATTTCTCTGGGACGTTCTTCTACACCCATCAATTCATAAAGAATTGAATTCGTGTCTCGACCATAGGAATAGGGCGTTTCTTCAACAATTTCCCAATTTTCTAGAATTAAGATATTACTTCGATGAACGTTGCTTAAAACCTGCGGAGAGTGTGTGCTAGTTATAAATTGGCAGTTAGGAAAGGTTGTTTGCAAAGCAGGAATAACTTCTCGCTGCCATTGAGGATGAAGATGGGCATCGATTTCATCAATGATTACGATCCCTTGCCCCTCTCTGGGGTTGTTCAATGACGGATTGGCAATAGTTAATCTTCTGGCTATATCACATACGATAATAAGTAAACTCTTCTCACCTTCAGATAGACGATTAATTTTGATAGGCTGTCCTTTTTTGTTAATCTCTAAAGAACTTGTTATTGTCGATGCATAACTAAACGCATTACTGGCTCTAGTGCGAACAACACGAAGGTCAGAGAAATGAGAAGTATGTAAGCTAGTAAAGAAAACCTTTACAGTTTCTCGAATAACCTGAAGATTCTTATTGATATAGTCTCGATCGTTTCTAGAGATGATTTGATTTTCTAAGTCTTCTTCGGCCACAAACCAATTCACAAAATCATCGAAACTACTAAAGTTTCTGACAAAAGCATTCTGGAGGGCATGCAATTGAGCAAAATCATATGGTTTAACGGAGCTATCTCCTGATGAAGATGTGCTTTGGGAAATATATCTGTTTGTTTGATAGTAAACTAGTATTGGAAGGTTAGAATCCGAATTGTTTTGTAGTTTCTTATGAATGTACTGAGTAAGAATTTCTTTTTTGTTTAGAATCCCTTTCTTTTTGCGATCGCGCTCAGCATGAAAATCAAAAAACTCCTCTTCAAAGGAAGCCAACATATTAATAGAAGCTCTGTCCGCTTCTACATTAATATCGTCTTCAGTGAGTGAAAAGGGTTGGCGTTTTGAGTTTGAGCCGAAAAACTTAGAAACGGCAAGAGAAAGCAGGATAGAGATAGCATCCAAAATTGAGGACTTACCTACTCCATTGACCCCAATAAAAACTGCAACATTGCTTTCTGGGAAGGTGATTTTTAAGTCTTTGAAGCCTCGAAAGTTTTGCAGGTGGAGTTCCTGAATTCTCATAGTTGCTTCTCCTCCTGTAGGGCTTCTCTGGCTTTCCGTTTCTCTTCTAAGGTTAGGTGCAGATCGTTCAAACGATCTTCGCCCCAGGAGGAACCGGGAGGGTTTTTACCTCGGTCTTTGTTCCAGTTGATTGAGGGCTTTTTACGGAGAATGTTGGCTTGCACGAAAGGTCGGATGTTGAGGCGTACCCCGTCGTTGAGGTCAGGTTCCCAACCGATCGGTTGCTGTTCGATCGGCTTCCAGCGGACGAAGATATCGTAAGGGGCTTCCCCTTCTAGGATGCGCTCTAGTTGCTTCTGTAGATTTTGGGCTGCGAGGAGTTTGGCATCGGCTCCGCTTTTGCCCTGAGCAACATCATCTTGCTGGCGGCGTAACCAGTCACCTAGGTAGGTGTAGGTGAGGGTTTCTAGCAGTTTTTTGTCGAGTTTGTGATAGTTGACCAGGGCACTGAAACCTGCTTTGTGCCCATCCCAGATGTGCCATATGAAGGGACGTTGATGGAACCGTTTGCAGTGGTCATCAAAGAAGCCACTGCGGAGCCAATCATCCAGAGATTTGCCATCATAGCCGACAGCAGCTAGAAGTTTAGGCTGTTGAGCAGTCCAATCGTTGCCGTAGGCTTTAGCAAGGATGGTGCGGAGCCTGTCACTTGCAGGTTGTTCACCCCGAACGGCAGGCAGACAAACGATGCCATCATTATCAATCAGTTCGTCAAGCTCGTCGGGTTGCTGGTCATGCCATCGGTAGCCTAACAACCGAGCAATGGCAACCTGAAGAGGATAAAGCGAGTCAGGTATTTCTCCCTTAAAAATCCATTGCGTTGGATCATTAGAATAGGCTTCGGGTAGACCATTAGGATATTTTTCATTAGCTACTTTTTGCCAGTAGTTGAGATCAAAAGGAACTTTGACCAGTGTTGAGTTGGTAACATTTATCTTCTGACTAATTCGACGAACCGCAGTTGAGAATTCTGAGGATGAGCAGAAAGACCAGATAGCAAGTAGGTGATCTGGGTTACGGGGTAATATAACAGCAGTATTTGTATCAAACTTTTCACCAGTATAGAGAGTGACTGGTAACGCTCTCATTTGGCTTACAGCAACCCCCTTTTTCCCCCAGGCTTGATTTCCTCTTCGATCTGCATCATGGAGTCGTTCTTTAACCTCTTCAGCAAATTTCCGTAGTTGCCCTTGTCCGTTCTCCCATAAAATGATGCCTTCACGTCCCCCGTAAAGTTGAGTTTTTTTTACTGTACTTTGTTCAAATTCCCATGCTTTACCAATCTCTTTGACCTCCCAGAAGAACCTCTCGAATCGGGAACAATCACCATTGAGAACGCCAGCTAAACTGATAGCGTACTTCTCTAATAAATCTTCTTCACCTAGATCCTCAAGAGCAATAACAATATTTGGATTTTTAAGTTGCTGCGTTTGTAAAACACCTACAATTTCACTCGATTGCAACAATTGTGCTTTTCTGTCTACAGTCCGGGGTGTAGAAGCTTCAACACCATAAATTGTATGTTTTAGATTTCCTTTAGAATGAGTAAGTAGCAGTAGTGCAACAAATGCTCCTGCTGCCTGAGGACTACCAAAAGCATTCTCTCCAAGCCTTGCTATTAAATTCCAGGTTTGATTCTGCAAAAGATTCTCACGAAGTCCTTTATAGCTACCCAAAAATAACCAATTCTGAGGTGTAACTAACGCTGTCATACCTCCTTGAATAAGAAATTCGATACAGCGATTCACAAAAACAGTAGCTAAGTCAGCTTTCGCATTCGGGTAGCGTCCTTCACAAAATTCTGCTAGCACCTCACCTTGCTTACCTCTCGCAAGATAGGGCACATTTGTAACAACTAAATGATATTTCCCCGACAAAATCATCGCAGCTGTGGTGATTCCCTGAGCAGCTACACCCAATTCATCTACTGCATAATCCCCTTTTTTTCGCTCTGCCTCTAATGCCTTTGCTAAGAGCGGTTGAACCTCATCAAAACTTGCTTCCAATGCCAATCGATCTGCCCCTGGATCAATTAAGCTCCCCAGTATTGGTGCATCCTTGAAGAGGTTATACAGCCGTGCCATTCCAAATTTGAGTCGTTGGTCATCCCCTGCTAAGGCGATCCATTGCTCCCGCTTAGCACTAATCGCTATTCCCGAACAGGCAATATTCAACTTTGGTAACGGGCGGTATCCTCCCGATCCTGGAAACGTCCAGGCTGCCATTGCCAGAGCAAACGCTGCAATCTGAGTACAGCGTTCATCCAGTTCCAATCCATACAGGTTGTCCCGCAACACGGCATCACAGGCATCTCGTGCCGATAGCCCCTCCTCCTTCATCCGCATCGGCACCAGCAGATTAAATTCTGCAACTAGGAAATGCCCCGATCCACAACAGGGATCAAGAATTCGCAGATCTTTAGCTTGCTTGGGAAACCCAGCGAAAGTGCCTGCCGCTGGAATTTTGCTGGCTTTAGTTTCTTCCTTCGCCCCTTCTTCATGAGTAGCTTGGAGATCAGCCTCCTCGACAAACCGCAAATAAGGCATCTCAACAGGTAGCTCCTCCCGTGGGTGGTTCGCGACCCACCATGCGCCCAGTGTATTGTGCAGCAAGAAATCTACCATGTAGTCTTCGGTAAAAAGCTGGGTCACGGCTGACAACTCATCCGCACCAATTTTATTGCCCGATTTGTTTACTTCTTCCTTACGCTTCGCCTGCCAAAACTGGTAAACCCAACCCAGGCTGTCGCTAGATAAGAAGATCTCAGATGGCAACTCCAGCAGTTTTTCTAACCCCAGCTTGTGTTCAGTGGCGAACTCCACCTGTAATAGAGGATCATCCGGGCGAAAGATTTGTGGGAGCATTCGGGCAGCATAGCGAGATGCCAGTGTCCAGGCATCTACCTTTTCTTCCGCTGCCAGTTCTGCACACTCCTCCAACGACACCGCTACCCCTTCTGGGTGCATCAGCAAGTGATTTTCCGCCAGAAACCGCGCAAACAACATCCGATGCCAGTACTCGTAGGCACACTGCATCGTGACACGAGTAATTTCTTGCTGACCCTTGTCTCCGCGCACATCCCCCAACTGCCGACTGCGGGCACGTAGCCGATTTCGCAACTCCCGCTGCTCTGCCGACAAATGGGCAAATGCTTCCGCCTGATCCACTGCCAACTGTTTCAGGGCAGCCTTTGCCCCTGCTTCTGCCAACTCACGGGCATCTCGGATCGTGGTTTCTAATTTTCGGCGTAAATCAGGGCTTAACGAAGGCATAACAGCACTTATAAAGGATTCAGGTTATGAGATGGGCAGGTGTAACTAAACCGCTAAAGGATCACTGGACCCTGTTTCAGAGATTCTAGAATTAACTCCCGTGCCTGTGATAACCACTGCTCTGCCTCTTCTGGAGTCCGAATTGTGCTGCTCGGCAGTTTGAGTTCTGTCGCCTGAGGTTGCAAAACCTTTGCCGCCCGCACCCTTGCTTGAGTAATACGTAAGGGCAGGGCTTCCTTTTTACTTCCCCAGCTATTCAATGGTTGGCTTTCCAACGCCTTAATTACCTTGTCAGGCGTATCGACTGCTCCATAGGAAAGCGGCTTTAACTGGTTTTCCTGCAAAATTTCTTCTTGCTGCTGCGGGGTTAACTGCTGCCAGTCTTCCGTTGCTTGCAGTTCCGTTAAAGATGCTTCGTATTCCTGCTGATACTCTGTCTGTGCCTGCACCCACGATTGCTGAAGCAGTTGAGTCAACTGATTGCACAGGGGAGTCATGGGATTTGGATTCGTGAGGAGCAAGCGATTAGCCAAAATTGCATTCGCCTGGGTCTGAATCTCCTGCACGCCCGGTAAACCCTTGGCATGACCCAGCAAGTTTTGCAACGTCTGCCATTGGGGTTGACGTTCGGCGATCGCCTGTGCTGTATCCTTCCACTGCTGAACATACTGCTCTAACTCAGTTTTGGCATCACATAAGTCCAGTAACTGAGCATTGCCCGACTGCTGTGCCAGTTGATCAATGAGAGACATATCGGGACATTCTGGTAAGGGAACGTCTCCGCCTGAATTCTGCGCTAGTTGTCGAAGCGCAGTGATGTATTGCGGCACTAGGGGTGCCAAATCATCGCTTGGCTGGCAGTTTACACCCACTGCTTGAAACAGCTTACGGATAGCAATTTTTTGATTAGCCGTCAGGGTAATCGCTTCAACCCGGAAGTCCGTTTGCCCGATCGCCCGTCGATCGATCTGTTGCCAGGTTACAACTTTTCCATTGGACATTGCCCGTAAATGCTCTGTTACCAGAAGCACGTATAGACAAGCATCAACAGCGTCCTTCGACCATCCGTAGGGGCTATCGCTAAAATGCTTGTGAACATCATTTCCCCGTTTTCCCGTTGAAATGTATTGCAAAATCTTCTTACAAACCGGGTGTTGGTCTGCATCACCCTGGTAAATCAATACCTCCAGAGCAGAGCCATCTCCCCGGCGGGCACGAGTGATAACGGTGTCCCACTTAGGACTATCTGCTACGTCAAATTCTGGAAAGAGCCTTAGCAACGCTGCTTCTGCCGCCTGCTGTACCATCTCTGCCACAGAAGTGCCTGCTATCTCTTGCCCGCCACCTTGAAGCACTCGCACCTCTTGAGATAGGATGTCTTCATCAATTATGGTTTTCAAATTTTGCTCAGCCACTGTGCGACGAGTTTCCATTGCTGTACGAGCATCCAACCCTTCTTGAGTACTGGGGACACCCTTAATGTCTAGCGTTTCACCTGCTGCCTTGTACTCTGCCAGGAATTTTTGAAAATTATCTGCGTTACGCCTTGGAATAAAGACAAATATCATCGCAGAACCTGTCCCCGCAGCTTGAGCGTCTACTTCAAAGGATTTTTCTTCTTCACTCCAGCCATCCCGAATCCATACTGGAATAGTTTGATCTTGGAGTACGGGGCGTTCCAATCCAAAATGAAGTACCAGCTTACGTGCTTCCTTGCCCTGTCCTTGGGTTAGACGAATCTTCTCAAGTTTGGCTCTGGTTGCCTTTTGAAGCAGGGTTGCACGTTCATCCGCCAGGCGTTGACCATCGTTGATAAAACTGGCAAGCCGCTTACGATATTCACTATCCCAAGCACTACTCTCACGAGTTTGAATCCGGTATTCCGCCCCTAACTGCATAATTTGAGCATCATCCAGCAACCCTTTCAATAGGCGTTTAACTCTCGATCTTAGATCTCCGCTACCTTTAGCCAAGTCCTCAATTAACAAATCCGCCAAGGTATCTTCGGTAGAACGAATACCAAGATCTGCGCTGGAATCACGTGGCAACCGCCCAATCAGAAATACTAGCCCACAAATTCTGGCTTTTAATTTCTCATCTTCTGTCCCGCTTTGGTATCTTCGGATGTTCTCAAAAATTTCTCTAGGTAACACTCCAGACTGAATCAAGCTATCGGATAGTTGATCAAAGATGAAGTCAGCCCCTACAACCGTCCCCAGTTCTGCCTCTGCTGTTACCCTTGTTGCCTCGTAAACCACCTTTAACTGATTACGCAGTTGTCCTTGAGTACCTGCCTGATCGACTGCCCGCAGTACTCTCTCCCAAAAGCGGCGACGCACAGGAAGCAAGGGATAGTCTGCCACCAGGGAGTCTTTATCCTCTGTTGGGTTATGTTCTATACGTGTTCCGCGTAAGTGGCGAGAAATTTCCCCACTATTGCTTATAAGGACAGAATTAATTTGAGGGATCACATCCGGCTTCTTCTGAAGAATAATTTGCCGAATCACTGTGTCTACGTCCTGGTCAGATAACTCTATACTGATGCGGAAGCGGTCTTGAAGCTTTTGAAGCTGTGGGGTACTAGCAGCTAACGCAGTCTGTCCTGTTGCGACAAAAACCAAACGTCCAGCAAAATGCTTACTACACGCTTCCGTAACTTCTTGTACTAGGTAAGTGCGGCTAGAATTGTCACCAATGTACTGTTGCACTTCATCCAGAGCAATTAGAGTACAAGGAAACTTGCCATCAACAGAAAGCGCATCCTCGATCGCTTGTACCATCTCATCATTCGATACATCACTTACCTTTGGGAACTGCTCACGTAACAATGAACCTACTGATGATTGAGGTACATCAAAGTTAGGAAAACATGTAATGAGTGCTTGCCAAATGATGGGTGATGTATAAAGTTTTGCAATTTCTTTTTCCCAAGTTTTGCCCCTCTGCTCAACAAAATCCCTGACCGCATCTAAACAGTCGTTCTCTTTAAGCCACAAAACAAATCTTGCCAGAGGATACTGTTCTGGAAGTCCTTTAGATTTGAATACAATACTTAACAGAGCTAAACGTACACTTTCTGCACTTGCGCCTAATTTCCCTGCTGCTGCGTGAAGTCCCCCCTGCCGTTTCCCTTGAGTGGAAAGTGTTATCAGTAACTCGGCAACCTCTGAATCTAGTCGAGCGATCCTACGTGCTGTATTGTGCTCATCAATCTCACAGTCCACCCACAAGGCACGCAACATCTTAACAAAATGCGACTTACCACTTCCAAAAAAGCCGCTTACCCAAACAGCGGGTTGCTCAGGATTCTTTAGATTCCTTAAGTAGGCATCTAAAATTCGCTGTAAGCCTGTTGCATATTGCCCCTCACAAACGAAGGTTTCTAGTTCATAACGTAGGGTACGGATTTCCTCTGGAGTACCTGTTTCCTTGACTTCTGCGACTCCGTTATTCAGTAGCTCCTGTTGAAAGGGGTCTTTGACATAGACTTCGCGATTCTTCATGCTCATATTCTCACTTATGCTGTAATCGGTACTGCCATGTAGTCCCACCCATCGCGGGCATCCAAAAAACGGTATCGAAAGGTAGTACCATCGCGATCGCCCGGAAAGAAAACTAGAAGCCGCCCTTTAACATGCAATGCAACCCCTTCCATCACCTCGGATACTGAGACAAAGCCAAATAAGCTCGCTAATCCCGATAGAGCCACTACAGTGTTTCGGTCCACATCATCGTGGGTCAATGTTGTAACAATTCGCTCACATAGATGGTCTTTAAACTGTGACAATAGAATTTCCAGATCTTCAGGGCACTGAAAATATGCTTCCCGATATTCCTCATCTGCCATCCATTGCGGAAACTCGTTTGTCAAGTCCATGTGTCTCCAACGATGCAGGGCTTTGTTCGTTGCAATCTCAAACTCTGGTAGCTTGAACCGGAGTGATCT
The DNA here is from genome assembly GCA_021323955.1 of Oscillatoriales cyanobacterium Centralia_MAG_596. GTDB lineage: Bacteria > Cyanobacteriota > Cyanobacteriia > Leptolyngbyales > Leptolyngbyaceae > Stenomitos. The sequence continues at coordinate 4,087 of JAJPKC010000005.1, read as the reverse complement.
TTCCTCTGCCTTGTCATACACTACGAAAATGACCCTTTGAGCACCAGACAAGTTGTCTGCCCAAGGACCTGAGATGAAATTCTCATAATTTTGACAGAGCTTTTCCAGCTTACTCATAGGGGATCACCATCCTTACCACATGACGGGCATCCCACATTCTATTTCACCTCAAACTGCCACGCTACCGCCAGCTTTTCTCCTCCTCAGCGAGTAGCTGAGGGAATCGAATCTCAACCATAGAGCCAACCCCCCGGTAGTCTAACCAACTTCGCCGGGCTGCCTCACGTACCAAGGCAATGATTTCGGTCGTTGGTAGTCCCAACACTCTAACCCAGGGTGTCGCAAACAATGCTTGCCCCCGATGCCCCTGTAGATACCCAAGAATAAGCGCATACGTCACGGTTGCGACTGTTATCACTGGTTGGGTCCGGCTCTTCCGAACTTTTCCCGTTAAATAACCTGTCTGTGTCCAAGATGAAGCAATGTTACGAGTAATTGAGCTAAGGGTGTTGGCTGTAAATCGGTTAGGGGCTACTTGAGTGATTGCCTGACTAATTTCCTGTTTATTAAAAGGTGCTCCTAAAGGGATTTGTAGAATAGCATCGATTGATAAGCGGAGTAGGGGATCACGCGCCAATGCACAAAGTAACGCTAAGGTAGGTCGGGCTTGCTTGTCGAGAGACCAAAAAAAACGAAGCAATCGGAAAATAGGCAATTTGGAATTTAGCCCGTAAAGCTCTCGTAGCTTCTGAACACTGACTTTTCGGGCTGAGTAGGTTTGCTTTCCTAAAACGTTGTCTTCAAGGATTGCCGTCAGGTAATTTTCACTGTCTGCATCGCTAGGTATATGCTCTAACAGTAGGGACAACTCCCCCAACATCATGGTTCGGCTGCTATGTGTACCGCGATCGCCATCCCTGAAGCCAAACTGGTCTCTATGAGAGGGTGCTTCCGAAGAAAAGCCATTTCCATGTCTGATCGTAGGGGTGACCTCCGGGTCGTAATCTAATCTAACAAACATAAGTTAGGTACACCTTGCTTAACCTGCTCCAAGGGAGATCATCCGCCTAATGTAACCATTCAGCAAGCAGGGCAGCAGCTGATAACTGATTTATCGTCATCAAAGAATTTCAGTGCTTTTTAACTAAGAGCACAATTCAACTAATTTCCTGAGGTAGAGCCTTCAATAACTCACGCAGAAGGTGAGCTAGTAAAAGCATGGCGGGCATTCCTGCTCCAACCATTCAAATGCAGCCAACTTAACTCCTGCCAAATTATCCAGATCTGCTTTCGGGAAGTAATGGCCATTTTCACTACCATCACTGACTTTATTACTCTGGAGTAGAGAAATAAAAAGCTCCTGCTTCCCCTGGAAAGCTATTGAAAGATTGTGAACAACATCTCTACGCGCTTCAGCCGTTAGTTGCCGAACGGCAAGGTTGTATGCAATGCCATCATCGCCATCGTCAAAGTCAGGATTCAGCCCAACCAATTGACCAACACGAAACTGAGAAATTTCTAACGCTTCAGCCCACTCCGAATAGTCAGAATCATTACATTCCTCCCACACGATGGAGTAGAAGTCCCGATAAATATCAGCAAGAGCCAAAAAGTGAATTCCTCTCTGGGTTCGATCCATTCCGGTGTTATAAACTGTGGCCTCAACTCTGCTTAAGTTTTCCCAAGCCAACTTCGCCCAGGCTAGACCAGACACATTCCCAAGATCAAAAGCATCTAGAGCAACAGGTAGAACTTCATTCCAGGTAAGTTTTTGAAGAATGTTGTCAGGCATAATCGCTTCCTCTAAACTGCTGCAATTCTTGGTCAGCACAAATAACTGTGTCCGGTACGTTCATCTAACCCCGACCCTTTACTGAGAGGCAGATTGAACAAGCCGAAATCCTAGTTCCTGGGCTTTTTCGGGACTTAAAGTGCAGTAGTACTCATCCCTAAAACACCTCACACCTGGTTGTCCTGTTAGTTCGCAAGTTCGACGTGACTTTTCTCTGGCCGCCTCAATCATCTCCTCAACCGCTAAAATCCGGGGCCGAACATAAAATCGCAACTCCCCGAACTTCTGTTTCACCTGCACCACAATCAAGTCAGTCGCTTCTGCATAGGCTCGGCAGTGAGCCTCAATCTGCTCTGATAGTTCGCAAATTAGGTCGTACCACCCATCGCCACAGTCAAATCCTTCAGACATGCGGTTTTGAGTCGGCGGTAGGTACCGTCCTCGATAGAGATGGTCAAAACGCTCAAACAATCGCTGGGTATTCTCTGGGGTCATGACAACTTCAGCCGATTCTGCTACCAGGAACCGCTCAGAATTAGAATGAGGCTACCGCCACTTTTATAGTTCAATTGTACTATACACTCAGAAGATAAAGACGGAATTTCCGGATAAGGAGATTTGGCAATGCCACTGTTTCTAATCACCAGTCTGTACGACGAGGGCATTTCTCCTAACTGTTTTCGGGTCGTCGAAGCAGACTCAAAACTTGCAATCGCCAAGCACATGCTGGGTTTTCCCCAACAGTGGGGCTATTTCCTTTACCGATCGCTCCACCGGGATCTAGAGGAGGGGGAGTTTACTCCGCAACAACTGCTCGACTGGATTGAGCAAAGCCATGTAGACGGCGACTCTATAGCTCAACTGCGAATTCACGAAATCACAGTTCAATCTTTGCAAGAAGTGGATACACAACCCTTCTTTCAACGCGGAGCATTGTTTTCAGACTTTGGTTAGTCTCTATGCACCAACAACTTCTGCAAATCGTCACCCAACAATTCGGGCTGCAAGTCGTTGAGCAGCGATCGCCTCTGCTTTCACCGAAACCTGCTCCTATTGGTCGATTGCTGGACAGGCTGGAAGGTGGAATTGACCTTATCTATCCCAATACCAACGAAAAGACGCGAGCCGAGGTAGTCGTCGCTCCCATTCTGCTGCACCTAGCGTTTACTTACCAGTTGAGCTTGTATTGTGGCGAGGGGTTCAATATCGATTTAGAGGCAGGACTTAGTGGGACTGTTGACCACCTGTTTAGCCGAGCGAATCCTGGGCGATCGACGATTCAGCCTGCCATCACGACTGTGATTGAAACGAAATCGAACCGTTACGACACAGTTTCTCACTGTCTGGTTCAGATGGTGTCATTCCAACACTGGAACGCTAGTACTGACATTGTTTATGGAGTAGTGACCACAGGACTAATGTGGCGATTTTTGAAGTTGGAAGGAACAACCGTCACGATCGATCTGACTGATTACCCTCTTTTCCCTATTCACGAGCTTCTCTCAATATTGGCACCGATGGTGAGTCAGAAAAGTTGGAAACCTGAGCTTACTTTCTGAGTTCATTTGTACTATTCTGGGGAGATAAAAAATATTGCTTCTGATAACGGAAAGAAAATTGCCATGCGGCATCTGTCTCTGTTTATCCTTTGCTCCCAAGACTTTGATCGTTATCCTGTTCGATTGGAAATCGCTGATCGCCCGCTTGATCAATGGTTTGAGATCCCTGTTTACATTTTTGGAGAGGGTGCACCGCAAGTTGGAGCGCATGAAGTCATTAATGGAGTCGATTGGACAATTTTGGAAGTTCATTCGTATAAAAGCAAGCATGCAGGACGATTTCCAATAGAAAGTTTTCATATTGCTGTTTGTACGGAGGACGGCACCCTATATCAACGAAGGGATTGGTTGGATTGGGATAAACCTCATTTCCGTCAAGTTTTTATCCAGAGACGTGGAGAACTGACAAGTGAGGCGGCTATTCTTCACGCGAAAATAACAACCGAAGTCGAATGTTTATGGGGAGTGGGCGAAATTTTGATAGAAGCCCCGGAGTGGTATGTCCATTCAGTTCAGTCTTTTTTACCGACTGGGGATCGACCAACGCAAGGATACGATGAGGTATTTATTTGCTGGTGTGAGCGCAACCCCAACCCGCCTCCTATTGATTCTGGTTGGGAGGTTTGTCCAGTCAGACACCCCCAGCAAAGCTGGTGGCTTGATGAGTGTGACCGCCCCAAGGGCGGATGTCCTTGCGAAGGGGTGTCGCTTCGGGCTAGAACTGACCGCTTTGGTC
>JAJPKC010000651.1 GCA_021323955.1 Oscillatoriales cyanobacterium Centralia_MAG_596 | reverse complement strand
TCCCAGCACGCCTGGATCAAACGGTTTGGTGAGGATCGCTCTGGCCCCTAGTTGGGCATACTGCTGCTGTGTGGTGATATTCCCAGTCGCCGTGAGGATAATCACGGGAATATGCTGAGTCGCAGGAGTAGTTTTAAGTGTCTTGAGCGTCATAAGCCCATCAAACTCAGGCATGACCATATCCAGGAGGATGGCATCCGGTTGTGCTTGAGCGGCGATCGCAATGCCTTCTTCACCCGAAGCGGCGGTCAGCACACACCACTGGTTCGTAATGTGCAGGCTCATCTTAGCGATTTCGCGAATATCTGCCTCGTCATCAATAATGAGAATTTGCTTTACATTCATCACAATTCAGTTCACAAAGCCCACCATTAAAACAGAGCGTTTAAGGCATTACCATCTAAATAAAAGGGTTCCCTGATTACAGCAAAACGTCATAGGCATACATTTTTGTCATCATAAGTCAGACTGAAAGAATGGGCTTGGGCAGCGCAAAAAAATTATTGCGCCAGAAAAATGTGGTTGTATCCGGCTATCTTTGCCTGCTGCAGCGCTACATCCGCTACCCAATACAATTGCTGCAAGTCTAAACCGTCTGCCGGTGCTTCGGCAATTCCGGCGCTAAACGTGACTTGGATTCCGCCTGCCTGGTGGACAGACTGCAACACCTGATTTAAGCGCTCCCTTGCCTGACCCTTTTGAATGCCGTACATTCCGACTAAAAACTCATCACCGCCCCAACGCGCCACAATCTCGCCGCCGCGAAACGTCTGGAGCAAAGCAGCAGCCAATCGCTTGAGCACGATGTCCCCTACGGCATGTCCATGCTGATAATTCACCTGTTTGAAGTGATCAATGTCAATGACGGCAATACAGAGCGGTTGATGCTCATGCTGCAAGCAACTGAGATAACGATTGATATCTTGGGTTGAGCGCTGTTGATTGACCAGACCGGTGAGTGTATCAATCTCTGCTAAGTTTCGCAGTAACCGATGCCGTTCCAACCGATTGAAGATCCGTGTCACCACTTCTGGTTCAGTGAACGGCTTCGCGACATAGTCATCGGCTCCAGCACTATAGAGTTGCAGAATCATGTCTGGATCACGATGAGCCGTTAAGAACAGGATTGGCAGACCGTTCCAATCACTTTCGTTACGGATCACCTGGCAAAGTTCAATGCCATTGGTGTGCGGCATATCGACATCCAGAATCAGCAGATCGGGGCACTCACGCTCTAACACGTCCCATAGCTGAGAGGGCTGACTGAGCGTTACAGGACAAATCCCCCAGCGCGGCAGAAATTGCTGCAAGGTTTTCAGGATCAGGGGGTCATCATCAACCACCAGTACTTTGACCTGAGGCGATCGCGCCAAGTCCGGCGCTTGAGTCTTCTGCGACTTTGGCTGCGTGGGAGGGGCCGGGAGCAGATCAGGCACACGCTCAACGTCTGTACTCGCTGGAATTTCTGTACTCTCTTCAACTAACGAGGTGAGTAGTTCGCCGTCTGAGGACTGTGGAGGATGCTGAAGCTCTTGATGCAGAGCGGTTACGAGCGATTGTAGTTCCTCCAGTCCTTCAATTTCGGCGGGGGTGTGAAACCAGTCTTCGATCGCTTGACTTAAGCGTGACCCTTCGGGAAACCCAAACATGCCAAGGGAACCCGCCAGCTTGTGTGCATCGCGTGTCGCCGTCTGACGCAGTTCATCGGATAATCGACCCACCTTCAGGTCAGCCACAGCCTGACTCAAGCTGATCAGCCGCTCTAAAATCGGTGGCTTGAACTGTTCCCAAAGGCTCAGGACAGCCGCCCGTGCCTGATTCGCTGCTGACGGGTCGATCGCAGTTGCAGGCGGTTCCTCAGACGGTTTGAGACGGTAGCCCATCCCGTAAACCGTATCAATGACATCGATGCCGCCTGCTGATTTCAGTTTGCGGCGTAATCGTTTGATGTGGGTTCTCACGGTTTCTTCACCTGGAGCATCAATCCCCCAAAGATGATCAAGGATAATACTGCTGCTGAATACACGCTGAGGATTACGGAGGAATAGCTCCAGCAAGCCATACTCTTTGGGCGATAAATTCAACAGTTGTCCTTGATAGGTCACCTCACAGGCCGCGGGATCCAACGACAGATCTCCCCATTCCAGTAATAGAGGGGCTGAGGAATGTTGACGGCGCAATAAGGCTCGAATTCGAGCAGACAGTTCTTCAATCGTGCAGGGCTTAACCAGATAGTCATCGGCTCCAGCATCCAGACCCATTACCTTGTCGGAACTATCTCCTTTTGCAGTCAGCAGCAAAATTGGCCCGTTATATCGACTTTGGCGTAGTCTCTGACATAACCGAACACCGTCCAGTTTCGGTAAATTGACATCCAGCAGAATAAGATCATAGACAGTCGCTTGCGTGTAGTTCCAGGCCGATTCACCATCCATCGCGATGTCAACAGCATAATGTTGCGAAACCAAACAACTGGTCAGGGTCTGCGCCAAATGCTCATCATCATCCACCAATAGAATTCTCATAGTGCCACGGATTTACGCATGTCCTTCCGTCTCTATAATGCCTCGATCGCCTGCGTTACTCCTTCATAGGAGCTTAAAATTAGTCCGCAGTGGCAAAGGGTACTGTCCGTATCAATTGAGGTCTTCAGCCAGAATGCGCGATGATACCAGAAACCATCAGACCCTATATTGGCAAATTCAGGTTTCTCCTGATACCGAATGATGAGGGACTCGCCTAACCTGAGAAAGGAAC
>JAJPKC010000002.1 GCA_021323955.1 Oscillatoriales cyanobacterium Centralia_MAG_596 | reverse complement strand
GCGTCAAGCGGCACCCGTTAAATGGTGGGCAGCTGTCAAGCCGGCTCCGCATGACCGCCACGCTCCTAGCACTGCCCATTGGTTTGCTTTCGCTCTTACCCAAGTCGGCGTTCGCCACAGAACCGACACTACGGCTAAACGTGAAGCACAGCACGGTCATGGTCGCTCAACCGGATGGACCGCGTTCGCACCACGGTCGAGAGCAAGCGGCGGCGCAACGTGAAGTCATACGTTATGAAGAAGCACGACGGGTCGCCCAAAGAAAGCGTTCGCACCCAGCTTGGGGCAACGGAGCACAACAGGAAATGATGATCTAGAGCACGGTGAGCGGTCGCTCAACGCCCCCCTACTGCCAAGGCAACCGTAATGGAAACGGTTTGCTTTCTGGTGGCTCTATTGATGGTGACGTCGGGCCAACGGCTTGGGTCAGTGCGGCGTTCAGCCCCGCGCCAAGCCTCAGCTTCAAGCGGTCATTAGTGACCAACTCGTCAACCGTTTGGTCGGTTGGCACTCCCAAATCGAGGCGACTTCTGCCACCCACTCGTCAGGCAGTTAGCCCCTTAACTCGCGCCGAATTTGGACGATTACGCTCTTGTTTGACTCCATTACTAACCTGTTTAATTTGCTCGCTCGATCGGTCGCGACCTAGCGGCAGACTGACGGTCAGACAAGGACGGCTCCAGCGTCATGCGCATAAAAAACCCAGCCGATATTGCTGGGTCTGAGGAGTGTTTTTAAATGTCACGTCGATTAGACTGCGTAACGGCTGAATTGGTTTACGCGATCGCGCCCAGTCCCGCAACGCGAGCAACGGTTCAGCGTTGGCAACTGAGCCGTGCGCGAGTACCCTGATGAGAAGCAAGAAGGGAGTCAACTGCATGACTGAGTTTGAACGTGAGTGGGCAGCCGCCGAACGGGAACAACACGCCCGGCTGCTCTATCAGTTGAAACGGGAGATCGTCGCCAAGCGACAGGCCGAAGCCGCACAGGTAAGCCTGCAGCACCCGGCTCCGTCAACCCCAAGCGCAACCGGCGCGGCTTTACTGTCAGCGCCCACACCCACAGCACCAGCTCGCCCCATCCAGAAGCGTTTAAACTCACCCTCCAAGCCGCTCAGCAGCGGCCGTTGGGAATAAGGTGGGGCGTTGGCGATCCAACTCCAGGCCCAGCGGTGGCGGCCTGCCGTAGCACTCGCTCAATCTACCCACTTTTGACCGACTAAATCGGACTCGAACACGGTCAAACCGTTGCCGTAGTCGGTTCATCGTTTGGTCTCGTGCCCAGCTCGCAGGTCGTCCGATTGGGTGCCATGGCAGCGATGGCCGACATCGCTGATCTAACCCGTGTTGCGAGGTGGCATGCCCCTAGAAAACACTTCACAGAGAACCGGTTTAACGTGCGCGTTCACGGCGTGTAGACGCCGCCTGGATCGCATGAGTGGACGGGAGTGGTAATACCCTGCAGGAAGGAATAATAAGGTGATTGAGAAGCGAACGTGTCACCAGATGCAACGAGAGCGAATCCGCAGCCAGAAACAACGTAAATTCACTCGCTAGTCGGGGCAAATGAGGGAGACAACAAGAATTTTAGTGCGAAATGATCACGCTCAATCCCTCTCTCTGCAAGCATTTCAGTCTACCCACACGTCATCACAGTTGCACTTCAAGCACCCCTGAATGGGGATTTCGCGGCCAGTGCTACTCACTCCCTGCAAGGTGATCGCGCGTTAGTTGCGCTGCGCCAGGGGCACTCTTGAGACAACTAGTCGTATATGAGTCAGCAAGCAAAAGATGAAATGGTATCTCAAGGTCTTGAAACAATACGCCGTCTTCAGTGGACGCGCCTCTCGCACCGAATATTGGATGTTTGTGCTGTTTAACTTCCTGGCCACTATTGCTGTGGGGTTGGTGGGGTCGCTACTTGGCTCGGTCACCCAGACAGACCAGAGTGTGCTGGTCAACATTTATCAATTAGCGGTCTTCGTGCCCAGTATTGCGGTCGGCTGTCGTCGGATGCATGATACCGATCGGCATGGCTTGTGGTTGTTGGTGCCGATCGCGAACCTCATTTTCGCGCTACAAGAAGGAACCAAAGGTGACAACCGGTTTGGTGCGAATCCTTGGGGTCAGGCTTCAGACGTTGAACCAATCTAAGGTCGGGTACTTTTCGTTCTCCAATAGGCTGGTCAGGGTGAGGGGAGTCTGGGGCGTAACGGTACCGTGTACCAGCTTCAGAACCTGTAGCGTTCAGTCGGCAACGAGACCCGTGCCGTTCGCTCTTGCTCCTTCTACTTCGCCCCTGCTTTCCTCACCCCACCTGTGGTTTAAGGAAAAGGGAACGTTACCTCACCAAAGAACGCTTGGGCGGTCCGTCGCACGGCTGCCTCCAACCTTATGAGTTTTGTGCAAAACTCAAAGTGCTGCCCTGCCAAGGGTTGAGCCGCTGAGCGGATTCTGACACAAAACACTTAAGCCTTTGAGCTGTTCTGACACAAAACACCCCTGGATCGGCTCGTCAAGCTTGAGTCTGGGCGCGGGTTCTGGCACAAAATACCCATGGATGGGGTGATTGAGTTGGCCTCAAAACTGGACGGCTCAGCATCTCTTGTGGTTCTGATGCGACGCCGATCCTGTCACCATTCTGCTTGATTTCGTTACAGCTTAGCATCTTCATGCTCATACCACAGCAGCTGCTTTTGTCCATGATCAACTTGCTCCGTTTGTGGAAGCTCCAAACTAGTCCTCCGATGCTTGCTGCCGCCCTCCACATCTCGACGATCACCAGCGACATTAGAAATGGCTCGTGCCCGTACTGCTCTATTATGCAAAGATTTCAGCGTCTCAGTATCCGTTTCAGGTGTTGTCATATGCTGACCAATTGTCTTTAAGATATGCTCACCATTGGTCTGGTTGACAAGGTCTGCATTGTTTGAAAATGAAATATCTTCTCGTGGGATGTTCCTCTCTGTAAAAAATGCAGAATTGCTTTCGGGATCGCGGAAGAGTTCGCCTCTACGTTCAGGCGGAATTGTGGTGCCATCTTTTCCGTAGGGATTTTCGGGAGTTGGGTCTCTATTCTGCCGATTGATCCTATCGGTACTCATATTGACGCGTGTTCGCTCAGGCGGTAAAAAGACGCGGCTCATCCCCTCACCCTGTCCATACCCTTCTGAAGTACCAACGTCCCATCCCAAGAAAACTCTGTGATTGCGGTTGGCTGCGTGATTTTGACCTGTACCCCCATACTTCGTCAGCAAACCCTGTTCTTCAATATTAGATCGATAAGCGGGAGGTGCCCCATGATAAAGCCTTGCTTTGTGATATGCCTGAGCGTAATCCGCTACGGGGTCTGAATCATTGGCAGTCGCTCTTGGTTCTGCGGGTGAGCGAGGGGTGTCAGCCTGTGGTGGAATGATCTGAATCGGATTATTTGTGCCTTGCTGATTATTGTTACGATTTCGCCAGAACCGAGCTGAGTTTGCGAAATTCTTTAGGCCACTCGTGAGGCTTTTGAACCTAACACATTGGATTGCTGCGCCAATGTTTACTTGAGCATCCTGCTGGACAGAAGCGCCGTGATATTTCGCGCTGTTTAATGATGCAATTTGTCCAAAAGCACTCTGTTCACCCAGGCGATCGGCTTCTGATTCCAATTCTGGCTCTTTGTTAATGGGTATTTGGTTGTCCTGAGCAGCATCCACTTGTCCCGCTCGCTGTTGCATAACATGAGTCAGCTCATGCCCAATGATCTTTTGCCCATCAACACTGTGGGGGCGAAATTGTCCCGGTGCAAAATGAAGATGTGTGCCTTTTGTATACGCTAAGGCCCCAATCTTTGCCGCCTTGCCATCCTCATGCACCCGTACGTTAGAAAAATCGGTACTGAATGCCGATTCCATCTTTTCACGTAGAGGCTGGGGTAATGGCTGCCCGCTAGTAGTCGGTTGCAGCGATTCTGGCGTAAACTCTGCTTGCTCAAAGCGATGTCCGAGCTGGGCGGCGCGATTGAGCTGGGTGGGGACGTCGAGGGTGTTGGACGGCTCTGAGGCGATCGCAGGGGCACGTGATCGTGACGATGGCTGACCAGACAAATGTGTTGAACTAGAGGCACGTTTGAGCTGGGCGGTTGTCTTCATCGTTTAGGTGTCAGCCAATGCGCTAATTGAGCATCAGTCTAACCCTCATCTTCAGGATAACTGTGAGTTGCTTTATAATCTGCAACACCCCTCTAAACTGTGATCGCATCCCGATAATTGTTGTCGCAACCGCACTTGCTAGGGTGGCTGGGATGGTGCAACTATCCTACAGCCCAATCGCGGTTTACTGCCAGGGCAGCCGCAGCGGAAACGGTCTGCCTCCTGGCGACTCTATTGGTGGTAACGCCGGGCTAACGGCCTGGGTCAGGGCGGCGTTCAGCGTCGGACTCAACCCCGCCCCAAGCCTCAGCTTCAAGAGGTCGTTGGTCGCCAGTTCGTCAACCGTTTGGTAGGTCAGTTGATACTCCAAGATTGAGACGACTTCCTCTACCCACTCGTCGGGTAGCTTGCCTCTCAACTCACGCCGAATTTGGACGATCACAGGATTCGATTGACTAAACATAATGTTAGGAATTGACGCTACAAAAGTGCCGTAAACAGTGCCGTGTGGACTGCCGTAAAACTGCCGTGTGGACTGCCGTAAAACCGCCGTACGGCACACGGCAGCTGCCGTAGCCCTGATTCTGTCTAGGTTTCCACCCACCGCACCCACTCCGCACGCGAAGTGCCGTCCGAGAAGGTTTCGATTAGATTGAGATTGATCAGCTCCAACAAAAGTTCAGTCACCTGCTCTGCGTTCAAGCCGTTGTTTTTGCCCCAACCTTTCTTGAGATCTCTAATGGCAATAGCACCCTTCTTGCGCAGGTAAACGCCTAAATCTTTCAGGTCGCTGGCAGGTAACGCGTCGAGGCGACTACGGGTCGATTGTGGTGCGTCTGGCGGCGGGTCATCTTGCCAGCAATCTTTTAGCCAGCGCCGCACTTGAGCGTGAAAATCGGGTGTCTGACCTGGCTGGACGGGTGGTGTGGGTGGGACGGATGGCGCTGGCCTTTGCACTTGCGTCCACGGCGTAAAGTCGGTAAGCTTGCGTTCAATTCGGGGCAGCTCGACGGGTAGCCACTCTGAGTGTCCCGGCAGCTTGAGTTTGCCCTGACCACTGGAAACAGGCTTCCGCGTCGTCGGGTGAATGGTGGGAATCAGCTCCAGTTCCAGCAACGCCGCGTCTCGTAAGCGTGCAATCCCTTTGGCGTCTCCCAGCGCCGACAACGTGCGATCGTGCGCCACAAACAACGGTGGCATGAGGACTTTTCGGCTGTCGCTCATAGCGGACTTGAAGAAGCGGCTCCCAATGTCCCCCGGTAGCCGGTCGGCCCAGTTCGTCATTTCCTCCGCCACCACGCTGGTGACGTGGCCCTGCTGGCGTAGGGTCTGCTGCCAGTCCTCTTCGGTTAAACCGGAGCGGTTGAACGCCTGGTAGCGGCGCTCGATCTCGTCCAGGTACCACTGCAGAAACGCCGCGATCGCCTGGTAGTCCATACCGGCACCGATCTGCCGAATGCCCTGCCACTCGTGATTGGCGGCGTGGGGATCCAGCACCACGACCTGGTGTCCCGCACGTACCTTCTGCATGACGAGATAACGCGCCGTCCAGCTCTTCCCAGCGCCCATGCCACCGAACAGTAGACCCGGGTATTCCAGGAAGTTTTGCAGGTACGCGGTGGTGTCAGCTGTCGTCTCGGTGGTTGAAACAGACGCCGGAGTAACAGGTGCTGGCTCTGGTGGTTGACCAGGCGCGTGACCAACTGGTGTGCTCTGACTGGCTTGTGGTGGTTGGGGTTGTGATTGTGGGTTGCTTACTGGTGAAACGTCCTCATATTCGGCGTCTTGTACCTCCAGGTACGGCGCAAGCTGTGGGTAGAACTTCTCCGCCGTCTGCAACTGCGCCAACTGACTATATCCCTGAAGATCCGACTGCTGCTGGATCGCGTGTAGCTGACTGCGTTGCAAGAACTGCTGACGTTCCCACTCCTGGTACTGCTTACGGTAGTCGCGTCGGGTCTGCGTCAAGAGCCACGCCGAAATGCAAAACCCTGTGCCCAGTAGAGACAGCGGGATTTTCCGGTAGGCCGCCTGGTACGTGAGTTGGGTACCCAAGACCCGAAAGGTCTCTGCCTGGTGCAGATAACCGCTGATTGAGAGTGCCGTGCTCGTCAAACCGGCTGCCAGCAGTCCCACGATCTGTGCCAGGTAGGGATCTCTCACTTCAACACCCCCTGCACGTGCTGTTGGACTTGTTGCTGTACCTGTTCGCCGGTATGAGCCAGTTGATCGAACCAGCCGGTGAAGATTGCCACCACCAGCGCGATCGCAATCGCCAACAGTCGGGCACTCCGCGACAGGTACGCTGGAAGAGCCAATGCCAGCAACGCGGCAATCACCCCAATCCAGTAGAACGGCAGCAGGGCGGGCACCCACCGGGCAATCAGGGTCACGGTAATGCCCAACGCAAACAGCCCGGTGAAGCGGCTGACGCCTTCCAGTGCGTAGTCAATGCGGTCGGAATCTGAGGCGTCTTCAGGCTCGTAGTGGCTGGACGACGGGGGCAGGAGTAACGGTGATTCGTCGTCGTACATGTCTCACCTCAACCGACAAAAAAGTCTTTGACACCATTCCAGAAGCCTTTCCCAGGCTTACCCTGGGTGCCGTAAGTCAACAGTTCCTTTCGGGTCTCGGCCTGTTGTCGCAGCTGCTCCTGCACCTGGATTTGCCGTCTCGCTTGTGGGACGCGTTCCCCGATCGCCTTCGCTTTGTTGTGGTGACGAAGGTGAATGAGCTTAATGGCGCTCTGGAAGTCCAGCCGGTTCAGGTCGTACTCCGAGCGGTGCTCTGCTTCGAGCTTCTGTATGCCGTGTCCCGCTTTCTGATTGAGCAGCTGAAGGTGTTTGTCGTAGCCTTTGCTCAGGAGCCAGGCGTCCAGCAGGCCCTTGTCGATCTGCTTGGAGCCTTTCGAGACTTGTTTGAGCACCCGTTGCACAAAGGCTTCGTATTCGACCTGCCCTTCAATCAGCGTGGTGAAGTGCTTTTCGAGAATGGGTAGGACTTCTTTGAGTCGAGTCATAGCCGTGGCACGGTCGGCAAACTGCGCCAGTTCGTTGTCCGTCATGGACGGCAGCCGCGCCAGGTCAATGCCGAAGTAACGGGTGGCGCGTTCGGTCAGTGCGCCGGCGTGGGGCAGTAGATGACTTTGAATGCCTTGAGAACGGGTGTTATAGCCTTTGGCCTGTGGTGCACTCATTATTGACACTCCTTGTTTTCGGTGGACCAGAACAGAAAGCTGCTGCGGTGGGTATTGCAGACGGGCGGAGACGGCACTAGGACGACGCGCTGACCAGCCGCGCCCGCCAGAAAGCCAATAAAGTAGCCACCCAGGACAAACCCCAGCACGACAGCAATGCCGAGCAGCAGGGTGTTGAGGGGTTCACGATACGTGGTGACGCGCTCAGGGGTGCTCGGCGTTTGTGCTTGAGCGAGAGCGGTTTCGAGTGGGGTAAAGGTGGTGCTGCCGTCGGCTTGTTGTTGCACCAGGTAGGGCGTCCCGGATTGGTCAGCCCAGACGGACAGTTTGGCGGGTGCAGCGGGTGGTAAGGCTTTAAGGTTGGGCATGGTTGGAAGCTCCAAGGAAGTTACTCGCCAGCCAGCCGGTCTGCCCCCGCCAGCGCACAGGCACCCACACCACACCGTCTTGCTGGACGCGGCGCTCCGGGGGCAGTTCCACCAGGTCGCCGTGCATCAGCACGCCTAAGACAGGACTCTGTAAACTGGGTGCCGCGCGGAAGTTGGCGGCCATGCCAGGACTCTGGATGTGGGCGATCGGGAGGGTGGCAAGGTCATTCGGGGTGGCTGGCGAGGTATTAGTGACAACCGCGGTGGGTGGCGCTGCAGCGGTCTCTGGCCGTTGTGTGGTAGCATCTGGCGATGCTAGTGACGGGGTCGGCCGCGGCGAGGCGGCAGGTATAGCGGTAGGACCAGTGGTGGCTGGTGGCTGCTGTTGCGCGAAACCGAAGCCGAACATGAGCAGCGGAATCGCCAGCAAGCCCAGCGCCAGGGGTAAGCCCCAATGAGTCGTGGCTTTGGGCATGGGCGGTGGCACTGGCTGCAGGGTGAAAAATTGTCCCTCGGTCGGGTTGGGGGGCTGGGGCATGGCTTTAGCACCGTGAAGGTGGTC
>JAJPKC010000617.1 GCA_021323955.1 Oscillatoriales cyanobacterium Centralia_MAG_596 | reverse complement strand
CTCATCTTTTCGTCTCGCCAATCATCTAGAATCAAGTCGAAACAGTGGAAACGTGGTTATGACCAGGGCGATCGCGGTATCAAACAACCTCCAGCGCTGGCGCTATGGGCTGCTGGCAGGCTTAGCGCTTGTGTTGGCGATCGTCCTTGCTGCCTGCCAACCGCAACAGTTCAAAAGCCAGACAGCCCGTGTCCCGCAGCTAGTCATCAGCACAACCACCGACCCCAAGACGTTTAACTACGCACTCAATAACTCTGCGCCCAATGTGTTTCCCTTCACGTTTGACGGGTTGGTAGACGAGCATGGCATTACGGCAGAAATTATCCCCAGTCTGGCAGAATCCTGGCAGATTTCCGCTGATAAGCAGCATGTGACGTTTACCCTGCGGGCAGGCCTGAAGTGGTCAGACGGGCAACCCTTAACCGCTGAGGATGTCCTATTTACATACCGGGATATCTATTTCAACGAAGCCATTCCGACCGATGTTCGCGATGGCTTTCGGATTGGTGAAAAAAAGCGCTTGCCAACGGTCAAGAAACTGGACGATCGCCGAGTTGAGTTCACCCTACCGGAACCGTCTGCGCCGTTTTTGCGGGCGACCACCGCCAAAATTTTGCCTGCGCATATCCTGCACGACACCGTCTTTACCAAAGGCCCTGATGGCAATCCCCGATTTTTGACCACCTGGGGCACCGATACCAGCCCAGGCAAGATCGTGACCAACGGCCCTTACACGATCGAAACCTACGTCACCAGCCAGCGGATTGTCTATCGGCGCAATCCCTATTACTGGCGCAAAGGGCCGCATGGCGAGCAGTTGCCCTATATCGATCGCATCATCTGGCAGGTCGTGGAAAACAGCGATGGGCGGATGCTGCGGTTTCGCTCTGGCGACCTGGACATGGCGGGATTGCGTCCCGAAGATTTTTCCTTATTGAAGCAGGAGGAAAAGCGGGGGAAGTTCACCATTCGCAACGGGGGGCCAGCGTCGGGCACCACATTTATCGCGTTTAACCTGAACCGCGCCACGAACGCCAACGGTAAACCCTTTGTCGATCCAATTAAATCGCGCTGGTTTAATACCAAAGCGTTTCGGCAAGCGGTGGCGTATGCGCTCGATCGCCAGAGCATCATCGACAGTCTGATGCGGGGTCTTGGCGAATTGCAAAACTCCCCCATTTCAGTGCAAAGCCCTTACTTTCTCTCCCCGCAGCGGGGACTGAAGGTATACGATCACAACCCTCAAAAGGCGCGGGAACTCTTGCTGGGCGCTGGATTTAAGTACGATTCGAGGAACCAACTGATTGACGCTGAAGGCCATCGGGTGCGCTTTACGTTGCTGTTGGGGGCTGCGAGTAAAACAGCGCAGGTCATGGCCACGCAAATGCAGCAGGATTTGAAGCGAATTGGCATCCAGTTGGACTTAAATCCAGTCGATTTTAACGTTCAGGTAGAGAACATTGATGCCCGCAACTGGGAGATGTATTTCATCAGCTATACGGGCAGCGTAGAGCCGAACGATGGGGCCAATTACTGGATCAGTTCCGCCACCTCCCACGACTTTAACCAGGGGCCGAAAGCGGGTGCGCCGCCAATCAAGAACTGGACGGTGTCTGACTGGGAAAAAGACATCGATCGCCTGTTTGTCCTTGGCGCTAGAGAGTTTGATGAAGCCAAACGCAAACAGATCTACGCCGAATTTCAGCGCATTGTGCAGGAGCAGGTGCCTGTCATTCATCTGGTAAACGGAATTGCGCTGTCGGCCATTCGCGATCGGGTTCAGGGCGTGCAGTTCTCTGGATTAGACACCCGTGGATCGCTCTGGAACGTCTATGAGCTAAAGGTGACGAATTGATCGATAGGGACTGGGCAAAAAAAGAGGGTAGACACGCTACCCTCTACCTGTGTGTCAGTTACAAATTATTTACACCGTCGCGTCTTCTTTCACAAGCTTGTCCCAGCCGAGGTCTTTGAGGTTGTTGTTGCGACGGAGCGGGCGTGTCACCAGTTCTAGAATGTCGCGGGCATTGGTGAAGCCGTGAATTTGAGCAAAGGTGAACTCCACTGACCATTTAGTGTTGATGCCACGGGCTTCCAGGGGATTGGCGTGTGCCATGCCGGTGATGACCAGATCGGGCTTCAGGTCGTTGATGCGCTGAAGCTGGTTGTAGTTGTCGGGCTTCTCGACAATCTTCGGGGTAGGAACCCCCATTTCGCGGCAGGTCTGTTCCAGCAGCGCCAGTTCTGCGGCCTGGTAGCGCTTATCCATATAGGGAATGCCGATTTCGGGGCAGGTCATGCCACAACGGATAAGGAACCGTGCGAGAGAGATTTCCAGCAGGTTATCGCCCATGAAGAAGACAGATTTGCCGCGAATGAGTTGGAGGTAATCTTCCAGTCCTGCCCAGATTTGCGCTTCGCGATCGTCCAAGCCTTTCGGTTCAATACCAAACACGGAGCAGATCTTTTCAATCCATGCGCGGGTACCATCCGGGCCGATCGGGAATGGTGCGCCAATGAGCTTGCACTTACGGCGACGCATGAAGGTGGTAGCCGTCCGTGAGAGGAAGGGATTCACGCCTGCCACGTAGTAGCCTTCTTCAATCACAGGCAGTTCGGTGTAGCGCTTAGCAGGCAACCAGCCGGAGACTTTAATACCCTGCTTTTTCAATTCCAACGTCAATTGGGTGACAACGGGATCAGGCAACGAGCCGAACAGCACCAGCGGCGGGTGATCCACATATTCCGATTCGGAGGTGGCAATCTCTTCTTTTTTGCGACCAAAGTTCAGCAGTTTAGAAATAGCGTTGCGCTCTTCT
Organism: Oscillatoriales cyanobacterium Centralia_MAG_596; assembly: GCA_021323955.1. Taxonomy (GTDB): domain Bacteria; phylum Cyanobacteriota; class Cyanobacteriia; order Leptolyngbyales; family Leptolyngbyaceae; genus Stenomitos. Next base: position 679 of record JAJPKC010000617.1, on the reverse strand, counting down.
TTGTCGCCTTCGGCGGCGAGGGGTTTGTCGGGGCAACGGTTGACCATTGCGGCTAGAACGGTATCTTCGCCCTGCGTGAAGGCATAGTCCAGACCGTTCGCACGCGCTACGACGATCGGAATCCCAATTTCAGCTTCCAACCGAGGAGCCAATCCTTCCAGATCCATTTTGATGATCTCAGTGGTGCAGGTGCCAATCCACACGATGACGCTGGGGTTGCGATCGCGCTTAATTTGCGTGCACAGGCGCTTCAGCTCTTCGTAGTCATTCAGTTGGGCTGAGATATCACCTTCTTCCAGTTCTGCCATCGCGTAGCGCGGTTCGGCAAAGATCATCACGCCCATCGCGTTTTGCAGAAAATAGCCGCAGGTCTTGGTGCCAATGACTAGAAAGAAGCTGTCTTCAATTTTCTGATATAGCCATGCGACGCAGCTAATGGGGCAGAAGGTGTGATAGTTGCCTGTTTCGCATTCAAAGTTCAGGGCTTGCGGTTCGGTTTCGGCAAGAGTCATGGTCACTGTTCTCTCTGGGGAAAAGTTGTGCGTTTTGAGGGAAAGGATAAAGGATGAAGTATAAAAACTGCGCCTTTAGCCTTCAGACTTCTAGTCGCGTCGATCGCGGGAGCCACGGCAGTCTTCGTCTATCCGGGCGGGCATCTTGTCGGGAACCTGATTCGCCT
>JAJPKC010000440.1 GCA_021323955.1 Oscillatoriales cyanobacterium Centralia_MAG_596 | reverse complement strand
CTGCTCGCGAGATCCTGAGCCTCGTTGTCGCTGACTCTAACGATTGACGCACCGGGGCCGTGATTTCAAGGACGTGATTTATCGCGTTGGTCAAAATCGCTAGAGTAAGACTATGCCCGTGGCCATTCATTCAGAATGGATCGGTTTTCTTCAAGCGGTACAGCAAACACTATGGTTTCAATCCCATTAACGCCACATCCGGTGGACACCTCTCGCATTCGTGTGGACATTCAGGCCTTGCAGCCCGACCTTGTGGAGTGGCGCAGGCAGCTACACCAACGGCCAGAATTAGGGTTTCGTGAACAGATCACGGCGACGTTCATTGCCCAAAAGTTGCAGGAATGGGGCATTGAGCATCAAACGGGGATTGCCCAAACCGGCATTGTAGCCGTGATCAAGGGCAATCGCCCTGGTCCTGTGCTGGGTATTCGTGCTGACATGGATGCGCTACCGATTCAAGAAGAAAACGATGTGCCGTATCGATCGCAGCATGACGGGGTGATGCACGCCTGTGGGCACGATGGACACGTCACGATCGCCCTTGGGACGGCACGCTACCTATCCCAGCATCGGCCCGACTTTGCGGGTACGGTGAAAATCATCTTTCAGCCCGCTGAAGAAGGCCCCGGCGGAGCCAAGCCGATGATTGAGGCGGGTGTCCTTAAGAACCCGGATGTTGATGCCATAATTGGACTACACCTGTGGAATAACCTGCCCTTAGGCACGATCGGCATTCGCAGTGGTGCGTTAATGGCCGCTGTTGAGTTGTTTAACTGCACCATTTTGGGCAAAGGGGGGCACGGTGCCATCCCGCAGCAGACGATCGACTCCATCGTCGTGGCCGCTCAAATTGTGACGATGCTTCAGACGATCGTGGCACGTAATGTCGATCCCCTTGAGTCAGCGGTGGTCACAGTCGGGAAACTCAATGCTGGCACTGCCCATAATGTCATTGCGGCAACAGCACAAATGAGCGGGACAGTGCGCTACTTTAGCCCCCAGTTTGATGGCTTCTTTAAGCAACGGTTAGAGCAAATTATCAGCGGCGTTTGTCAGAGTCACGGCGCAGCTTATAGCCTGGAGTACTACAGCCTTTACCCGCCAGTCATCAATGATGAACGCATGGCCAACTTGGTGCGATCGGTGGCTGAAACGGTGATTGAATCACCCCTTGGGGTTGTACCAGAATGTCAAACGATGGGGGGAGAAGATATGTCCTTTTTCCTACAGGCGGTTCCCGGCTGCTACTTCTTTCTCGGTTCTGCTAACGCTGACAAAGACCTTGCTTACCCACATCACCATCCCCGTTTTAACTTTGACGAAACAGCCCTGGGCATGGGTGTCGAAATGTTTGTCCGTTGTATTGAGAAATACTGCCGTTAACAACGTGTTGGGCGAAACGCTTGAGGCTGGCGATCAGTCTTGAGTCCCGCAATCGGTTAAGCGCTGACTCTGGGACGTTTTGGGAACTCGATGCTGGCAGCCTGATGGTGATAATGGCGATCGACACCCGACACAATTGCCAAAAAAAACGGGGCGGTATTAATGCCGTCCCGTTTTTTGGACTGTTGATTGTTGCTCTGGCTGTCGGACTGGTCTTTCAATCTTTGCCGGAGGGCTTGAAATTGCTTACGGCGCTGGCGTTGGCGAGCCGTACCACCTTTGCCTTTATCGTTTCGTCCTTCGCGACGAGGCGATTCCCACCGCTTGAGTCGTTGTGCCATTGGTTACGCTCCAGGGTCATTAATCGAGAGGAGAGCCAAAAATCGGCGGTGCATCAATCCGAGCTTTCGTGAACGAGGGTCTCGCTGATTTGACTGGTTGCTCGCAGGAGCACCTGCCGATCTCTATTGTAAAAAGTTTTTGCTTGTCTGCCTCGTTCTAAAGTAACTACACCTGTCTCCCTGTCGTTTCCGGATCGACCCAATAGCCGTCCGATGCTGTGGCATTCTCTCCTTAAAAAGGCAAAACGAAAAACGAAAAAACAACGCTGTCCCCTTAAAATAACCAGAGGCAATCTTAGCAACTGGCACCTATGAACTCCATCTGGCAATCTCTAACGCTATCAACGCTGTCGCTCCAGCAGTGGCGTAGTGCCAGCTATCTAAATCGCTTACTCAATCCACTCCGACGCTGGCGACAGAGTAGTTTTATGCTGCGCTGGGGCGATCTTGGTGGAGCCGCGTTGGTTGGGCTAGTGTTTGCGATCGCGCCGTTTGTCTCGGATGATAAAAGCTCTCTTGCAGTGCTGTTGACTGCCTGTGCAGGCTTTTGGCTATTGCTGACCGTCTCGGATGATAACGGGAGCGATGCTGGCAGCTTGAGTCCGGGATTACCAGAATTCCAGCCAACCCGTAATTTTTGGCAAAATCTGGCCCAATCCTATCGTGCATCCCCATTATCAACGCCAATTCATTTTTTGGTGCTGCTCTACTGGAGTATCTCTGCGGTTGCCACCGGGCTGTCCCCCGTCAAACGGGCAGCACTCACCGGGTTAAGCAAGTTAACGCTGTATCTCATCCTGTTTGCGCTGATGGCGCGGGTGTTGCGATCGCCCCGGATCCGCTCCTGGATCATTGCGATTTACCTACATGCCGCACTGGCTGTAAGCGTTTACGGGATCCAGCAAAAAATGTCGGGGGTAGCGGCCCTGGCCACGTGGGTTGACCCAACCTCACCCTCAGCCAAAGAGCCTCGTGTTTACAGCTATTTGGGCAATCCGAATCTGCTGGCGGCTTATTTATTGCCCGCGATCGCGCTAAGCCTGATGGCCTTTTTTGTGTGGCGTCACTGGGGGCCGAAACTACTGGCTGCGACGATGGTAGCGGTTGACTCTGCCTGTCTATATTTCACAGGTAGCCGGGGCGGTTGGATTGGTTTTGCCGTCATGATGTTAGTGCTCGTCATCCTGCTGTTCCACTGGTGGAGTCTGTACATGCCCCGGTTCTGGCGAACATTAGCGTTACCAATTGGGTTAGGCACGATCGCCGCTGTGATTGTCTTAGGCGTCCTCGTGATCGAACCGTTTCGCGATCGCGTCAGCAGTATTTTTGTGGGCCGCAATGACAGCAGTAACAACTTCCGGATGAACGTATGGTCAGCGGTCATTGAGATGATTCGAGACCGCCCAATCCTGGGTATTGGTCCCGGTAACGTTGCCTTTAACAAAATCTATCCCATCTACCAGCGGCCGCGATTTACGGCGCTCAGCGCTTACTCAATTCCTTTGGAAATTGCCGTTGAAACGGGGGTGGTTGGGCTGACCTGTTTTCTCTGGCTGCTGCTGGTCACGTTTAACGTGGGCTGGAAGCAGATACAGCGGCTGCGATTAGCCCGGAATCGAGATGGGTTCTGGTTGATGGGCGCGATCGCCACGTTACTGGGTCTGCTGAGTCACGGCTTTGTGGACACGGTCTGGTACCGTCCCCAGGTCAACACGCTCTGGTGGCTGATGATCGCTCTCATTGCCAGCTATTACAGCCCTGAAGCGGAAGCCCCAGAGGTATGAGGTGACGCGATCGCGCCCCTAAAAGTTTTTCAGCGCCCGCTGCATGCTACGTTCATCCTCACGTTTTTTGATGGACTCACGTTTGTCATGCAGCTTTTTACCGCGTACCAGGGCCAGATCAACTTTTACCCAGCCACGCTTCATATACATTTTCAGCGGTACCAGCGTTAGACCCTGTTGCTCAACTTTGCCAATTAGTTTACGGATTTCTTCGCGGTGCAACAGTAGCTTCCGTGTACGAGTCGGGTCGTGGTTGAAAACCTGGCTCGTGGTTTGGTGCGGCGAAATCTGCACATTGAGCAGCAAAACTTCGCCGTTGCGAACGAGCGCAAAGCCGTCTCTCAAGTTGACTTTGCCCGCCCGGATTGATTTGACTTCTGTGCCCATCAGCTCAATGCCGGCTTCGTAAGTCTCCAGAATTTCGTATAGATAGCGAGCCTGTCGATTATCGCTAACAATTTTATAGCCTGTACTGTTATCGCCCATACCTTTAACTCTAGCGCTTTCAACGAATGTGTAGTAGGCATTTGCGGAACAAAATCTGGATTTTAGTGGTCATCCGGAGTTAGGAGCGCAATTGTCCAGGGAATTTTGGAGCTAAGTTGAGAACAATGATTTGTTTTCAACATCCAGCATTCCTACAATTAAATTTATCCGACGATCCAGGTATCGTAGTGGCGTCAGTCGTGCTGTGCTAACTCTTGGCACGAGCGTTAGAGGCGGCCCTAGCAATCACTCTCTCGGGCACTATTTCTCTTTTTTCCTTCGCAGCGACCCCTGTTATGCTGAAGCAGCTTTTGTCATTATCTCGTCGATCGCACCGTTGGCTTTACCCGCTCATTTCGCTCACTGTTGCGATCGGGCTTGGAATTAGCCAACCGATTATGGCTCGCGCCTTTTCCTTGGGCGATATTATTCGCTTGATTCCCAGTGGTGTTCAGGTGATCCAGCTTGCCAGCCTTTCCGATAAGCAGGAAGTGGCGCTAGGCAAACAGATGAACGACCAAACAATTACGCGTCAGTTTCGGATGTATCGTGACCCACAGCTAAACCAATATGTGAACCAGATTGGACAGCGATTGGCGGCTAAAAGCGGTCGCACAAGCATCCCCTATACATATCAGATTGTGGAAGATAAGAGCGTCAATGCCTTTGCGACGATGGGTGGGTTTGTCTACGTTACAACTGGGTTGATGAAAACGGCTGACAACGAGGCTCAATTGGCGAGCGTGCTCGGACATGAGACAGGCCACATCGTCCATCGACACCTGGTAAATCAACTGAAGGAAGAGGCGACGCTACAAGGTATTGCGACCCTTGCTGGGGCCGATCGCAACGCGTTGATTAATCTGGGTACGACTCTGGCGCTGACCCGTCCCCACAGCCGCAATGCTGAGTATGAGGCCGATGCATCTGGCATCGCTATGATGGGTCGGGCAGGCTATGCGGAGTCGGCAGCCCCTGCATTCATGAGTAAGCTCTTAAACCAGCCTTCACCGCCAACCTTCTTGAGTACGCACCCGGCTACGGCCGATCGCGTCGCTCGGCTAAAACAGATGGTTGAACCCGCGATGGCCAATGGTGCTGGTCTGGATACGGTTGCCTACAAAGCACGGGTGCGGTCGCTCTCCTAGAGAGACAAGGCACGGGCCGTCATCTTGCTACGCCTGAGGGTGTGGTCGATAAGGCGATCGTCTCTACCATGCCTAATACGACAAAGGCGCGTCAACACACCGACTCAAACTGCATGTTGCCACGGCTGGCTTGTCCTCAGCCGTCTGACCAAAACCGGGTTTTCTAACCAGATCTATACTTGCAGGGGCATTCTACGGAACGCCCCTGTTATTCGGTTTTGATGTTATTCACTTGTGATGAGCAGATTTATGAGACTGGCTCTATTCTTCCTGAAATTAGAGAAACAGCGCCTGCCGATGGGTTAGCACCTGAGCGGGTTCGATTTCTGTCACCACTTCGTCCAACGGCAGCATTCTAACAACGCGCTTGAATACATTGGCCTGATAGACACGGCGATTGGTCATATCTAAACCCGTTAACCAACCGCTTTTGGGATGATAAGCGCCTGTGTCAATGTCTAACCAACCGTGACCACGTGCTAACTCTCCCGGGGCCACGTTGGGAAGCGTAAAGGTAATCGTGTGACCGGTAATAATCAACTTGTCTGGAAAGTAGGGCTTGGCAATGCTGTGAAACTCTTCTCGAATCCAGCAAAACTCTTGGGTTGTCTGGGCTTCGATGGGGAGGTTGGGATGGACACCGGCGTGCACTAACCACAAATCGCCCAGGTCAATATACTTGGGGAGTGTCTTGAGCCACTCGATGTGGTCGATCAAGATCCCGTTATCGCCGTAGCTGGCAACCGTTGCTCGTCCACCGCTGTAGAGCCATGCCTGCAGCGCGGGGTGAAAAATCCGACCATTTGGAAACGCGTCGAGTAAAAGCTGTTCGTGATTACCCAGCAAGCACTGATAGCCACTCTGCTGCACGAATTTAAGCACGTTAGCGCTATCTGGCCCTCGATCGATTAAATCCCCTAAAAAGTAAATCTGATCATCTGTATTGGGTGCGATCGCGTCTAACAGAGTCATCAACCCTTCGTAATGACCGTGAACATCGCCAATGATGATGCGACGATGACTAATCTCACTCATGCGATCGCCTTCTGTTTAGTCCTAAATGATCTCGCAGTCAGTATGCCGGTGTCAATTCTTAGACACTGCAAGTACTTGACAGAACATTGTAAAGGTTAGTGATATAAATCACTGAACCCATTATGCCCTGTTTTTTTCAGCGTTTTCCATACCACGTATTAAAGCTTACATTCCATGACTGAGAGTTCACTAAACCTTTATCGGTTTCGTTGATTCGGGTTTCGTGGAAGGATGGCTGAGGTCTGGAAATCACTTAAAGCTGGAGTTGGATCATTGCCCCAGGGCTTTGAGAAACCGCTGCATCTCTGCAATAAAGCTACGCTTTGGTACTGGTTGCCCACCACCCACCTGAGTCAGAATTTCGGTGATCTTTTCGGAATCGGGTTTTAGAAGTTCTTCTGCGATCAGCGTATAGGTGTCGTCGCCTTCGAGCCACACTTGCCAGGGAGAGGGATAGCAGCGCAATAATGCTGCGCCATCAAGGGGACGCAAATAGTAGCAGGGTTCGAAGGTGTTCAGAAACCGTTCGCGAATTTTACGCGCCGTATAGCCGATCCCCACAGTTCCCATATCTTCCAATCGGGGCGCAAATAGCACTACGGGGCGATCGCCAGCAGCCGTGCATACCTGCTCAACGGGTGAGACTTCAACTGACGAGGGCGCGACAAACAAAAATAGCTGATCATCAGGACTGACTAGTTCTGATACAGGGGTGGTTTGTCGGGAACCGGCAACGTCCAGGCTACAGATCGGATGGGGAATGTCACCCCAATCGCGTCGGGCCAGGGCGGCAGCACCAGCATCGGTGAAAAACACTTTGAGATGGGCACCCGCATCGCTGAACACGGGAAAGTATTGAAATGCCGCAGGCATCGGCTTTAGCTCTGGCAACAGTAAGTCTACCTGCAGTCGCGTATACCCAGCCGCGATCGCGGCCTGGGTGGCAGTTTGGGCTTGCGCGATCGCGGCTTCCAGCGTTTGGGGAAATTCAACCATTGGTAATACACGGCTAGCAATGCGATCTGATTGTAAGGGCAGGTGGGATTTTGGATCACATTGAGACTGGCCGCGCAAGGTCATTCTGCCCATTCAGCGGAGGGCGGCGTCATCCCCGCGTGTGGGTGCGAAGAGAAAATGTACCAGATGCGCTTCACGGACTGGATTATATCGCTGACGGCCATCATCCATCGCTAAATCTGTCTGGAGACGTACGCCTTTTGAAGGTGGCTGACATTTTGACTGACCGCTAAGGTGTTGTAGTTAACTTTTGTAACAAGGAGCCTGTTGTGAACCATTCACTAAAGCTACTTGCCAATGTGATGAGTGTTGTCGGTATCAGTGCTGGTCTTGGTCTGGCGGCGGTTGCCCAGCCCTCTCCCAGTTCAGCATCGTCGTCGAGTAGTGATCGCCAGATCCAACCGCCGATGCAGCCGATGCCCTCTGAGGCGTCCCCTGCGGTTGAGGCCGCACCATTACCGCAGCGTCCAACTCAGCTGACTCAGCCTTCGGACACGACGCTGCCTGAGTCGTCTCAGTCACAGGTGTCTGTACCCAAGGACTCTGCGGCCTTGAGCATTGATGCGATCGTCCAGAGCAGTGACTCCTTTAAGCTCTTCAATTCCCTATTACGGGTGGCCGATCGCAACGGTGACCTGAGCCGTGAATTAGCAGGCGATGGCACTTACACTGTTTTTGCCCCCACCGATGCGGCATTTGCAGCACTGCCAGAAGGTACGATCAAAAAGCTGGTGCAACCAGAAAACCGTAAAACGCTGATCAAGATTCTGAGTTACCACGTACTCCCAGGCGAGGTTGATTCCAGTCAGATTAAACCCGGTTCAGTGAAGTCGATTGAAGGTTCCGCATTGAACATTCAGACCAACGGCAGCACTGTATCGGTGAATGATGCTCAGGTGATTCAACCAGACATCAAAGCCAAGAATGGCGTCATCCATGCGGTGAATAAGGTGATTTTGCCGCCTGACGTTCAGGCAAGCTTAAATACCGCACCCCAGGCCTCCAGAAGCATGAACTCCACTTACTAGTCAAAGTGAGTCTGCCAGCGGTGGGCGATTGCAGGGTTACCTGAGTCTGCCAAGTCCAATTATTACCCTTTGCTGGGTTGGTGAGACTGGCCAAAATCATCAAGGTGAGGTGCCAGCGCTTACCTTTTGCGAGACCAATCGCCGCCGGCCGCTTACATTGAATCTCAATCAAAAGAGCGGTCGAGTGTCAGGCACTCGACCGCTCTTTGAAATCATTCATCACGCACGCAATTAGTTTTCGCAGATGATCGCATCGGGTTCAAGAACCCAAAGGGCATATCCCTGCGATGTCTTGGTAATGACAACACGTTCGTCCTTGCGCTGTAGTTTACCGGCGAGAAGTAGTGCTTGCTGTTGGGTCGTGACGATCTTAAATAGCCCATAATAGCTGCCGTCAACGATTACAGCCGCCAAGCGCTGATCCAAGTCGGATATTCTAATGTGGCAAAGCTTGTATTCGCTTGAAGATTCGAGAATTTTAATGGGTAGACCGATGGGCTGAGTCAACGAGCGGGATGGCGATCGCGGGCATGAGTCCGTATAAGCATCTGGTTCCAACCGCCAGATCGCATACCCTTTGGCAAGCTTGGTGATGACTGCCTTTTTGCCCGTTGCCGTCAAGCGACCAGCAATCTCCAGCGATCGTGGGTAGTCTTTGACAACTTTCACCAGGCTGTAGTACTGGTCATCGACAGCTACGGCTGCAACGCGGTAATCTTCTCCTGGCAGACAAACATGGCAGGAACGATATTGGTCACGAGACTCCAGAATTTTAGGCGTCAGGTCTGAATGGTTTGGAGCTGATTGAGCGAGAGTGTGGGGTAGCATGAACTGATCTCAGAGAGTGCTCAAAAGGGCTTATGACTTGAAGGCGTTTAACACGTACACGGTAACGCGTGAAATTACGACTCTCTTTGTTACCCTTGACCGGGTTGAAACTCTAAAAGCCTGCTCAAAGAGAGATGAGAAAAGGCTCACGCGTCAGTCCTGGAATTTCGAGGCGAAAAATGAGGAATTGCGAATTGACGAAACTTCTGGCTCAGCAATATTTGAACCGCGATCCCAACGACATTTAATCGTTAGAGCCGTTGCGCTGATAAAGTCTGAAGTCCAGATCGAAACTTGAGAACGCAGTAACGTGCAATTAGGTGTAGTTGCGCTTCGCAAGGCTTCATCCAGGCGTCTATAATTTTGAGTCTGGAATCTTGGGTTATGCGTGGAATACAGCCGAACATGGTTGCTGAATGCTGATTTTCAGGGAACTTGGCGAAGGTGTTGCTATCTTCTCCTCAACCCAGCGGTAACTAAAACCGTGATAACGCGCATTTTTCAGCCCTTTAGCGTCTGGCATTGGCCTATTTTCAGTTAAATCACGCTCAATCGTTAGCTCTATATGTCTCACCCTTGTCACATTGTCGTAGCCGATAATCCTGCCATCATTTACGCCAGTCGCGGCGGTACGCCGGAACGCATGTTGCCGGTGCTCAAGCAGTTTCTCGACAAATTTTGGCAGGAAAGAGATATTTCTGGCGAAGACAGCGATACGCCGGAATGTTTGGTTGCCCAAATTATCGTTCGTCTCGGCTTTGAAATCTGCGAGGACGACTTTTCAAACCTCCGAGTCGGTGTCAATTACAACCCGAGTGCAGAGTATATTTACTGGGTTTCATCGCAGCGTGACGTTACGGTCTGGGTTGCGGAAGCGGCTTACCGTCATGATCCAGCGCTGGGATTGCAGGGCTGTCGGCAGTGGAAGCAGTAGAGAAACCTGGTTGCCACGTTTCGATGACTAAAGTTTTGCTTTGCGAAATAATTGGTAATCGGCTTCGACGTGCGCTGCATAGGCCTGAACATAGTCCAGCAGCGGCTTGTGCCATGCGATGTCCTGGGAAAAGGCAATGAGGTCATCCGCGATCGCGGATCCTTGCCGTCCACCGCTCAGCAACTGTCCCCATGCGGTAATGGCTGCCATTGTCTCAATGACCTTGCGGAGACGGCCCAGTTTACCATTCCACTGGATCAGATTAACTTTGTCGTCCATGGGCTGCAGTTCCCGCAGGACGTAGGCTTGCCCATCTAGAATGACCGTGTCCAGAAGGGCGGGTGGCGTCCACTGCACACGCTGTTGGACAGTAACAATGCGTTCTGCCTGGGTGTTCCACTGGGGCTGAGGGAGGGTGAGGTATGGTTCGAGGGACGATGAGCAGCCGACTTTAAGATCCAACAGGTAGTTGTGATTGGGTGAGCCTTCGCCTTCCACGAGCAGGATGTAACGTTCCAGGCCCAAACTGCCTGTGCCAGCGATGCGATAGGCAACATCGAGAACCTGAAAAAATTTTGGTTTGGGTTGCTGGGCTGCCCAAGTTTTGACGATCGCGCAGATTTTGTCTCGCTGTGCCGGAGGGATGGCGGTCGCTTTGTCGCTAAGCTGAAGTTGGCGTGTCTTGCCGACTTTCACCGTGCGTTTGGCCAGAAAGTCTTTGCGTTTGCGCTGTTTTAGCCGATCTAACAGTTCTTTGACTAATCCGGTAGACGTATCTCGGTTGACCATTCCCACCTGTCCTTTTGCCAAAACTTTGGTGTAGGCCGTCAGAAAGTTTTGGCAGAGCGCTTGAGCATCGGTCGGATCAATGTCCAAGGTTTGAGCGGCAACCAAAATCGAAGTGAGGAGTCTGGCTAAATCCCAGGTGCACGGTGCCAGCACGGCCTCGTCAAAATCGTTGATGTCAAAGTAGACGAGGCGATCGCTGCCCTTATAACTGCCAAAGTTTTCCAGATGCAAATCCCCACAGATCCACACAGGCGGTGCAGCGTTGAGGGGCCAGTTGGCTGGCAGATCTTCATAGAACAGATGGCAGGTACCGCGTAAAAAGGCAAAGGCATTCTGCCGCATGGTCTGATACTTCAGGATCAGAAGCTTGGGATTACGATTCTGGTTAAACTGCTGAATCCGTTCAACAACGGTTGCCATAGCGTGATGATTTTGTAGGACTGGAGAACGCGCGATCGAGACCGCAGCGGCAGGGATACCCATTCAACGTGTGACGCTGCATCGGTATAGTGAGTATATCGCCCCAGTTTCGTCTACAGTGCGGTTCACGCGATCGCCATCCGTTCGACATATCGAAGGTTGGGGCTAGTCTGTGATGAGTTTGTGTGCAATTAGCCCGAGGACTCGCTGTGATCAGACGTAGAGCGGTTCGGTTCTTTCCCCGCCGGCGTTAACGAACCGGGCTGGAACGCCTAAAATGGAAGTTAGAGATGCTACGGCATAATTGGGTATGAATGTGATTTGGTCACGGTTTTTACGGTCAGCGTATCGCAGGGATCCAATCAGCAGCTTTGTAATCACGGTTGGTGTGGTTGATGCCGCTATTGGCGGACTGGGAGCGCAGTGGTCGCTGATGACGGTTGGGCTCGGTACGATGGGCATTGCGATCGCCTACCGCTGGCGACAACAGTATCGTCAACGAGCGAGCGATCTGCCAAGCCGTGCCCCTATTCATGTACTGCCGCCCTATACTGCCGGATCGAAGCTGCCGGCGTTGAGCATGGCTCAAAAAAAATCATCCGGCAAAAGGCATTGAGGACGACTATCTGCGTTTTATTCACCTATGGGGATCGCAATATCAACGCCACTGCTTAAGATTGGTGAGATTGCTCACCGCAGTGGCTTACCTGTAAAAACCATTCGTTACTACGAAGAGATTGGTCTGCTTGCTCCCACAGTTGCGCGATCGGAAACTGGCTACCGGCTGTTTGACGATCGGGTGCTCAATCGGCTGGCATTCATCAAGCGCGCACAGTCACTTGGGCTGTCGCTCAACGAGATCAAAGCAATTTTGAGTGTGCACGATAACGGTGAGCTGCCCTGTTGCGAGGTCAAACAACATTTGCAGGATAAAGTGACGCTGATCAGGCAGCAGATTCATGATCTGGAAACGCTACAGTCGGAGTTACAAGGCATTCTCTCGGGCTGGCAAGACCATCCGCCATCGCATCTGATTGATCAAACAATTTGCCCCAACATTCAGTGACACATTCAGTGACACATTGGGAGCAAGGATGCGTTGCAATCTAACGAGAAGTCATGCAATTACCTTTGGTCTTTAGCGGATTACCTTCTGACTCCTGACATCTTTTTTCCTTACCCCCGATTCTTGATCGCGGCCCTTTCGCCTCTCACTACCGACTTCTAATTCCCCCGCCAATTCCGTTCACAATTTGATACCCTAACTTAAATAGACTTGGGAAGAACGGTGGATATTCAAATTGGCAGGGGCAAAACCGCCCGTCGAGCATACGGTATTGATGAAATTGCGCTGGTTCCTGGACAGCGCACACTTGATCCAAAACTGGCAGACACCCGCTGGCGTCTCGGTGGCATCGAACGCGAGATTCCAATTATCGCCAGTGCCATGGATGGCGTGGTCGATGTCAAGATGGCAGTACGGCTGGCTGAACTGGGCGCTTTGGGTGTGCTTAATTTAGAAGGCATCCAGACTCGCTATGCGGATCCTAACCCGGTTCTCGATCGCATCGCCGCGGTTGGCAAAGACGAGTTTGTCACGTTGATGCAAGAGCTTTACGCGGAGCCCATTAAACCGGAGCTGATTGAGCAACGGATTCGCGAGATCAAGCAGCAGGGTGGAGTAGCAGCCGTGAGTGCCACCCCGATCGCGGCAACGAAATATGGCGCTACCGTCGCCAAAGCAGGCGCGGACTTGTTTTTTGTTCAGGCAACGGTCGTCTCTACAGCTCACCTATCGCCAGAATCGGTGACGCCGCTGGATCTGGCAACGTTTTGCCAGGAAATGCCGATTCCTGTCATCTTAGGCAACTGTGTGACCTATGAGGTGGCGCTAAATTTGATGAAGGTCGGCGCAGCTGGAATTCTTGTGGGGATTGGACCTGGTGCCGCATGCACGTCACGAGGGGTGCTGGGTGTGGGTGTGCCCCAGGCTACAGCAGTGGCTGATTGTGCAGCGGCACGGGACGACTATTATCACGAAACCGGAAACTATGTCCCCGTTATCGCCGATGGTGGATTGGTCACGGGGGGTGATATTTGTAAGTGCATTGCTTGCGGCGCGGATGGCGTCATGATTGGTTCCCCCTTTGCCAGGGCAAAAGAGGCACCTGGGCGAGGCTATCACTGGGGCATGGCTACCCCCAGCCCCGTTTTGCCACGGGGGACTCGCATTCGAGTTGGCACAACGGGCAGCTTGGAGCAAATACTCCGTGGTCCAGCTCAGTTGGATGATGGCACCCATAATCTTTTGGGAGCGCTCCAAACGAGCATGGGGACGTTAGGAGCCAAAAACATCAAAGAAATGCAGCAGGTTGAAGTGGTCATTGCGCCATCGCTGCTGACAGAAGGGAAGGTCTATCAGAAAGCTCAGCATCTGGGAATGGGTAAGTAGCGTTGGCGGTTTTTCTTTCCCTTGAAGTTATTTGCCGTGAGTCTTGCTTCCGCGATGAAGGGCATTTGTGTACACTGGGTTGACGCTATGCTATGCGTTGCTGAAGGTGAAGGACTCCCTAACAACTGGTGGCGGGCGCGATCAGCGCGATCGCAAGTCTTAAAATTGCGTTTGTTGCAATTAGTTATTACTTCGTGATCAAATTCTTAAGACTTTTTCCAGTCTGCTTAAGAATGGCTGGAAAAAAATGAAGCGTCGTCTACAATAGAATGAGCGGAGACGAATGTTTCCGTTCACTCCTCACACCACACTCCGCCTGGACGTTTCGTTCGGGCGGTTCCTTTTTAAAGGCTCTACTGGAGGGACGATTGTCACCCGTGGAGCGCATTAGCAATTATGTCTAAATATATAAACATTTCAGTTCAGGGCAGCGATTTTCGCTATGGTAGAATCTTGGGACAAAGATACAGGCAAGGATTCTTAGAATGTCAGCAGCCGCGCAAGTTACAGACTCTTCCTTTAAACAAGAAGTTCTTGAGAGTGACGTTCCGGTTTTAGTAGATTTTTGGGCTCCCTGGTGCGGGCCGTGTCGTATGGTAGCGCCGATCGTTGACGAAATTGCTGCCCAGTACGATGGTCAAGTTAAGGTTGTTAAAGTTAACACGGATGAAAATCCCAGTGTTGCCAGTCAGTACGGTATTCGCAGCATTCCGACACTGATGATTTTCAAGGGTGGTCAACGGGTCGATATGGTGGTTGGAGCGGTGCCTAAAACCACATTGTCCAACACGCTTGAAAAATATCTTTAAGTACCCGTTAGAAAAGTTGGTCTGTGGCCTGCGTTGCCTGCCGTCAAGGTTAAATGTTGTGGTGCTTTGTGGCAGAGTATGATGCTGGTCTGGATCTGATACGGTTAAGTTGAACGATCGCTGGCTTAAAATGACCCTGGATAAGCGTCTCAGAGATCTCATCTGGGGCGTTTTCAGTTTATTTGCTGAACGAGGGTTACGAGAATCTCGATACAATAGGATGCTGGCTGTTGGAGGAATTCATGGCTTCATCTCCGTTGTCGAACGCATCCGAGTCGCTCCATGCTGATGTGTTGCAACTACTCGATCGTCTGCCGCATGTTAAACACGGGGAACTGATCCAGCTCGCATTGGCGACTGTGGTGAGGATGGCAGAGAGCGAAATTGATCGCTTGGACTGGAAAATCTGCAATGCCTCCCTGCAAGATATGGAACGAGCGTTTAAGACGTTCTACCCTTATCGTCATATCCGTAAGATTGCAATTTTTGGTTCGGCACGCATTGCCCCGGACACGCCCGAATACAACCTGGCGGTTGAATTTGCACGCCGCATTACGCAGCAAGGGTTTATGGTCATCACGGGGGCCGGGGGCGGCATTATGCAGGCGGGCAATGAGGGCGCTGGCCGCGAAAAATCTTTTGGCCTGAATATTCAATTGCCCTTTGAGCAGGGTGCCAACCCGTTTATTGAGGGCGATCGCAAGTTGATCCCGTTCAAATATTTTTTCACCCGCAAGCTGTTTTTTCTGCGCGAGAGCGATGCGCTGGCGCTGTTTCCTGGCGGCTTTGGTACGCAAGACGAAGCCTTTGAGTGCATCACGCTGAGCCAAACGGGTAAGTCTTCACCGGTGCCCCTGGTGCTGATTGATAAGCCGGGTGGAAACTACTGGCACGACTGGAACGATTACATTCAAAAACAACTGCTGAAGCGGGGACTGATCAGCGCGGATGACCCCAGCCTGTATACGATCACCGATCAGCTTGATGTGGCGTGTGAGGCGATCGCCAGTTTTTATCGGGTCTTTCACTCCTGCCGCTACGTGGGCAACCGTCTGGTCATCCGGCTTAATTCGGAACTGACGGATGACCAGGTTGAGCGGCTGAACGAAAATTTCAGCGACATTCTGGCCAAAGGTCGGATTGAAAAAAGCCAGCCCTTGCCCCAGGAAGCCCAGGAGATGGCCCATGTCCCGTCCCGACTCGTGATGTATTTTAATCAGCGTGACCTTGGACGGTTGTACCAATTCATCGCTACACTCAACCAGTTTGGGGCACCAACCGAAGACTCGCAGCACCCAGAGCGAAAATAATGTGGCTAAAGCGTCTACGCGGACCAAAAAAGTTGGCTATTCTAGGGGCTAGTGGATATATAAAAATACGCCCCTGTTATGCTCTCGCAAATTGTGCGTCCGATGGTTCAAACCCAGATCCGACTGTTGGCGAACAGTCGGGCGACTCGCCCCACGATGGTTTCAACGGTTGCCCAATGGCTTGGTTTCCTGGGTGTACATGCTCAGGTAACGCACCTGGATGCTGGCTCTGGTAAGATTCACATCTCACTTTCAGTGGACAAGCCGGAAGCCTGTGACGCTCGCGATTGGCAGCAAATCCTTTGCAATCTTGACAATGCGGAAACGGAAGCGGATGCGGTTGCCACGAACCCAGTTGAATTTACGCCGCAGCAGCAGAGCAAAATGCAGCGCCTGCTGGCCTATCTCATCCAGGTGGGCAACCCTGACCAACCCGTAGACTGGGAGAGTCTCCAACCGCAACTGAAGGCACTGGGGTTAAATGAACCTACCCTACTGGGCATTCGATCAGCGTTAAAAGTACCGCATTCGTTGGACGATTTGCTGGAGGGATTGGACTCGGATGTAGCAGCAGTCGCGCTACCGAAAGCGGTTAGTATCGCGATGCTCGATCGCCAGGTCAATTCGTCAGAAGATCAGGCGTTGCTGTCGCTACTGAAGGCCATGAAGCACCAGTAGTTTGATGTGCGGGGGGAAGGGCGGGAGTCGATCGATTGGGTATACATGAAGCGATGCCACTGGCCTTTGGACACAGCACTGCTGCCAGATAAGTCTTAGCATGTTTTGTCACTGCTGCCATGCGCTGAAGATGATGACAGCGACGACATATCAAAGCAGTTGCGATCGCTCCCGCCCTTGCCCACACCACGCCAACTCTCCTCGCCAACACAGAATTTAAAGAAAAGATATCGCTCAGCTAAAGCGTTAGCCTTCATTAGTACGACCATAGCTTGACCTTGCCATCATCGCCCCCGCTGGCAAGGAAGGGTTTAACAGGATCAAAGGCGATGGAGTAAACAGCTTTAGCGTGCCGCCCTCGTGTATACAGGAACTCGCCATCGAGTACATTCCAGAAATTGATGGTTGTGTCTTCACCCCCACTGGCTAACATTCGCCCGTTGGGGCTGAATGCAACTGCGTACACCTTGTCGGTATGCTTCACCAGAGTCTGTAGCAGTTCGCCATTCTTGACATTCCACAGTTTGACGGTTTTATCGTCACTGCCGCTGGCTAACGTGCGTCCATCAGGACTAAACGCAACCGTTTCTACCTCACCCGTATGCCCGGTTAGCGTCTGCAACAGTTTTCCGGTCGTTAGATCCCATACCTTGATGGTCTTATCTTTACTACCGCTTGCCAAAAGCTGACTGTTTGGGCTGATGGCAATCGAGTTGATGTCGTTGTGCTCCACTAGTGTGCCGCGTAGTTCTCCAGTCGTTGGGTTCCACAGAAAAATTTGCTGATCTTTGCCAGCACTCGCCAGAATTTGACCGTCAGGGCTAAAGACCACGGTATAAATTTCTTGTTTATGCCCAGACAGAACACGCGGCTGAGTATCTGCTGTTTGCAGATTCCATAGTTTGATGCTTCCGTCATAGCTGCCAGTCACCAGCGTACGTCCATCAGGGCTGAAAGCAACCGATCGCACAATGCCTGCATATCCAACGAATATGCGTGGATCAAGGTCGATTGTGAGGTTTTCCTGGTTGTCATAGGTTAGTTGCCACAACCGTGCGCCATTGTCAGTAGCCGTTTGACCTTTCACTTCATAGCGACCACCACAGGCTATGGTACGCCCATCAGGACTGAACGTAAGACTACTTGCCCAAAAAGAGAAGCGATCGTTTAGCACCAGTGAGTAAGCCACGCGATCAGACTGAAAATCGGCAGCAAGGTGTACAGATTGATCGTTGTTTCGGTAATCAAACTTCGGGATCAAAGTTGAATACGATCGTGCTAACCACTGTGGCACTAAAAAACAGATCAGCACGGCTGCAAAAAACAAGATGATCGCAGATCGACGCATATAGCGTAGAATTACTTCTTGAAAATAGAATTTGTTGACAGCCTACCACAATAGTCATTGGATGACTGTGGATTGAGCCGAACGAACAAATGAATTAGCGTGTCGCAGCTCCCCTACTTTCAGGACATTTGAATGTTAAGCAAGGCGGATCTACTGTCACTGGCGATTGGGAGGATGGATCGTTAGTAGCTTCAGACGATGGCGATACCGGCGTATTGGGGCTGGAGTTAGGGGGAGTCGCGACTGGAGTGTGTGTTTTTGTAGGGGTACTAACCGCAGGATCTACTACTGGGAATGATTGCTTTGGAGAAGAGTCCGTCGGTACAGGCTTTGACGGTACTTCTACCGGGGCTGCAACAGGCGATCGCGAAGCAGCGGCAGGGGTTGTGACAGTGGGTTTTGGTGAGGGCGATGAGGAGGCTTGAGCAGGTGTTGGAGAAAGCAACGGGGATAACGTTGGGGATGCTATGGGTTCAGGTTTTAGCGTTGAGACATAGCGATACACTAGACCCGCAAGGACAATAGCCGTTGTAACGCCAATCGCCCAGTACACCCAATACAACCGCTCTCTGACGGGCATAACGGTTCCCGATCGCACAGCGCTTGCTTTTTCACGCGCGTCGATCAGCAGTGGCTCAAATTCAGCGAGGGGATCTGCCAATGTTTCAACGATCGCGGCAATGCGGAGGCACTCCGTTTTGTTGTTCTGATAAGTGGTGGTAAGGGCATGGGAGAGTTCCTGAGCGACTTCATGCGGCTGTGTGTAGGCGATCGCAGCCCATTGTTGCGTTTTGGCGCGATCGCGGATGTCGATATCAGGGCTATTAAGCTGCTGTTGTACATAAGTCAGCAGAAAATCTGAGAGTTCCCGGAGACGTGTCTGCCCGAATCGAGCGTCGTGCTTTAGCTGATCCAGCAGGGCGGCGCGCACATCTCGATCCATTTCGTAAAGTTCGTGTCCCACTTCTTCGCACAGGCTGGAAAGCAACAGATCGGCAACCGCAACCCAGGGAATATCAAGCATCTCTCCCTGGATGTCCTGCTGAAAGTTTGCCCACAGACGATAGAGTAAGTCAGGCGTTAGCGCCAGGGGAAAAGCGGCATGGTACGCCAGGTGTAAATGTGCCTCGCCAAAGCGATCGCGAAACGCCCTTAGACGCGGATGCAGCACTGGTGGTTGAGACACTTCAAGCTTCATGAGCCAACTCCTGCAAAATTAGCATGAGGTTGTGTTTAAGGTGCGGTAAGTCTTGCTTAATCACTTTCCATACTTCACTCAAATTCACTTCCATGTAATCGTGAATGAGGACACCTCGAAAGCCTGCAATGCGTCGCCACGGAACTTCTGGATAATTCTGCTTCAACTCCTGAGAAACTCGTTTAGCAGCTTCTCCGATCACTTCAAAGTTGCGGATCACTCCATCCTGAAGCAAAACTGACTGAAAAAAGGCTACTCGTCCCGCTTGGATATATAGCTTAATTCGTTGAATCCTTTCAAGAATTTCGTTCAAATATAAGCGGTCATCGCTCACAGGGGAATCGCCTCACCCAAAATACGATCTCTAAAATACTCTCGTAACCCCTTAGCTGTGACTACATCGACCTTTCTTCCTAGCAGATCTTCCAAATCCTGAATCAGCGCAATCCGGTCAAGCAGGCTCCAATCTCGTTCAAGGTCGATCAAAAAATCTACGTCACTGTCCGATCGTGCCTCATTTCTTGCTACGGAACCGAAGAGCCGTACATTTGATGCACCATATTGGGCAGCGAGTTGAAGGATTTCTGCTCGTTTTGCTTGCACTAATTCACGAATGTTCATGGCTACGTCCTCGAATCTAGCTCAATCTTAGTCGAACGTCTTGATGTTTTTCCCCGCAGCACATCGATCGCTCCATCCAACCCTTGCTGACTCATTTCAAACATGGGGATCACATGCGCAATATCGCCTGCAGTAGTGCCAGCCCAGCGCGATCGGGGCATGGGATTCAGCCATGCAATGTAACGGACGTGCTGTTTCAGGTCGTCAATAAACGTTTTGGTGACTCGACGACGGCGGGAATTAAGACTACCCCGTGCCGATCCAGCATCGCTAAAGATGAGCACAGCGGTACGTGGATTGAGTTGGGCGAGAAAGTCATCGATCGCGACTGCTTCTTGATGCACAGGATCGTGATACACGTAGTCGGTGGGGCAGTTGTGGAAATAGTAGACGCTAGCATTGCCCAATCGTCCACCCTGCACGGCTGTTTCGATTAGCCGCTGCGACAGGCTGTGGAAAGGCACCATGGAGCCATCCTGATCGATCAGCAAGATCAGCTCTGTGCGGTTAATGCGACCAGGAACGAGCACAGGCTCCAGCAAAAGTCCCTGTTGCCCAACGCGCCGAATGGTGGCATCGATATCCACTTCAGTGGGTGCGCCTTCACGAACAAAGCGTCGAAGGTAGCGCCAACGTTGCTTCATCTGACGCCGCGTGATCGGGAAGAATTCGGGATTGGTGAGAATGCGATCGCCCAGTTCTCCATCTACTCCCAGCCGCTGTCGCACCACTCTCGCTACCCGCACCTCATCCCCAATCTGTTGAATGAGTTCGGTTGAAAGATTGGCAGCGGCGATCGTGCCTGCTGCTTTTGACTGACGCTGATACCTCTTCCTCTGCTCTACTCTCCAAACGATTATCGATATAACGATAGTAATCGTAAGACCCAGTATGAATGATGTTGAAACTTGACGATCAACAAAGATAGAAGATGAAGAGGGCTTTTGAGCGATGGGCGTAGGTGTGGCACTTTTAGTTTGTAAGGGTATAGTAGAGCGATTGGAGGGTGGGGAACTTTGGGACAGAGATGGAGAGGACTGCTGCAAGAATGGTATTTTGGGCAGCAGTGACGAAACCATAATGAATGATAAATACACCGTTAAAGTTGAACAGCACGCCCTGAAAACGAGGCGTTCCCACTTGGTCATGTAGGGATCGTCGAAGATATTAAGCGCTTTAGAAAAGGCATTCAGCCAGAGGGAAGATTGAGCTTTTTGAGTGGACAAGCTGCCGTCAGTCGAAGTAGGCGATGTGGGATGACCAATAATCTGTTCAAAGTGGTGGTTGAAGAGGCGTTCTTCTTCGGGCGATTTGATCCAGAGAGTGCGGCAGAGTTTGGCGAGGGCTTCGCGGTTCTGGATGCCGTAACCTCCTTGGAGCGATCGCAGTACAAGCTGATACTCGTTCATACCCAACGGCAACCCTGCCTCGCGCAAGCGGGTAAACAGTTCCAGCAGGGGCAGTTCATCCACTGGGGTCGGGTTCATGGGGTTAACTCCGCTTCAGGTAGCGCAGGTGGTCGTCCCAGCTTTTGAGGAGAACGCCCAGATAGGGGAGTTTGCCATCCAATTTTTGCAGCGCTTCGTCATCGGGATGGCGTTTGAGCACACGAAACCAGTCCAGGAGTTCGCTGGTGCTGACGTTTTTGGCAGAGTCGCCTTTTTCTTTTCGCAGTTGGTCTCGCAGTTGGCGGAAGCGATCGATGGCTGCCTGGGTTAATCGATCGGACGCATCGGGGTAGCGATCGCGCACAATGCGTGCCAACTGTTCTGGGCTAGGAAACGGCACTTGTTGAAACAAGCAGCGTCGCAAGAAAGCATCGGGTAGGTCTTTTTCGTCGTTGCTGGTGATGAAAATAATCGGCGCAGCAGTTGCCTGAATGCGGAGTTCCTTGCCATCCTGGCGGGCTTCTTCCACCACAAACTGCTGTTCGTCCAGTTCCACCAGCAGGTCGTTGGGAAAATCAATGTCGGCTTTGTCGATTTCGTCAATGAGGACGATCGTGCGCTCAGCGTTCCGAAATGCCCGTCCCAATGGCCCCCAACGGATGTAAGTAGTGGGATCGTCGATGCGCTCCATCTCGGCAGAGGCAAGGCGATCGGCGGATGCAAGTTGGGCATCACGTAGTCGGGCGATCGCGTCGTAGGTGTACAGTCCATCCCGTGCGCGGCTGGTCGATTTTACATACCAGGGTTCAAACGGTAAGCCAAGTTCGTAGGCAACCGCACGGGCAAGCTGAGTTTTGCCACAGCCTGGTTCGCCTTTAAGCAGTAAGGGACGTTCCAGGTAGATTGCCAGATTCACGGCCTCGACCAGTTCTTCGCTGGGCAAATAGGGGTAGAGGAGTTGCCCATTCGCATCCCGTTCGCCTGGTTGCGGCTGGCGTCTGCCTGTGTATTCTAGCGATCGATTGCTCACAGTCTTAACCATTTGTCCTCTTGGTCATACCAGTTGCACCCACACAAATCACAAATTTCGCACAATACTGGCTCTGGAACGCCATTATCTGTGTTTGCTAAAAGTGTTTCAACCATTGTTTCGGCATCATCAGTAAGAGGCCTAGGCAGGACGTCACCTTGTTGCTCGATCCAGGAAACCAATACCTCTGACGAAAACTCAGTCAGGTTTGGTAAGCCAAAAGGAATGATCGGTCTCCAGGTGGAATCGTATTGTCTCGCGAAAGTCAGGTTCCAACTGTTCACACTGCCCTTGTCGTCTAGCAAAAACATCAACAGTTTAAAGCCGTTGCCCTGGGTTGCTGTTTCGGAGATACGATTTGCCAGAACTGCCCAAAAGTCAGTAATCAGGTCACGCAAATTGTCTTCAATAGTGGCGTGTACATTGTTAAACACAATCATTACATTTTGTGTTTGCCACCACAGGTGGACTTTTTCCACAATTTCAGTTGGTGTCCTCTGTTGCTTTAGATCGACACGTCTCGCTAGTTCACGCCATAGTGCCGGAATATCGCTACGGGATGAAACTCTACCAAGATCGACCTTTACGACTTTGGCTTCCTGGTTTCTAGACATTTCTAGCGCGAGTCGGTTCAACAGCCAGCGTTGACCGTAGGCGGGTGAGGTGCCCTGGATTAAAAAGGCACCCACGGGATGATCCTTGATGACCCGTTTGAACGATCGCTGCTGCTCCCAATACCCCAGCTTCAGCAACGCTCCATGAAGCTGATCCAGGTTGACACTGGGGCTTTGACTGTCCGTTGGTTTCATCACCTCATTAATCTGAGACTCCAGGCGATCGAGGTCTTGTTCAATCGTCTCTAATGCTTGAGTTGTCTCTTCGATCTGCACGTCCAGTCTCAGCTTGACTGCCACATCGGTTTCGATCCGACGCTCTAGGCGCAGACTGTGTAGCTTCTTACGCAACAGTTTGTATTCTTCTTGAAAATCATCAAATCTATCTTGCAGTCGATCGATGGTAGACATTGACAGCAGGGGGCTAGGCGAATAGGAACACAGAGGGGCTAACGTAACTGGCGTTCAAGGTAATCCAATTGCTGCTCAACTTTTTCCAGATCGGCAGTGGTTTCTTCGATCTGTACGTCCAGTTTCAGCTTGACGGCGACATCGGTTTCGATCGCCCGCGCCTGTCGTAAACTCTTTAGCTTGCGACTGAGCAGGTCATACTCCTGCTGTTGTGATGCCAGATCGTCTTCTAATCTGCGTCGTTGGCGACTGGTCAATGCAACGGCTGAAGGTGTCGATGCCGATATCGTGTTGACAGCGGAGCTTGTATCGACAACGGATGCGGTGGGTTTTGCCTGTACGATCGCCTCCACTGCCCGACGAATTCCTTTAGCGACATCCAAAAACGCCTCATCGGGATTTGCCCAACTGGTGACAGGCTGAGCATTTTTGGGTAATGCCTGGAGTTTGCTAAAGGGTGCGCCACTCCAATCAACTGGCTTCAGAATAATGGGGATCACGCAAGCGTCTCCAGCTTCATGGCGCTCGATCGCTCGTTTTAGCTCAACATCCCAGCAGTAATCGGATGCCAAAAAATCTGCGCTAATGAGCAACAGAATGACTCGCGCCGAGTTGAGATGGTCGTCGATCGCGCCTGCCCATTCGCTGCCTGCTGTGATCTGGCGATCGTGCCACGCCGTAATCACTCCCTGACGTTTCAAGATGCTGAGATGCTTCGCCAGTTCATCCCGCAGTGTTTCATCACGGTGAGAATAGGAGAAGAAAACCTCGATCGCGCCCTTAGATTCGCTACTCATCAATCCAATTAAGCCAAGATTTGAGTCCGTAACCAGTGCTCTTTTCTTGCACGCGCCATACAATCGCACCCATTGACGCGATCGCCTCAGAGTAAATTACTCGATCCAGTACTCAAATGCGAGTCCAAATTCGGAAAATTTACTTCGCTTGAGTGACGGGACTGGGCTTTTGCACCGGACTTAACACCCACAGCGTATCGACTCGCTCGGCATCGGCCGTAGTGGAGTTGGACGTGCTGATGCTGCGAATGGAGCCAATAACGCGCTGGGCTTCTTCCACAATGGGGGAGTAGGTTTTGGGCACAGACGGCAGGATGAGATTGTAGAGGAAGGACAGGCTCGCGCCCATATTGACGTAGAAGTAGCCTTCGTTGGGGATGGGGAAGCTGGCTGTAGCTGTTTGGAAGGTGTAATTGCGAT
The DNA here is from genome assembly GCA_021323955.1 of Oscillatoriales cyanobacterium Centralia_MAG_596. GTDB lineage: Bacteria > Cyanobacteriota > Cyanobacteriia > Leptolyngbyales > Leptolyngbyaceae > Stenomitos. The sequence continues at coordinate 498 of JAJPKC010000440.1, read as the reverse complement.
CGAGCGGTAGATAGGGTTTGGGATTGAGCGCTGCCATCGGTTCCGCGCCCGTCGTAATGATCAGCGTTTTGTTATCCAACCACGCGTGAGACAAAAGGCCGATCACCTTGCCTTTATCGTTGCCTTCCCAACTGATGATCGGCTGTCCGTGAAGCCGCCGGGGCACGATCGCCACATCACCCTTCGCTGATTTTTTGACGAACTGATCCAGCTTTTTCAAGGCGGCTTCAGCCGCAGGGCGATCGCTGGTCTGCACCATGAGCCCAACGCCCAGGTTGAGTTTGCTGTAAATGGTGTTGAACAGTCCACCTGTGGTTGGAAAGAAGAACAGCGCATACTCCCCATCCATCCAGGGAAACACATCCTTTTCCGGGTCTAACCCCGTGGCCGTGCGGATGGAATTGCGAAAACTGGCCAACGCGAGCTGACTGGGCAAATCGTCTGCTGCGCCTGCGATCGCGCTCTGCCACTGGCGCTTAAAGTTGCGGCTGTTGGCTG
>JAJPKC010000033.1 GCA_021323955.1 Oscillatoriales cyanobacterium Centralia_MAG_596 | reverse complement strand
GGGTTCACAAGGAGAGGAAATAAGGGTAGACAGCGGCAGTATACCCATGATGACTGTCTGTTGATCTCAAGCGTTACAAAGGCTTGAGAAGGTGGCACGGTGGCAACGTGCCTTGATCAGCTCATTTGACTTAAAGATGAGCACCAAGCAAAGCCTGTCACCTTAGGCATCGTGCCGCAAGGCATACAAAAGTTGATCAGATAGGCACTAAATCTCTATTCCGTATGGTGTTCAGCGTTTGGCTCAAAACAGGGCTAAGTTTGTTGGTTAGCAGCAGCGGGAGCCATGATGCAAGCACCACAAGGCGAGGAGCCGAACCAGTCAGCCAATCATTGCATGAGCCATGTGGCTAGGGCTTGAGACTTATCGATGTCTTGAAGCCTGCTTAGGATGCCAGAAGCAATCATTGCATGAGCCATGTGGCTAGGGCTTGAGACCGCTCCGAGGCAAAGGGCTCAGCTATGTCAACCAGGGTGATGACACGGCTTCTGCTCCATCGCACGGCCTTGGGTAGACAATTACACCTGCAGCTACTTGCACCACGCAAACCCCTTAGTCATTGATGGGAAAGCATCGAAGCCTGAGCCTGAGCCATAAACGTCCAATTCCAAACCCCTTTTAGAGTGACATGTGCTATCAAGAGGGGTGATTGCGCCAAAGGTGGTGATCAAGCACCAGCGGCACCAGAATCGAAGCTGTTAGTAAGCGCCAATCGATCAACGGTGGAAGAGCTTTAACCATCGTCAAAAAAACGTTGATCACAAGGGCTTAGACGATTTATTAGAGCGCTGAGAGCCAATGGGGCCACTGGGTGAGGTCAGAGCAGAGGGTGTCTCAGGAGCAGAACAAGCCGTGATCGCCCTAACATCCTAAAGCTGGCACAAAGTTGTTAGCTGTGAGAGACCAGCAAAACTCGATGCGGCGAATGATTAACAACTAATAACTCAGAACTTCTCAGGCTTTTTTTGCGTTAGCGGCATAGGCTTTGACAAAACGATCGTCAAACAGCTTTGTCAAATCGGGCTTTTTCTTGACCAGACCGACATCGGTTAAGAAGGCTGTCATCTGCTCTGCCGCAAATACGAGCGATGACATATCTTTAGCAGGCTGAAAGGCTTGCAAGTTTTCCTCGACGGTAAAAATCTTGGTACCCGTGGCATAATTCTTATATTCAGGCACAGACACGCCGCCCCGCTTTGCCATGATCTCGATCGCTTTGTCTGGGTTAGCCTTGATATAGTCTTGTGTCGCAAACCAGGTTTCGACCATTGCTTGCACCTGATCTGGGTGGGCATCGACAAACTTGCGCGAAAAGACTAAATGGTCAGGAATCGCTCCCGGAAAATCTTTTGAGCTAAACAACTCCTTACTCTTGGGGCGCTTCAGTGCCTCAGTGGTGAAGGGTGCAAAGACCCCAACGGCATCAACTTGTCCAGCAGTGAAGGCGGCGGTGGCTTTACCCGTTTCGAGCGGTTGAAAGTTTATATCTGTGGCGGCGAGCCCTGCTTTCTGCAAACCCAAGAGTAGCAAGAAGTGATCCACAGTGCCTTCTTCAGCAGCGATCTTTTTGCCTTTAAGATCGGCGAGGGAATTAATTCCCTCGCGTACAATAATCTTATCGTTCCCGGTCGAGTTGTCATTGGGGTTGAGCCGAAATCAAGGCAAAAAGGTGCCAGATGGCCGAGAAGCCCTGTCTAGACTGAGTTTGCAAAAATCAATGATCCGTTGCTCTCAAAGCTGCCCTTCTGCGGCGCGGGGCAATTAACCACGACACTCCGACTGCTCCACCTGGAGTGGTGTTGCCGACATCGCCTGAAAAGCAACAAGCGAAGTCGCAGCCGCAGCGCCACCAGAGCTTGCTCGGGGTCAAGTTAAACTTAGCGAAATGGGTGACTCTCCGCTGAGTTTAACGGCACGTCATCTTCAGTGAAAATCACCTCTGAAGCCTCGCCCAGACAAAGTCAGTCCCCAAGCCTTGCACCCGTGCCATTTGAATCCACAACAACGTCATGTGTTCGAGATGCAGGCTTATGGCAAGGTTGCCTGTATCGATGGGTTCCCAGCCTAACGCTTGGCAAAGGGTAGCGATGGTTTGCTTAGCAGCGGCATTATTACCCGCAATCAACATGGCTGGTTTGAGGTCGCCGTAACCAGGGTAGTGATTGTTCTCTAGGTTTTCGAGTCCGTAAATCGTGAATGCCTTCACGACTTTGGCTGTGGGGACGAGACTTTGAATAAACTCAGCACCTGATCGCTCACTCTGCAAACCATGCGCTAGATTGGCACCCACTGGATTGGTGCAATCCACCAGGATTTTGCCAGCGAGAGCAGAACTGACCTCTGCCAGAGCCGCTTCATTGGCGGCAAACGGTGTGGCTAGAAACACAACCTCTGCTGAACGTACCGCATCGATCGGTGCCTTCACCTCAAAACTAGCATTTCGATTCAGGGCTGCTTGTACCGATTGAGAATGGGTGTCACGGGCCGCGATCGTCACCGAATGCCCCAGCCGCTGCAGCTGATCCGCCAAAGGAGCACCCACATTACCAACGCCAATAAAGGTAAGGTTCATTTTGGTCTCCGTTACCGTCCCAACGCTTCAATCACAGCCTTAGCGGTTTCGGCACCTGAGAAGTTTTGCTGTCCTGTAATCAGGTTGCCATCCCGTACAGCAAAGCCTTTCCATAGCCCTGCTTGGATGTAGTTCGCACCAAGACGCTTCATCTCGTCCTCGATACGCCAAGGCATAACGTGCTGGTCACGGGGGAGGAGCTTCATGTCCCAAACCGCCTGATCCGCAAAATCTTCCTCCACATTGGCAAAGCCGGTGACGGTCTTCCCTTTTGCAAGGAACTCACCGTTTGAGAGCTTGGCGTAGCGCAAGATTGCTGTGCCATGACAGAGGGCGCAAGCAATCTTGCCTGCTTCGTAAAATTGCCCAAATTTAGCGTGCAGGGCAGTTGCTTTTTCAAAGGTAGACATGGGTGCTTGCCCACCTGCCACCACGAGCGCGTCAAATTTCGCCAGATCGATGTCTGCAACCGAACGGGTATGGTTGATCAGGTCAGCCAGTTTTGGGGTGGCGATAAAGCCCATGCTAATGAGGTCGGATGCCGAGTAGTCAGAGGGATCGCGAGGATCGGACATGGCATCAGGCTCACACTTGCCACCATCAGGGCTAAACACCTCTACGTCGTAGCCTGCTTCCGTAAATTCATAGTAGGGATGGGTCAGTTCGCTCCACCAGAAGCCAACTGGCCAACCAGTACTCGTAGACACGGCTGGATTAGAAAGGACGATCGCCACTCGTTTTGGCTGGTGAGGGTGAACGGGGTTAACATTTTTCAGACTCATGGACTGTCCTAACGCCAAAAAACGACACAAGTTCATCCTGGATCGAGCATGATGAATTTGTCCAATGGATAATTTGTATGAGCGATATTCATCACATCAATTTGGCGAGTATTGATTTGAATCTGTTAGTCGTGTTTGATGCGTTGCTGGCTGAGCAGCATGTGACTCGGGCTGGCGAGCGCTTGGGTTTGAGCCAGCCGGCGACGAGTAATGCCTTGGCGCGGCTCCGCCGTTTAATCAACGATGACTTGTTTATCAGAACGGCGGCTGGCCTGCGTCCCACCCCCACAGCGCTCGCCCTGAAACAACAGTTACGCCCTGCCCTACAGCAAATTCAAGCCGCGCTACTGGAGCAGACAACGTTTGACCCAGCCACCAGCGATCGCGTGTTTGCGATTGGGATGTCTGATTATGTGGAATTCACCCTGCTGCCACGTTTAATGCGAACGTTACAGACCCTTGCACCCCAGGTGAGTGTGCAGATTCGCTCCGGTGATCGCGAGAAATTATTGGCGCTGCTCGATAGTGGGGAAATTGATCTGGCTTGTGGCGTTTTTCCTGAGAAAATTGCGTGGCACAGGCAACAACAGCTGTTTCAAGAACACTATGTTTGCGTTTGCCGTCGCGATCATCCCGTCATTGGTAGTGTACTCTCGTTGGAAGACTATCTTGCTGTGTCTCACCTGCTGGTTTCAGTGCAAGAAGATCGCAGTGGACGCGTGGACAAGCTACTGGCTGCCCAAAACCTCAAACGGCATGTTGCCCTTTCAATTCCTCATTTTGTGACCGCACCCTTTATTTTGGCGCAGACTGATTTAGTCGCTACCTTAGCCCACCGGATCGCCTCCACCTTTGCACAACATCAACCCTTGGCACTGCTGCCACTGCCGCTCCCGCTCACAGGCTTTTCCGTGTTTATGCGTTGGCATCAGACGACGGAAACATCTCCGGCTTGCCAATGGTTGCGGACCGTTCTCTTAGACATAAGTCGGCTCATTTAGGAGCGATCTGCCGTTGCTAGAGCAAAGCTTCTGTCCTTGCCCTTCTGCTGCGCGGCAGACTGTGTGAAAACTCAGAAGAGACGCTATAAGTGTACGAATTTGAACAGCTTAAACGCTTCTAATAGCGCTTTTTGGATTGCTGACTCTAGTTTTCACACAGTCTGGCGCGGGGCAATTAACCCTGTAACTTTCTGCATGGATGTGCCCGCTAGTCCAGTCCATCTTGCGACTTGGTGCCATTGCCAAATGGCTCTCCCCTTTCCCTCCCCCCTCAGTGCTTGATCAACTGCCTGTCAAGGAATTCAAGCTGCTCAAGAAATTCAAGCACCTCAGCCATGATTTGCCTTTGAGGCTGATCGAGCAGCTTCAACAGGGCACGTTCCCCATACCGACACTGATTCACCACACTCGTCAGAATCTCGCATGTTGACTCAAAGGATTGTAGACCATAAGCAGCAGGGCTAAGTTGAAGACACCAAGTCATATAAGCCGGAATCGCATGTCGAAGTCCTTTCGCATCCATAAAGCTAAAGACATCAAAAAATTCCTCTAGCCAAGCATCTGGCAGTTCTTGCCAACGCATATTGCCATCAATTTGCCGCGCGGCTTCCCCATCCTCATAATCATCGAAGGCTCGTGCTTGATGAAGTGAGATGCCATCCTCAAGCGTGACATCTTCGAAAGCAACCGCAATTTTTTCGATTAACTCTAAGCGGGTCTTTTCCATAGACTGATCAATAGTTTGCCAGTTGGGATCGTGCATATCCGCCTCTGTGGGGGGACGGACATCGTTCAACCACAGTCGTTCACAAGCCCCAAACGCGATAAAATTGCGTTGTGCTTGCTGCAGAGACACTTGCTTCGACCCTGAACTGTGCCGCTCTCCCTGATCTTCCCAGCCGCAAATCGGGCAGCTCAGATCGGTGCCTGGAGGCGCAAGCGCTAAAGTTTTGTAACCGCAACAAGGGCAGGGATAGCGGTCTTGCATACTCATTGTGCACAATCCAACATCCTTGAAGAAGACATTGAGCCGAGATAGGGGCGAAAGTTTATCATATGGGTGCTCAAGCCTTTCACCGAGGGACTTTCAGCATCTGGCTCGAAACAGGGCTAATTTTGTGCATTGCCGGGCAGCAGCGCAACGGTAGAATGCGGCTTTCAGGCAACGAATCGAGAAGGCATTACGTAGTGCACTAGCTGTTTGCTACTAGTACAGCGTCCAAAAGTAATCCAAACCCATACTAATCAGGGCTTTCAGCGATCAAAATTGAAGTCAAAAAGCTGGACGTCTGTCCAGACCATCGTTTCGGCGATACGATAACATTGTGTGTATCTTGGCTCAACCCCATCTTTCGCATAGCACTAGAGAAGCATGGCGAATGGAGAGCATCTTAGCTTATTGCAGCAAGCGATAACCACTTGGAATCAGTGGCGGGCTGATCACCCCGATATCCGGCCTGACCTGAGCGCAACAGTTTTAACGGCATACGACTTGACCAACGCGAATCTGAGTCAGGCAAATCTTCGCGGCGTTCGGTTGAGTGGGGCACACGCTTCGCAATGGGATTATTTCGATTATGGTCATGAGAATACGGATGGAGTGGCTGCCAACTTCAGCGCATCTGATCTGCGCAATTCAAAGCTAAGTGCTTGCAACCTCTCAAGAGCCAACTTCAGTCATGCTGATCTTCGCGGCGCAGAGCTATGCAGAGCCGACCTTGATGCAGCCAATTTCTGCAAGGCGAATCTTAGCCAAGCTAATTTAAGCGAGGCGTCCCTAAAGGATACTAACTTTAGCGGCGCTAACTTAAGGGGGACTGACCTCAGCAGCACCAATCTCAACCGTGCGAATTTGAGTGGGGCAACG
>JAJPKC010000129.1 GCA_021323955.1 Oscillatoriales cyanobacterium Centralia_MAG_596 | reverse complement strand
TTGCCCCCAAACGGCAAGTAAAAATGCTCGAACGATAGTTAACCTGGAGTAGAACGGCGGTACATCGGCAAGCTCGTGCAAGGTTTTTGAAGAGTTTCAGCCTTTTTCCTTGCACTTTAGCAGACTTGATCTCGCTTGAAAACTTGATACAGTCGGTCTTTGCTGCTTTTTTCAGCAAGCCCTATGTAGCGCTCATGGCGGTTAGGGAGTGATGAGCTGAACAGATGGAAAGTAGGTCTGGTAACGATTCCCGTCTCTGGTCAGTAGAGGCATCCCTGAAACAGCAGCATGGGCACCGATGTAAAAGTCGGGCAGCGGAGAGCGGCGATCGCCCCCACGACGGCGGTACTCTAGAAAGCTTTGCCCTGCTAGAAAAGCCGCTTCGTAGGGTAAGGGGTCGCGCCGAAAAAAGTCGGTGGGCAACACGGCTTCCAGTTCTTCGACCTGGTTAAACCCGATCGAAATTTCGGCATAGATCAGGGGATTGATCACAAGCATTCCCTGATCGGCATACTCAGTGAGCCTCTGGGCGGACCACTCAAACCACTGGGGGTCTTCCGTCAACACGTCTAGAATGACGTTGCTATCAACCAAAACATCCGTCATACATCCTCACGGGTGAGTTGCATAATGTCTTGGGTACTGAGGTGTTTGGTGGCTTTGCCTCGCATCGCTGCAACTAAGCGAGAACCCCGATGTTCAGCCTCTTTTTTACGCAACTGAACGGTATCCCCCACAACTTCGAGTTCAACCTCTGTCCCAGGCAACAATCCCAGCTGCTGCTGAATATCGGGGGGGATGGTGATTTGCCCGTGTGAATTAATTTGAGTCATACAGCGATGCTCCCATTCATGAGTCGGGGTAAAAGCAGGTTACGGGCTTCACGGAGTCTATTAATCATTTCCTGCAAACATTCCTTCTGCTGAAATAGTCTGTCTACAATCTCGGCTGCACGGTCTTGTAACTCTAGTGAGGGAATGACTATAGGCACATTCCGCAAATCAGCTTGCCGAATGCCTAAAACCGTTGTTCCACTTTGGCGTGCATGAATTTCACCCTGTACCATATGTGAATTCAAAGTACAGAAAAGAATGGCAGGACGTATGATCTCTGGATTTGCTCTGATGCTATATAGGCGTTGACTCAAGCAAAATTTCTTAGTTTCAGCGAAATAGTAAAGTTCTCCTAGTGGAGCTTCAGAAATCATGGGAATATCTCCTTGTCTCAGCTCTGACTTCATCCATTTCTGATATAGATTTTCATCAACAAACTTAGATTTTTCTAAGTTAATAAGCCTGCCTTGTTTTATGTTGAGTGCTGAGAGTGCAATGATGCCAGATTCTGACCAGTCACCGCCTAATTTCTTTGGAGTTTTTCCCCGATAGTCAATAATTTCCAGGACGACATCACCTAAGTTTTTAATATCCCACCCCTCCGGCACACCATCAAATACCTTTACCCGATCGCACCCTGGAAACCGCAAGTAGACAAACCATTCTTTGTAGAGCCGATGAATAGATTCCTCCAGTAAAGCAATGCGGCGGGTGTTGTTGTCGATGAGGCGATCGTAGTTGGAGAGGATGTCAGCGATACGTTGTTGGGTTGTGATGTCGGGATACTGAATCTTAATCTGCTTCAAAATTGCAGCGCTTAAATTCAGCATTGTTGCGCCAACTGCATTATTTTCAATATCTCGAACAACTTGAGGTTGCTTGAGATGATAAAACAGGTAGCCAGGTGCAATAAAGTCGTCAGGTAAACTGATCTTGATACAGCCTGTACCGCAAAGCCATCCAGCCTCTTGTTCGCCAATCAATGCTCGCTTGTCAAGATCCCCTCGACGTGGATAGATGATATCTCCAACTTTGAGAACATGCCGCGACAATTTACTAACCATTGCCTCATCTACACGCGCAATCGAATCTGTAACAATTCGATCACCCACAATATTTTGGGGCATGATTGCAGGCGTTCCATCCTCTCGATAGTCATTCTGATGTAATTGAGCACCGAAGGGACCAGTTTGAATTGCTCCGCCACACTCCTCTACAAGTTGACCTAAGGTGGCTGTTTTCCAAGTCACAGGCTCAGCTCCTCAAAGTTCTTAGCGATCGCCCCTGCCAACTCGATTGCTGCCTCGTTCAGTTCTGCCAACTCCAGATGAATCTCCTTCAGCCGCTCCTCAAAGTCAGCCTCATCTTGAATATCGGCAGCGCCCACCCCCACATAGCGCCCTGGGGTCAAACGGCTGTCATTCTTAGCGATCTCCTCACGGGTCACGACCTTACACAATCCCGGCACATCCACCAGCACCGCATCAGGAAAGCGAGATTGCAACCAGTGCACCTGCTGGTGCAGATACAACATTGCCTTAATCGCCTGCACTGCCTTATCCTGAGCAGTGTCTAACCTATCCCGGTATTGCCGAACGATTCGGCTATTCCATCCCTCCGTTTTTCGAGCCTCTAGCTTTTTCTCTGCCAGTTTTACCGATCGCAAAGTCAGCTTGTGAACCTCATTAATATGCTTCTGGAGCATCTTGAGCTGGGGAATGAAAGCCGCAAACTGTTCAGCACAGGTTTTCTGCTGCTCATTGGTCGTCAGGGAGTTTGGCTCTACCCCTTCTAAGTAAGCCGTCAAATCCGTTTTCAGGGTGCCCCAGCCTTCCGCTAGCTGTTGCATCGCCTCATCCCGCTCTGCCAGCACCGCTCGGAAGGCGTCAATCTCCGTTACGAGGATGTCGTCAGTTGGTTGTAACCCCTGATTAAGCGTTGCGAGAGCCTCAACTAACGGGGCGATCGCAGGGAATAGCGCTGCCACCGTTGGCGCGATCGCGGCTGCGTTCTGACAAGTCTGCATCAAATACCCACACACCAGTCCCAGATAGCGTGCCTGCTCACCCCGGTACAGCCAGACGACCGCCGCCAGGTTTTGCAGTTGCTCCTCACTGAAATCTCGAATCTTGCGGCTGATGACCCGATACAGACTACGAGCATCCAGCATCAGCACCTTGCCCTTGCGATCAGCAGGCTTGCCCCGGTCAAAAAACCAGAGAGAACAGGGCAGCGATCGGGTGTAGAAGAAGTTGGTGCCAATGGCAATCATCACATCCACATCCCCGGTAGCGATGATTTGTTCCCGGATTTCCTTCTCCCCATGCCCCGCATCGGAAGCCGAACTCGCCATAACGAAACCCGCCCGCCCTGTTGGTTTCAGATAGCTGTAGTAGTACTGAATCCACAGATAATTAGCATTGCTGACCGTTTCCGTTTTGGCGCTAATGCCTGGTATCTTCTTTTGGGTAACCAGGCGCGGGTCGGTCTTCACCTTCTCTGGGCTAACGCCATCGACATTAAACGGTGGATTCGACATCACGAAGTCACACGCCCCGATCAGATCCTCACAGCGATCGTAGAACGTATTGCCAGAGCGAATGTTGCCCTCCAGCCCATGCACCGCCAGGTTCATCTTTGCCAACCGGATGTTATTATCCGACTTCTCTTGTCCCCAAAAGGTGATTCGCTCCGTTGGTTTCACACCTCGGTTTTCCAGGAAGTGCCCTGTCTGCACAAACATACCCGCACTGCCACACGCTGGGTCAAACACCACCCCACGGCTTGGCTCTATCACGTTGACGATCGTCCGTACCAGTGATGGTGGCGTAAAAAACTCACCCCCCTCCTGGGCACCCGTCATCGCAAACTTATTGAGGAAATATTCATAGATGCGCCCAAACACATCCCCCGTTGCCTGTTTCAGTGCATCGCGTGCAAAAATCCGCACCAGATCACCTAACAGCCCTGCATCAAAACTGGTGTACTCCTTCGGCAACACCCCCTGAAGCATCTCCGTCTGAGCTTCAATCAACTCCATTGCTTCTTTGATGGCTGTCCCACGATCGGGGTCTTTTGGCACCAGCAAGATGTAGTCGTAATGGGCTTTTTCTGGCAAAAAGATCGCCGCCTTGCCTTGAAAATCCTTCGCTGTTAGCTCCCGTTTCTTGCCGCCCCGTGATGATAGCGTTGGCTCAATCTCTGCCTTAACTGCCTCAAAACGATTGGTTGCATGACGCAGAAAAATCAGCCCCAACACAGGCATACTGTACTCGTTGGCATTGAGATTTGAGTTGGCACGGAGGTTATCCGCCGCTTCCCACAAGGAACTTTCCAGAGCACTAAGATTGAGCATGAATCAAATAACAGTCATGAAAAGCAAGCACAGACGAGGAACTGACAGGCAAGATTCAGGCTTTTTGCTCAGCCCACACCTTAAGCCCATCTCGTAAAATAGCTTGCTATAAGGTAACTCACTCTTCCTTACAAGATGCCCAGAACTGGAAAAAGAAACATTGAGCACTTAAATGTACGGCTGCCGATCGCAGAAATGGTGATCCTGAGAACGTTCTGTGAGGCAACCCAGCGATCGCAGTCAGACGTGATTCGAGAATTCATCAGGAGCCTAAAACCTGCCGCTGTCGCTGCTGGGACTCTTGCAGACATTGAACATCGTCAGTCCACCCATTCAAAGTTGCAATAGGGACTACGATCGCCTCACTGTTAGCATCGGCAAGGCGGCGATCGGTATTTGGCAGTGCTTTAAAGCTGTTGCTTGCTCCGCAAATCAGTTGTTACTTCATGGGCGTCCAGTTGCCAGAGGGGATGAAGCTAGTGGGTCGTCTGCCTCGCTCATTGCCATTACTCGATCACTGGATACCGGATCATCAAGGCTACTAGCCTTTTTAAGAATGGCGATATTCGTGCCAAGTGACCCACTAGGTTGGGGTGGAAAAAGCTATATCAGCCAATTGTTTGGATGTGATGATGAAGCAATGCAATTGGGGTTAGTGGAGTTAGAGGATGAAACGGCTCTGAAAATAAGTCGCATCCGTCAACCAGGGGGAGGACGTCCCAAAGCGTTGGAAACCATTGAGGGACTGGATGACGCCTTTTTGAGAGTGGTTGCTCACCATACAGCGGGTTCACCAACCAGTGAAACTGTAAAGTGGACGAATTTGACTCGTCAGGAGATTGCTCAATTGCTCGAGCAAGCGGGAATCAAAGTGAGTGTTACTGTGGTAGACCAACTGCTGGAGCGGCACAACTATCGCAAACGTAAAGCTCAGAAACGTTTAGCGACTGGCACTCACCCCCAACGCAACGAACAGTTTGAGAATATTGAGCGACTCAAGCAGACGTATCAAGCCGCAGGCAATCCAGTCTTGAGTATGGACACTAAAAAAGAGAATTGATTGGGCAACTGTATCGGGAGGGCCGTTTGTACACCCAGAATGAACCGATTGAAGTGTTTGACCACGATTGGAAATCATTAGCCGACGGCGTTGCCATTCTTCATGGACTATACGACTTGAACCGCAATGTTGGCTATCTCCATATCGGTGTCAGTCACGATACCAGTGCGTTTGCCTGTGATGCCCTTCGACATTGGTGGCAGCAGCATGGTTCAACACACTATGCCACAGCCCGTTCGATTCTCCTACTGTGTGATGGCGGTGGCAGCAACGGTGCCCGTCAATACCTGTTCAAACAGGATTTACAATCGCTAGTGAACGAGTTGGGCATTGAAATTCGCGTCGCTCACTATCCGCCTTACACGTCCAAATACAATCCCATTGAGCATCGCTTGTTCCCATATGTTACACGAGTCTGCCAAGGGGTCATTTTTGAAAGCGTTGAAATGGTTTGTGATTTAATGGCAAAAGCAAAGACGCAGACCTGTCTGCGTGTGTTTGCAACTGTATTGGATAAGGTCTACGAAACGGGTCGAAAAGTATCACAAGAGTTTAAGGAAACAATGCAGATTGTCTTTGATGACCACTTACCAAAGTGGAACTACACTGCCAAACCACAAACCATGTAATTTCCGGTCTTATTTAATCCACGATCCTCAGTCGTTTTCCAGCTTCTTAGTTCTGTCAGTCAAGCAGGATCGCAACCTGCTCATGCGGGGATTATTGCCTGCACCGACGATCGCAACTTTGAACGACTGGCAGCCCGTATTCATGCTGCGATCGCAACGGAAGAATTTTTGGGCGATCAGTTAATTCGCGTGAATCGTTCTGCATGATGTTTATCGAGCTAACGATCGTACACACGTTGATCAAGATCTCTGCAACGTATTGAGCGTTCTTCAAGCCCATGCTGCAAGTTGAATATTAACTGTTAAAAGCTACTCGCACCTATTCCTAGAAGACTTAGAATGATTGAATTAGAAACAGTGTATAAGCCTGCACCCAGCCCTGAAACCAGAAAAAACATCAGTGAAAATAGCCCCCACTGGGAACGCTCCAGCATTTTGAGTTCCGGGAAAAATTTGCTAAAGACATGATACCCATCAAGTGGCGGAATGGGTAGCAAATTAAATAAGAACAAGGCAAGATTGATTTGTGCAGCCAAATAGAAGAACTCAAGACTGAGCGATCGAATATGCAGTGTAATTCCTATTAAGGCAATAAACACAAGCCCTAGAAAGAGGTTAGATAAAGGACCGGCGGCGGAGACGAACACATCTCCCCAGCGCGATCGAAATTTGGCTGGATTCACGGGCATTGCTCCCCAGGCAATACCACCAATACAAAGGAAAATGATTGACTGCCAACCCATATGCACCACAGGATTGATTGTCATGTGACCAGTCTTTTGTGGGGTGCTATCGCCTTGACTCATCGCTGTTACGCCGTGCGCTAGCTCATGTATGCAGATCGAAAAGATCGTAATCCCAATAATCTGAACATATTGGATCGGATGGGTGGTCAGCGTTTGAATCAGCATAAAATTCAGTTTTTTGTAGAAATAACACCCAAAAGCGATCTAATAGCAGAGTCCTTTAGTTGCTTCAAAGAGAAACACGTATCTACTTTTTACTTTCGGGTAATTGCTGAGTATGTAGCTGAGAAGATAGCGACTTCACTGATCGAACGTGCCATGAATAAAGTTGAAAGCCTGCAAGAATAACCACTCCGATTGTGGCTAGTACTTGTGATTTACGATTTAGTGGCTGCCAGATTTTTCGAGAGTGCTGTGCTTCAACTTTAGACATTGAGAAAATTCCTGAATACGGTTTGGTAGTGCTTCTAACCCAGACGAGCTTAGGGAGGCTCCTTCAATGTAGTAAGAGTCGTGTCTAAATCTGTTGCGAAAAATCACGTAATTTTTTTTGAAGTTACGGAAAAGCGCCGATACCACTTAGATTCGGTCGTTGCTTGGACTATCTGATTTAGGTAATTCAATTCAGAAGAAGCCAGAGTGATCGTGAATCATCCTTTACATAAGGAGCCTTCAATCGGGCTTGATGGGCGATCGCGCTATCCCATTCGCATCCCAACCGCGCATCGTGGCAGAATGTATCAAAGTTAAATACACACGCTTCTCCCATGACTGCCGCAACCCCCAATCTGCCCAGCCAATACGACCCCGCAACCGCCGAAGCCAAGTGGCAGCAATTATGGGAAGCCAACGACGTCTTCAAAGCTGACCCCAATCATCCCGGCGAACCCTACTGCATCGTGATTCCGCCGCCCAACGTGACGGGCAGTTTGCACATGGGTCACGCCTTCGAGCACTCCTTGATCGACGTGCTGATTCGCTATCACCGGATGATTGGGCGCAACACCCTCTGGCTACCGGGAACCGACCATGCCAGCATTGCGGTGAGTGCCATTCTGGATAAGGAACTCAAGGCACAGCGAAAGAAGCGAGAGGAGGTCGGTCGCGAAGCGTATCTGGAACGCGCGTGGCAGTGGAAAGAAGAGTCGGGCAATACGATCGTCGGTCAACTGCGCCGTCTGGGGCTTTCCGTAGACTGGTCGCGGGAACGCTTCACGATGGACGAGGGACTCTCGAAGGCCGTTGCCGAAGCCTTTGTTCAGCTTTACGACGAGGGGCTGATTTATCGTGGTGAATATCTCGTCAACTGGTGTCCCGCCAGCCAGTCAGCGATCGCCGACCAGGAAGTCGAAGACCAGGAAGTGAACGGGCACCTCTGGCATTTTCGCTATCCGCTGACGGATGGCTCCGGCTCCGTGGAAGTCGCAACGACGCGACCCGAAACCATGCTGGGCGATACGGCTGTGGCGGTGAATCCCAACGACGATCGCTACAAGTCACTGGTGGGCAAAACCGTCACGCTACCGATCATGAACCGACCGATCCCCATCATTGCTGATGAGTATGTGGATTCCACCTTCGGGACGGGCTGCGTCAAAGTGACCCCTGCACATGATCCCAACGATTTTGAGATGGGCAAGCGCCACAACCTGCCCTTCATCAACATCATGAACAAAGACGGCACCCTGAACGAAAACGCTGGGCCGTTTCAGGGACAGGATCGCTTTGTGGCGCGGAAGAATGTGGTCGCACAGTTGGACGCAGAAGGCTTTCTGGTCAAAGTTGAGGACTATAAGCATACGGTGCCGTATAGCGATCGCGGCAAAGTGCCCGTCGAGCCGTTGCTCTCTACTCAGTGGTTTGTCAAAATTCGACCGCTGGCAGACCAGACGCTGGACTTTCTGGAGCAGAAGCATTCGCCTGTTTTTGTGCCTGATCGCTGGACGAAAGTGTACCGTGACTGGCTCGTGAGCCTGCGTGACTGGTGCATCTCACGGCAACTCTGGTGGGGGCATCAAATTCCCGCCTGGTATGCGGTCAATGAGACAGGTGGCGAAATCACCGACACCACCCCGTTTGTCGTGGCACGCAATGAGGCGGAAGCGAAAGAAAAAGCGATCGCTCAGTTTGGGCCAGATGTACAGCTAGTGCAAGATCCAGATGTGCTGGACACCTGGTTCTCATCCGGACTGTGGCCCTTCTCCACCCTTGGTTGGCCTGAACAAACAGCAGACCTGGCGCGGTACTATCCCACCACAACCCTCGTAACCGGCTTTGACATCATCTTCTTCTGGGTTGTGCGAATGACGCTGATGGCAGGGCACTTCACCAAACAAATGCCCTTTGAAACCGTCTATATTCACGGGTTGGTGCGGGACGAAAACAACAAAAAGATGTCCAAATCGTCTAACAACGGCATCGATCCCCTACTGCTGATCAATAAATACGGCACCGATGCTCTCCGCTATACGCTGATCCGCGAGGTTGCCGGTGCTGGACAGGATATTCGCCTGGAGTACAACCGCAAAACCGACGAATCCGCCACCGTCGAAGCTTCCCGTAACTTCACCAACAAGCTGTGGAATGCGTCTCGATTCGTGCTGATGAACCTGGGAGATAGAGCAAATTCACTCCCCACTCCCCACTCCCCACTCCCCACTCCCCACTCCCTTGAACTCGCCGATCGCTGGATTCTCTCCCGCTTCCATCAAGTCACCCAACAAACCCGCCACAACATTGACAGTTTTGGCTTAGGCGAAGCCGCTAAAGGGCTGTACGAGTTTATCTGGGGCGACTTCTGCGACTGGTACATTGAACTGGTCAAGGCTCGGTTGCAGGGCGATGATGCCGCGTCGAAACAGACTGTTCAGCAGGTGCTGGTTTTCGTTCTAGAAGGCATTCTCAAACTGCTGCACCCTTTCACACCACACATTACTGAAGAGATCTGGCACACGTTGACCCAGGCAGGCGACGATCGCTACTTGGCGCTGCAACCCTATCCCGAAGCGGACTTGAGCCTGATCGACCCCGAACTGGAACAACAGTTTGAATTGCTGATTGGCACTATTCGCACCATTCGCAACCTGCGCGCCGAAGCAGAGATTAAGCCAGCAGTGAAGGTCAAAGCAATTTTGCAGACCGAGAGCGATCGCGAACAGCACATTCTTGCGGCGGGAGTTTCTTATATTAAAGAGTTGGCAAAGGTTGAGACGCTGGACATTACTGGAGCCAACAGCACGTTGCCCTCAGATACGTCATCCACGCAAGCGATCGCGGGTGTCGTCGGGACGGTTCAGGTGCTCATCCCCTTGGCAGGAGTGGTTGACGTTGAAGCCCAACGCACTAAGCTAGAGCGGGATCTCAAGAAAGTTGAGGCCGAGATCCAGTCCCTCTCAGGCCGTCTTAACAATCCGGGCTTTGTCAACAAAGCACCTGCGGATGTCGTTGAGGGTGCACGAGCGACGCTGGCAGAAGCGGAGAAACAGGCTGAAATTTTGCGCGATCGCCTTGCTAAACTATAAAACTCCGGGGCGGTGAGACAGGTTATACTCTTCTCAAGTGATCGTGCTAATAACAGCCATGCTCGTTAGCATAGTCAGCAATTGTCAGCAAATGCTTGCCCCACTTGAAGGTTCAACAAAAGAGACCATCGGACGCTACTTTTACACCAATAAGGCAGAGATACGGCATGTTGTATCTGGCGCAGGTACAAAAAAAGAGCATTTTGGGCAAAGCGGGGCTACAGCTACTGGCACGCCAAAAGTCTGAGAACGCGTGGGCTGTCCTGGTAGAAGAGGAGGTAATCCTCGCCGCTGAAGCAAGCAGTTTTAATGAAGGTGTGCTTGTCTTAGTTGAACTGACAAACACTCGTCAGGTATTAACCGTCAAAGATGCCAAGGAATGGATTCTGGACATAGTGCAAACGTTCCTGATCAGTGGCATTACGCCGACGTTTTTGCAGCAAGAAACTGAACGTGCGGAACAGTGGCGGCAATCATTGACTTTACAGAGTCAGGAACTCGATCGCCGTGCGTTAGAGCTGGAAGCCCGCAAAGAGCAAATCCAGGAAATGGAGGAAAAGCTGCGGCGAGAAAAAAAGGCGATTGAAGCGCTGGCCTCCCAGAATAATCCGGCTAACTAGTACCCCCCTTCGGTTCAACCGTACGAAGTGCGGCAAATTATTCTAGGTAGGCTGGCTGACTTGCCGCCATCCTGAATCTGGCTACAGCTATACCAGTTTCAAAGAAGGCGCACGGATGAGGTCTGTAAGGGCGTATGGTCGTACGCCCCGACAATGATTGGTAACCCAAATTGAGAGAATTTCGGATCACGCCCGATCGTTCGTTGCCGATCGGGCTGCCGCCTGAATATCCAGCCGACCAGATTTCGTTAGCGCAGGGATCTTGCGGACTACAAATCGTCAAATGGATTAAAGAACCGGGGTGGGGGAATTTCCCGCTCCTTACCGGCTAGTTCAGACGGTGGACGATCGCTGCTCCAGGCCCACCAGACCTGACTACACTGGCACTCATAAAATTCTTGCCACTTGCGGCGGTGGTCTTCGGTGTAGACCGGCGATCGCCGGTTGATCCAGACCCGTTTTGCCACTTTGCTGAGCGATCGACACGCAGGACAACAAAATTCAGCCGCGTGAACGGCAGGCTGGGTCCACTCAGGAGGAGTTAGCTCAAACGCTTCCATGCAGACAAAGAGAAGGAGGGTTGCATCCATTATCAACCTTTTGCCCCCCCGACTGCCTAGTGGTAAAAGGGAGAAGCCAAAAGGTGAAGCATCCCGTATAAAGAGTGGGGCTGTTTTCCCCCGTCGCCTCGTTTCCTCAACCGCGCCATTCCCTATACACTCAACGCTAAAATCTACCACGCTCCCACGCCCTGGTCATGCGGAACAGGACGCACGCAGCCACCGCCTGTGTTCCGATAAGTTTTGAGAAATAACGTCGCTGCGATCGCTACAAACGCACTGAAGTCGTCTACTTTAGGTATTGTTTCATTGCAAATTAATCGCCATTCAGCGTCCTGGTTTAGAGCCTTCAAGGAATTCGCCGACGTCAGAAGCCGAAGCTGACGCCCCAACCCCTCAAACCTGGGACTGCCGCCACGTTAAGGAAAGCATTCACCTATGCCGCTGCTCAACCTCATTTCGTTTCTCGGCATTTTCGGGCTGTGCCTGATTGCCTGGATCTTTTCAGAAAACCGCAGCCTGCGTGTATTTCCCTGGCGAGTCGTGAGCACAGGCATTCTGCTGCAGCTCATTTTGGGCGCGTGCGTTTTCATTGTGCCAGGAACGCGGGATGCCCTTCAGGTCTTTAGCGATCTACTCAACAGTGTGTTCGATGCCGCTGATGCCGGGGCACGATTTGTTTTTGGTAGGAACATTGTCCCCGTGCCCGGAACGCCACCTGACGTCAATTTAGGCTATATCTTTGCGTTTCGAGCGCTGCCCACCGTGGTTTTCTTCTCCGGGCTGATGGCGCTGCTTTACAACATCGGCGTCATTCAGGTCATCACGAACGTGTTCGCCAAAGTGTTTTACAAGGTAATGCGGTTGAGCGGTGCGGAAGCATTGAGCGGTGCAGCCAATATTTTTGTGGGCATTGAAGCGGCGATCGTGGTGAAGCCGTTTTTGGCAAAGATGACTCGTAGCGAGCTGTGCGCTATTCTGGCCTGCTGTTTTGGCACTGCCGCGTCCTCTACGCTGGCAATCTACGTCAGCTTTTTGAAGCCCGTCTTTCCAAACATCCTGGGGCACCTGGTATCGGCGTCGATCATCGCGATCCCGGCGTGCTTTGTGCTGTCCAAGATCCTGGTGCCCGAAACCGAAGTGCCCTTAACGGCGGGCGGCATTCCTCAGGAACCGCAGCGGTCCAATGTGCGGGATACCATCGTGGAGGCAACGGACATACCGATCGATGCCGGTGATTTTCCCCGTACCCGCATCCAGTCGGATGATGAAGACATCGCGGCGATCCCCCAGGAGACTGTGGGCGGGGAGGTAATCGAGCGCGTTAGTCCGCTGGATGCCGCGATCGTGGGCGCACTGGACGGGGTCAAAATGGCTGTGGCGATCGCGGCAGTCTTAATTCTGATCCTGGGGCTGGTCTCCCTAATTAACCAGTTTTTTGGGTGGCTGGCGGCGTTGCCCAGTCCCGTTGGGGATGTGTTCAAAGTGGTGACGCTTGCGAATATTTTGGGCGCACTGTTCTTGCCATTGACCGCCCTCACTGGCGTTTCTCTGGAGTGGCAGGAGCTGTGGCAGTCGTCCGTCATTATCGGTCGTCGGCTGTTTGAGACGGCAATTCCCCCCTATCAAGCGTTAGCGGCGGCGGCGGCCCTACCAGAGGGAACACGGGTTATTAGCGATCGGGCGGTTCTTATCATCAGCTATGCGTTATCGGGGTTTGCTCATCTGGCGTCGGTGGGGATTTTTGTAGGCGGGACGATCGCCCTCATCCCCTCGCGCCGCAAAGACATTTCGGAACTGGGCTGGAAAGCTTTGTTCGTTGGGACGCTGGCAACGATGATGATTGCGTGCGTTGCAGGAGTATTTGACACGGGCAACCCGAGCATTTTAGGTGAGAAGGCCGCACCCGTTCCTGTCGTCAAGCCCACGCCCGCCCAGGCACCGGTGCCTTCCGCCACGCCCAGTTCGATCGCGTCACCGTCTACAGCTGCACCAGCACCGACCGCTTCACCCACGGCAGTGCCCGCTCGTCCAGGCAAACCCGCCCCACGAGCATCAACCTCGCCGACCGTTCGCGTTGCCCCTCAAAATACACCCAAACCAAAACCCTCGGCAGCGTTACCTGGAGTTAGTCCCAAGCCTACAGGCGCAAAGCAAGCGGGTTAGCCAGGTAAGGCATGAAGAAGGACAAGGATGCAGAATTTGGGGGCCGCGTAGCGTTTAGTTGGCAACGTCTGACAGCAGACGCCTGACTTTGACGGCTCTCGCGGCTTGCGGTATTGTCGTTAAGGGTTTTCGCGACGAGCAGAACCCGTTCGATCGCTGTCTCCACTACCGCCACATGCGTCTCAAAGCCCCTGAATTCAGGAAACTCTTTTCCGCTGACGCCCTGTTTAGCCGTCCGGTACTGATTCTGGCGGCCATTTTTTTCAGCATTACGCTGGTATTTGGGCTACACCGCTACTTCACGTATTTTGCGTCCTACGACCAGGGCATTTTTAATCAGGTGTACTGGAACAGCTTGCACGGGCGGTTTTTTCAGAGTTCGCTATCGTCGGTACTATCCAGTGCGGTCGTGCATGACAACCAGGTGCCAGCAGTCTTCTATCACCGCCTGGGTCAGCATTTTACGCCAGCGCTGTTGCTGTGGTTGCCGATTTACGCCCTGTTTCCATCGCCGGCAACGCTGGTCGTCCTCCAGGTCAGTCTGGTCACGCTCGGCGGGCTACTTCTCTACGCACTGGCGCGGCTATATTTATCGCCAGCACTATCGCTCATGGTGACTGCGGGCTACTACAGCAGTAATGCTGTGATTGGGCCTGTATTCTCCAACTTTCACGATTTGTGCCAGATTCCCGTATTTGTATTTAGCCTGCTGCTAGCAATGGAAAAGCGCATCTGGTGGCTGGTCTGGCTAATGGCATTCCTGCTGCTGATGGTGCGAGAGGATACCGGCGTCGTCCTGTTTGGCGTGGGCGTTTATATGCTAGTGAGCCGTCGTTTTCCCAGAGTCGGGCTGATCCTCTGTGCGGCAGGATTTGGCTATGCGCTGCTGGTGACGAACGTATTTATGCCGGCGTTTTCGGATGATATTTCGCGGCGATTTGCGATCGAGCGTTTCGGCCAGTATGCATCGGGTAATCAAGCCACCACGGTGCAGCTACTCTGGGCGATCGCCAGTCATCCCCAGCGCGTCCTGGCAACCATTTTTCGGGAGCCGGAGGTCAAGGTTTTTTATCTGCTGATCCAGACGCTCACGCTGGTGTTGATCCCATTACGTGCACCGTATGCCTGGGCGATCGCGGGCTTTCCACTCCTGCAGCTTTGCCTGCAAAAAGGCGATTCCCCTCTGGGCATCCACATTCGCTACGCGATTACGCTGGTGCCGGGGCTGTTTTATGGCGCGGTCCTTTGGTGGTCAACGCACGCCAACCAATTCAAACCACGGTTTCGGCAGCTTTGGGCCGGTTGCATTGCCCTATCGCTGCTCATTGGGCTGGCCTACAACCCAAATGAGGCGTTCTACTTTATCGTACCCACCTCCTTCAAGCCCTGGATTTATGTCTCCTTGCCGCGCCAGTGGGAACACGCCAGCCATATTAACCACCTGCTGCAGGAAATCCCCCCCGATGCCAGCGTCAGCGCGACAACTTACATTGTGCCCCACGTCTCCACACGGCGGGAGGTGCTGCGTGTGCCTTTCATGCAGGTTCGCAATGATCAGAATGACGTTGTCGATGTCGATTACCTCATTGCGGATCTGTGGCAATTAGAGCGCTATCAAGTGGCGTTTAAATTAGAGCGTGGTCATTTGCGGGATCTGGTGCCGCTGATCGATACCTTGACCAGTCAGAATCGCTACGGTGTTGTGGGGCTGGAAGACAAAGTAATCCTATTGAAAAAGGGCGTTCCTTCGCAGCCAGAACTGCTGAAAACGTGGAAAGGGTTGGCACAGGAGTATCGATCGCGGTTAATAAAAGAGACTGCTAAGTAAACTTCCGGTGACAACTGGACAAACAGAAAACCAGGAAGCACGATTTCAATTCTCCCAGCTTAGAGCTAGTAAACGGAAAGGCCTTTGATTGACCTGATTGGGCATCGCGATCAGGAAGAAACTCTGTCTGGAAAATCACATTTTCGCAAATTATTGTCACTTAGCTGCCACACAAAGTGCACATTTTATCGACATGTGAGATAGCAATTAGATCGATAGGGTTGCCGATTCTGTTATCTTTATAGTCGTCGGTTGAGAGTAATCACTGGTTAAGGGGAATATACGCGATTTGCTGTTAAAAACCAGCAATTGAACTGCTTTCTGCTAAGCAGTTTTAAGTAATTGCAGTGGGTTGCCAGCAGTAAATCATGCAAATGTCTGTACAGTCATCACTGGGTGAGACGATACGTGCTACATACTTACTTTGACTGGATTGCATCCCAGCGATCGCGGTTTGATCAACAAGTTCAATCTGAACTAAAACAACTGTCAATTATTACAGCCTTTTTCTTCAGTTTTGTTCTGTGTTTATCACTACATCGCTACTACACCTTTTACGTCTCCTACGACCACGGGTTATTCAATCAGATCTTTCTCAACAACCTCCACGGGCGCTTTTTTCAAAGTTCCCTATCGGGGGCAAATTCATTTGGTGCCCTGGCTGAAGGTAAAGTTCCATTAATATCAGCGGTACATTTAGGGCAGCATTTTGTGCCCGATTTTTTGTTGTGGCTCCCGTTCTACGCCCTTTTTCCTGACCCGGTGACGCTGGTTGTGCTGCAAACCAGTCTGATGACAGCGGGAGGTGTGGTGCTTTACTGGCTCGCACGACATTACCTCCAGCCCAACCTGTCGCTATTCATTACAGCAAGTTACTACAGTGCCAGCGCTGTTTTGGGTCCGACGCTCGCCAACTTCTACGAGCAGTGCCAGATTCCGCTCCTCACGTTTGGGTGTCTGCTGGCGATGGAGAAGCAGCGCTGGTGGCTCTTCTGGCTCCTGGCACTGCTGGTACTGGGCATTCGGGAGGATACCGGGTTAATCCTATTCAGCATTGGGTTGTACCTCCTGGTGAGCCGTCGCCAACCGTTGATTGGGGGGCTGCTGTGCGTGTTGAGCTTCGGCTATGTCACAGCAATCACAACCTTTGTCATGCCACACTTTTCGGCGGATAGCTCCAAGCTCTATCTGGCGAGCCGTTTCAAAGATTTTGTCGAGGGGAACTCCGATCCGAGCACACTGCAGGTGTTGCTAGGCCTGTTGACGCATCCAATCAACCTCTTCACAAAGCTGTTCAGTCCCTTCGATACGCGAATCTTCTACCTCTTCAAACAATGGCTACCGCTGGCCTTCGTGTCAGCTATTTCAGGTGCTAGCTGGATTTTGACGGGCGTACCGCTGCTGTCGCTGATGACGCAGTCTGGACCGATCGCGCTGACAATTTCGATTCGCTATTCAATTTCTGTGGTGCCGGGTCTCTTTTATGGGGCGATTATCTGGTGGTCTTACCATGCAAACCAATTTAAGCCATCCTTTCGACGCTTCTGGATTGGCTGTCTATCGTTATCCCTGGTCATTGTGCTGGCCGATAATCCCAATCGAACGTTCTATTTTCTACAACCCGACCCCTTTCTGGCACAGTTTTCGGTACCGATCGCGCGGCAGTGGGAGCATTCGCGGCATGTCTGGAATATCGTACATGCCATTCCCCCCCAGGCTACTGTGTCTACCAGCACCTACATGATTCCGGCGTTGTCAAATCGGCGGGGGGTATTGCGCGTACCGTTTATGAAACTTCAGGAAGACAACGGCCAAATTGCGACGGTGGACTATGTGGCGGCAGATGTATGGCAACTGCTGCGCCCGCAGGGATTACCCAAGTTTGATGTGAGCCATTTACAGAGTGCGCTGGAACTGTGTGATCGCGTGATCGCGGACTCCTCCTACGGCATCCGGGCGGTCGAAGATGGCGTGGTGCTATTGCAAAAAGGCGTTCGTTCAGACCCGACAGCGCTAACGGCCTGGCGGAACTTTCGACCACAATTGCTATCACCACCGGGAAATTCGCTCCTGAATGACCGGAACAAACGCGTCGAGGAAAATTGACTCAACGGCTTGCTGTGCGCTGCTAAGGACACCATTATGAAAGCCTTACGAAGACGAGCATCATCAAAGAACCGGCGGTTCTGGTTAAGTGTCAACCACAGTCAAACTCGAATGTTCAAATCCACAAATTGTGAAGACAAAGCGCTTTTAGCTGCGAGTGACTACGCGATCGCAGAAGATCATACAACGGATAAGTACGCTGATTTTGGGCAATCAGAGTTGCGGCTGGCACCCTATCAGGTATCAGTTGTACTGCCAATTTATAATGAGAAAGAATGTATTCAAAAAACGATCGATACGGTTCTGGACTACATCGATCGCCATGCGTTTGTTGACTTTATTCTTGTCGATGATGGCTCGACGGATGGGACAAGCCAACTACTGATCGATCGCTTGTGTACGTGTCAGACCACTCGCCTTCAGTTAATTTCCTGCCCTGACCGTCAGGGGAAAGGACATGCTGTGCGCCAGGGAATTAATGCGGCGACAGGCGACTATATCTGCTTTATGGATGGTGATTTAGCCTACTCATTAGCGCACCACTACCCGCTGCTAGAGAAACTGGAGGATGCGGATATTGTCATTGGCTGCCGCAGCCTGATTTGCGATCGACAGCGAAATTTGCCGCTCACCAGGAAAATTACCGGACGGATATTTAATCTTTGCTCCCAAAGCATTCTCAACCTCAGATTTAGAGATATGCAAGCCGGTTTAAAAGGATTTAGGAAAGAAGCGGCCAAAGCGCTATTTAAAAAACAAGTCATTAACGGGTTTTCGTTCGACGTTGAGCTGATTTATCTCGCCCAAAAAATGGGTTACACGATTGATGAAATTCCTGCGTGGGTCTCGCTCAGCCATGACCACAAACACTCTAAGGTGAATTTGCTGCGGGACTCTTACAAAATGCTCATTGACCTCTTTAAGATTCGGTATAACGACAGTCTGGGTCGCTATGAATAACGTTGTTTTATTGAGCTTTGATGTCGAGGAATTTGACATTCCAGAGGAGTATGGACAGGTATTAACGGACACGGTGAAGTTTTCCGTTTCTTTTCATGGGCTAGAAGCGCTTTTGCCCGTCTTGGCGCGGTTAAACATTCGGGCAACGTTTTTTGTCACAGCAAACTTTGCCCTGCGCCACCCTGACATGATCCGCGAACTGGCTCGAACCCATGAGATTGCATCCCACGGGTTTTATCATGCATCGTTTACGGTGTCCGACTTACGAGACTCGAAACAAGTCCTGGAGGAAATTTCCCATACGCCTGTGACCGGATTTCGGATGGCACGATTGCAACCGGTTAGCGCGTTTGAAATCGCGATGGCAGAGTATCAGTACAACTCGTCCATGAATCCAACCTATTTACCGGGACGCTACAACCACTTTTGGCAGCCCCGCACTGCCCACTATTCAGGGCGATTACTTCAGATCCCGGTGTCCGTTACGCCGCTGGTGCGCTTTCCCCTGTTTTGGTTGAGCTTCAAAAATGTGCCGCTGTGGCTTTATCAAATCGCCTGTCAGTTGACGCTGCGTGTGGATCGCTATCTCAACCTGTACTTCCACCCGTGGGAGTTTACGGATATCGCTGCCTTCAATTTACCTGCCTACATTCATCGCCGTTCCGGTGCGCCCATGCTCCACCGCTTAGAGCAATTTTTGGCATGGTTGCAACCGCAGGCTGAATTCGTGACCTTTTCTGAATTTCGATCGACTCAGATTGCCCCGCTCCGCTAAGCGATCGTCCCGCTAGCAAACCACACGCTCACGATCGAGCGACGGGAAGGCGTGGCTGACTCGTGGGTAGCCGATTGGCAGGCACAGAGATCGTGTTTTCCGGTTCATCAGTCAGCAGGAATTCGCGGATGAAGCGCGCGATCGCTCGTTGCGCTAACCCTTCGGCAATCTGCTGTCCCATCTGCTGTGCTTCCGGTTTGAATAGCAGCTTTGGAATCACCGGGAGAATGGTCGTCGGATCAAAGCCTCGCGTTTCGCGCAAAATGCCCCAAATTCGCTTCACATGCTCCAGGGTTTGTTGGCTCTCCGTGGACACTGAAGTGCGGTTCACCGTCAGGCCAATGCGCTCGGCCAGAATGTAGCTAATGCTGTTTAACGCATTGCTGCCCAGCGTATCTAGCCCCTTGACCACCTCCTCCACCAACTGCTGCCGAATGAGTTCTCCCCGTTCGGAAAACAGATAATCCAGGGTTTGATCAACCACTTTGCTGAGGTCATAATCGCTGTTGCCCCGCGCATTACGCAGCAGGTTTTCCAGACGGTTCCAGCGGAAACTACCGTCCTTAAACAGCAGGTCACGCAGCGATGCCCGCAGTTGAGGAGCGGGGTCAGTCAGCAGGCGTTTCGCCACATAGGGATAGGCTTTGCTGAGGACTTTAAAGTCTGGATCGACGTTAATGGCAATGCCTTCGAGCGTCACGAGCGATCGGATGATCAGTGCGTAATACGCAGGTACCCGAAACGGAAACTCATACATCAATGCCGACAGTTGATCGGTAATGCTTTTAATGTTGATCTCCGCCACGCTCGTACCCAGGGCATCGTTAAAGACTGTGGCGAACGCTGGAATAATTGGCGTCAAATCGGTATCGGGGGTCAGAAACTCCAGATTCACGTAGTCGCGCGCCAAGCCTTCAAAGTCGCGATTGACCAGATGCACGATCGCCTCAATTAACCCGTAGCGCTGCGGTGGCTTGACCTCACTCATCATGCCAAAGTCCAGATACGCCAGCTTGCCATCGGGTGTTGCCAGCAAATTACCGGGATGCGGGTCTGCATGGAAAAAGCCACTCTCGAGAAGCTGACGCAGCGAGCACTGGACGCCCACCTCAATCAGGTAGCTGGCATCAATGCCTTGGGCGCGGATCGCTTCAGGCTGGGTCAGCTTGGTGCCGGTGATCCACTCCATCGTCAGGACGCGCCGCCCTGTATATTGCCAGTAAATCTTGGGCACGTACACATCCTGCATATGCCCATAGAGCTGTGCAAAGCGTTCCGCATTCTGCCCTTCCTGGGTATAGTCCATCTCCTCAAAGATGCGGGCAGAAAACTCGTCCATGATGCCGACCAGGTCACTGCGGATACGTTTGACCCGACGCATAGCCAGGGCCGCCAACTGACGCAAAATATACGTATCCAGCGCAATGCTTTGCGCCAATCCGGGACGTTGCACCTTCACCGCAACCTCTTCACCCGTCTTGAGCCTGCCCCGGTACACCTGCCCCAACGACGCTGCCGCGATCGGGCTTTCGGTTAGCTCGGCGTAGATCATGTCGGGTGAGTCGCCCA
>JAJPKC010000148.1 GCA_021323955.1 Oscillatoriales cyanobacterium Centralia_MAG_596 | reverse complement strand
CATTTAGTAATCCTGTGCTGCGGTTCATTGGTCCACAGGCGCGCGTCGTCGTCCAGCCACCTAAGAACAGTGATATTAGCAAACTGATAATGGACCAGATACCCACTGCAGAACCCACTCCTCCAGCATCACTGCGTGGCGCGCCGGAGTAAGCAATGTTGGTCAGCCCGATCGCCGCTCCCAACGCACTGAGAACTAACTGCGCACTGAGCGCGATCGCTAAGCCAGCAACGATGGGTCCCCACCGCACGCGGTCATGATAGTCCACAACTGGCAATGTTGCAGGACGATCGATTGTGTTATTAACGGGTCTATCTGTATAGGCCATTGTTCTACTTCCTTCGCGTGGATATTCCCTTAATTAAAGGATGAATATTGCCTTAACTAGAGGAACGTAAATGAGGTAGGCAATATCCAGCAAGGTTAGAGAAATCTGTAAAGCTAAAAACCTGCTAATAGGAGTAACCTCTAATCATTGAATACATCTTTTGGGAGTAACTATCAAACTTTTTTTTAACGATTACTTGTGATTTAGCTAACACATCGATCGACAGTCATTATGCGTGGTTACAACACACTTTTAGCAGTTGGTTTGGAGCCGTAGAGCCGATGCTGTTAAGCAGGCAATAATTTGCATCAGTCGTCAGGCTTGATTACTCTGCGATCAGAAACGTTCTGATCGTCTTACAACTCACGTATTTCGACAAAAACGCGGTGATTTAAGCTTCGTTGCTAATCCTATGTTTCACATCCCATGTTTCACCGTTTGCCCGAACTGCCGCAGTTGGCGTCAGCCCTAATCCAAAACAGCGATCGCCTACCTCACATCGCCCACCTTACATCGCCTATCTCGTACAGACGTTGGGATAGCCCTGAGCGGCACGCTTCAACTTTGACCAATGCCCCGTTTTAACGCAATCCCATACACCGCTATCGAAAGCTCCTTCTCAAAGAACGTGTGATCAGTCCTTGAAAGCAAAGTTTTGTTGAGAATTTAGCCGTGAATATTTAGAGTTTCTACTCGCTCGTAACGTTGGTTGATCGATCGCTAGTTATTGGTTTTGGTCGTTCATTATTTTGCGGTCAATTTATTAGAAATTCTTTTCCAGTATTTATAAATGGCGATGCCTTACTTTTGACAGCGAGGGCTATCCTCTTTTAGAGAGAGGTTTCTCCGTCCTGGTTTGCCTATCGTGTACTAGCAATTGTGAAACACACAAACGCACGAAAAATAAACAAAAAAGGAGACGTTATGCCTCTTTACAAAATCAAAGATTTTGACCCCGACTATCGTAAGCATTTTGATCAAGACTTCTTGGGATTTGATCTCTACAGCGGCAACGATAAGATTGGCTCCGTTGATAATCTCCTGGTTGATGAAACGGGTAACTTCCGCTACTTCGTAATCAACACAGGCGTTTGGGTATTTGGGAAAAAGGTTTTGCTACCGATCGGGCGCGCTCGGATCTCCTATCAAGACCACCGAATTTATGCCGACAACTTGAATCGATCACAGATTGAGAACCTGCCTGAGTACGACGAGAGCGCAACTGTAGACGCCAGCCATGAAGAGAAGGTTCGCGGCGTTTATCGTCCGGGTAACGCTGCGCCTGGAAATGTTCCTGTCGATACGGCAGCAGGTAATGCTCCTCGTGGTCGCGCGGCAACAGCCGCTCCTGGCGGCGCTGCTTCCTCACAGTCTGACTATGCGTACGATCGCGACCCCGATTTGTATGGCATGAACGACCGTGACCATCAAAACCTTCGACTCTATGAGGAGCGGTTGATTGCTAACAAAGCCCGTCAAAAAACCGGCGAAGTTTCTGTCGGGAAGCACGTAGAAACCGAAACTGCCCGCGTTTCTGTTCCGGTTGAAAAAGAACGGGTGGTCGTTGAACGGACTCCAGGTGCCGATATTGGTACGCCCGTAGATGCCAGTGCTACTGACTTCCGTGAAGGTGAGGTGGCACGGATGGAAGTCTACGAAGAAGTGCCCGACATTCATAAAGAAACGATCGTTCGGGAGAACGTTGAGATTCGGAAAGAAATCGATCGCGATACGGTCGAGGCCGAAGATCAACTGCGCCGTGAGGAACTTAATTTGGACACCCAGGGCCGTCCAGTTGTCGATCGTAGACCCGACCAAGGGGCAGCCAATAAGCGCATCTAAGTGGGGCTTAATTACGAAGCTGTACTCACGTCTCTGTCATTTTGGGTGAACTGTAGCGATGCAAGCCACCTCAAAATAACGGATGAGTCAACATTGGGCTGTGCAGACGGCAGGCAGATGGCTTATCGGCACAGCCCAATGGATTTACTAGCAGAGTGGTTTGCAGGGTAAGACGGGTAGCCATGTGAATGCAACGACACCACGCTTCTGCTGTCCTCTGATCGTTCCCACTGAGGATTTACATCAAGCTTCATCGACGAAGATATAAACGTTTGGGAGGTCGTATGGTGCGCTCAAAACCTGAGGGTATTGACCCAACTGAATCCATAGTATGGGATAGCATGCCGCTTGAAGCGTCTGCACCCCTGGAAGCCGCTGCTTCGCTGGATGCACGAGACATCAGCGCCAAATTGCCAGTTGTGCGATCGCAGCCCTCGACACCGCCTCCAGTGCCAGCACCAGAAGCGGCACCAACGCTACAAAGCAAGCCCCTGGTCGAGCCTGATCAATCTCGTGTATCGCCGGGGATCTCGACAGTGGCCCCGAACCCACAAGCGGCTTTACCAGTTGGTCAACTAATTGGTCAGCCGGATGCCGATTATGATGGAATACCCACTGACCAGCGCCAGCCAGCCCCTGCACCGTCAAACGCTACCGAAAGAACAACGGTACGATTATTGGAAGAGCGTTTGTTTGTCGATCGCAAAAAGCGTAAAGTGGGCGATGTGATCGTTCGGAAAGAGATTGAA
Source organism: Oscillatoriales cyanobacterium Centralia_MAG_596 (assembly GCA_021323955.1). GTDB lineage: Bacteria > Cyanobacteriota > Cyanobacteriia > Leptolyngbyales > Leptolyngbyaceae > Stenomitos. Next base: position 8,217 of record JAJPKC010000148.1, on the reverse strand, counting down.
ACGCGCATCGTTGAAGTGCCAGTTCGGCGTGAGACGCTGATTGTGGAACAAATCAGCCCTGAGTACAAGTCACTTGCCAGCATTGACCTCAGTGACTCGGCGATCGAAGGTGTTGAGCTGCTTGCACCTGCTGAGGCGAGAACACAGCCATCCGTGAGCATGGAATTTACCTCTGCCAGAGCGGCCAGCCAGTTTTTAGCCACAATTGCCAGTCAACCCGAGCCAGGATATCAAACTGTCCAGGTCAAAATTGTCGTAGATAGTGTCGAGCAAAAAGCGATCTATCAACAATGGTTCGATCGCTATGTCACGAATCAAAACTTAGCTGATACCTCATCGTACTAAACACGTCGATGCGCCCCTGTAGAGCTTAAACCGATGTTTGGTGTGGGGATTGTGGCGCTCACATCGATTAAATGGTGGTAATCATATCGCGCTCCTTTGATAACCATCTATGGCGCTAGATGGATTGTCACGACCGTCATCAAACCGCTGGGGCTACCGCATTTCTTGTCAGCCATTAACAGCTGTCCGCCATTAATATAGGAGACTAAAACATGACACAGCGCTCATTCGATCGCCCACTCGCCGTTGTTACGGGTGCTTCCAGTGGCATCGGCTATGAACTTGCCAAACAATTTGCCCAAAATGGTTTTGATCTTGTTGTCACAGCCACTAATTCTGATATCAATCAATCGGCGCATACCTTTGAAACACTAGGTGCCAGAGTTGAAACGGTTCAGGCCAATCTTGCTACCTATGAGGGTGTTGAAACTCTCTACAGTCAGATGAAGGCCACTGGTCGTCCGATCGACGTGATCGCCCTCAATGCAGGCGTTGGTGTCGGTGGCAAATTTGTTGAGACTGACCTGAAGGCAGAACTGAACTTGATTAATCTGAACATTACATCCTCGGTGCACCTCGCTAAACGGGTGCTTCAGGATATGGTCAGTCAAGGACATGGTCGGGTTCTCTTTACGGCTTCGATCGCGGCACTCCAACCGGGGCCCTTTGAAGCAGTGTATGCGGCTTCCAAAGCCTTTATTCATTCATTTGCTGAAGCCGTCCGCAACGAACTAAAAGACACCAATATTGGCATTACTGCACTCATGCCGGGGCCAACGGATACTAACTTTTTCCATCGAGCGGGCATGGATGATACGAAAGTCGGTGCGGATAAAAAAGACGATCCGGCTGTCGTTGCCAGACAGGGCTTTGAAGCGCTCATGCAGGGCAAAGATGATTTTGTTGCCGGTTCGCTGAAAACACAAGTTCAAGGAAACGTCAGCAAAGTTTTGCCTGAGACTGTCAATGCGGAACAGCACCGTAAGCTTGCCGAACCAGGATCAGCAAACAAGTAGGAATGTGACTGGAATGCAGGATGGTTGAGATTCTAGTCTCAACCATCCTGCAAGCTTTGCAGTGGGTTAATGTGAAGAGAAATATCTGATGGCAATGAATATTGAAGGATTCACAATCCATAGTCCGGCGTTTGCTTCGTTAGAACAGATTCCCACGCGTTACACCGGCGATGGGGAGAACAGTTCACCACCGTTAGAGTGGCAGGGGCTACCGTCAGGAACGCAACAGCTAGTGCTGATTTGCCATGACCCAGATGCACCAAAGCCATGGGGGTTTACCCATTGGCTACTCTATGGCATTTCGCCCACAGTCAATCAAATTGCCGAAGGAAATGGTCAGCAGTTTACAGAAGGCATCAACAGTTTGAATCAGCCTGGATACACTGGGCCTGCACCCCCACAGGGGCATGGGCTGCATCATTACTATTTTTGGTTATATGCGCTGGATACGGCACTCAGCCTGAAGCCCGCAATGAATCGGGAACAACTGCTGACCGCGATCGCCGATCATGTGATCGAGCAGGCACGTTTAGTGGGTACGTATGAACGGTAACGGTCGCCTATCATAAACATCATAAATAGGCGCGGCATCCTGATCGATCGTCATCATCGGAGTGCCGCGCTCTTACACGCCTGCCACATGGACGGTGACTGGCCGGCATGAGGCGATCTATACTTCGTAACCCTTAATATTCTTAGGGTTAAAAATAATCTTGACAGGCACGTGCTGTACATTTTTGTGAAGTCACCGATGTATGATTCGGACGATAGAAGGGTAAATGGTTCGCCAGAGGTTAAGGGGAGACGACCAACTTCGCCCTTGAATGAATGGTTGGAAAAGGCATCAGCATTGATTTCCACATTCTGTCCTGGTTCCATTTTGCCGAACTGGGGTTACTTACACTATTTTTGAGATTCTCTGAGAGCTGGCAATCCTGCGGTAAGGATCTGTCTAAGTACTTGTGATCAGAATGTCTATACTGAAGGCATCAGACTGGCGATTACCCTCCGCAAAAAACACGTCAGGCGTTTAACCCTATGGATGATCTGTTTAGAGAATTTGGTGATCTGTTTGATCAGGGAATTGATGGTTTGTTAGACATTGTGAGGACGATCGAAGGCCGAACTGAGTCAGAAACTTTCCATACACCTGTACAGCGCAATTCTCGTGACGCTACAAGCACTGAGACGACAACGGCGGCTAGGCCAACAACGGTAGATAGTCACCCCTCGACCGATCATGCTGCCACAACCACTCGCGCCAACGTGGATGAAACCATTGCTGCTGGCCCACGGGCGACGGTAACGCTAGCAGGCGTCGGCGGATTGACAGACGTGCTGCGAGAACTGCGGGAACTGGTTGAACTGCCGCTCAAACGGCCCGACCTGCTGGCTATGCTGGGCTTGGAACCAACGTCTGGCGTTCTGTTGGTTGGCCCACCTGGTACCGGCAAGACTTTAACCGCGCGTGCCCTTGCCCAGGAACTGGCCGTCAACTACATTGCGATCGTTGGCCCCGAAATAATGGGCAAGTACTACGGTGAAGCTGAATCTCGCTTGCGTAGCCTATTTCAAAAGGCGGCTCGATCAGCTCCCTGCATTGTGTTTATCGATGAAATTGATAGCCTCGCGCCCGATCGTGCTCACGTAGAAGGTGAAGTGGAAAAGCGCGTTGTCGCACAGTTGCTGAGCTTGATGGATGGCTTTGCCCGCACGAAAGGGGTCATTGTGTTGGCTGCAACCAATCGTCCCGATCACCTGGATCCCGCCCTGCGTCGTCCCGGACGATTTGATCGAGAAGTGCAGTTTCGAGTGCCCGATCGCGCCGGACGCCGTGAGATTCTGGCCATTCTCACCAGAGCGATGCCCTTAGCCCCTGCGGTTGACCTGGATGCCATCGCTGATCGTGCCGTGGGAATGGTGGGCGCTGACCTCAAAGCCCTCTGTCAAAAAGCCGCATACACCGCTTTACGCCGATTTGCGCCGTCGCTCAATGGCCCGATCCCGGCAGCGATGACCGTCAGTCAGGCAGATTTTTTCGATGCGATGAAGCAGATCAAGCCTGCAGTCTTGCGTTCGGTCGAGGTGGAAGTGCCCAGCGTTGCCTGGGATGCGATCGGCGGACTGGATGCCCTCAAGCAAACCCTTCAAGAGTCCGTTGAGGGTGCCTTGCTTTACCCGGAACTCTACCAGCACACGAAAGCGAAAGCACCGCGTGGCATTTTGCTCTGGGGGCCACCTGGGACAGGTAAGACGCTGTTGGCAAAAGCCGTTGCTTCGCAAGCGCGCGCAAATTTCATTGCGGTGAATGGGCCTGAACTGTTGAGCAAATGGGTTGGTGCGTCGGAACAGGCGGTACGCGAACTGTTTTCTAAAGCACGTCAGGCCGCGCCCTGTGTGGTTTTTATTGATGAAATTGACACTCTAGCGCCAGCACGGGGCAGCCAGAGTGATATGGGCGTCAGCGATCGCGTAGTCGGGCAACTTCTGACTGAACTAGACGGTCTGCACGAATGCCCGAATGTCCTGCTCGTCGGTGCAACCAACCGTCCAGAAACATTGGATCCGGCCCTTTTGCGATCGGGGCGTCTCGATTTGCAGCTTAAAGTTGATCTACCGGATCAAGCCAGTCGGGCTGCCATTCTGGACGTTCACAACCACGATCGCCCACTGAAAGACGTCGATCTGGATTACTGGGCCGCGCAAACAGATGGCTGGAACGGTGCTGATCTGACCCTGCTCAGCAACCAGGCTGCCCTGGAAGCCATCCGCCGCTATCGTCGGGAAGGACTTAGTAACCCCAGCGCCATCCAAATTACTGCACCCGATTTCACAACGGCCTACCAGCGTCTTTTGGAGCAGCGACCGTAAGCCCAATCCCTGACCTTCTCCAAATCCTGGTGACCACAATTGGCTGTTTTTGCCGACCCTGGACTTCTGCAACGACATCAAAAACAAAAACCCAGCCGTAAAGCTGGGTGATCACAGGAGAAAAGCCAAATACTAGATCAAACGTTTCCGGTAGCGCGGGGCAACTCCGGCGCGCTGTTTTAGCTCACTGCAAGCGCTGTTAGAACGCTGAGTGCAACAATCCCAAACGCGATCGCCGCCTGCAAGGTGTAGCGCTGTTGCTGTTCAGGTGAAGGATATTCAGCAAAATAAACTTTGGGTTCAACAGCATAGTTGTTGAGAACGCCGTCTTCGTTGATGGTAGTAAACATAGTGAGAACCTTGGTTTGTTACTTTATGTTAATTAATGTAACAGGATTGTTACGAAGTGTCAATGTTCTGATGATTTTTGCTAAAGTTCTCCCGCTATCGCCATCCAGACGCGTCGGCATAACCAGCCGCCAGAGCGATCGCTCCTCTTCACCGATTTTTGTTCACAGCAAGTTCCAGCCATAGCCTCTCCCCACAGCCAATGGCATTCAGCCCTGGGTGTGTCTCTGGCCGTCGGCTACGTCTTGTGGCCGCAGGTTATATAAAGGATGAGGCGTTGAAAAACTCTTGTAAGAATCCGGGAGATTGCCAGATTGTGTAGGCTATGCCTGCAACAGCCAGCGTAATGGCGATCGTCAGTCCGTAGGCAACACACATTAACAACCCATCGGCTTCTAGCGTTGCGACGACCAGTAGCAAAATTCCAGCCGTTGGAATTGGGTTCGTAAAGGGGATTGGGAGCATCAACAAAAAGGCGAGCCACGCCATGCAGAGGCCATTAATCCGCCAAGCCTGATCGCTTTCGGCTAAACCGCGCAGCCGTGGACGGACAATTTTTTCAAGCAGTTGGGTAATGCCTTTGAGTCGCTTGAGCAGGTTCACAGCGAGCCAGTTGGGAAACTGCAACTGAGCAATGCGCCGTGGCAACCAGGGCGATCGCCGCCCGATCGCCATTTGCCCAGCCAAAATTAAACAGCCCAGCCCCAGGGGGCCTGCAAAACCGGGCGGCATGGGCAGCAAAAAGGGTAACGCTAACAATCCGATGACCAGGCTAAATCCCCGCTCGGAAGTTTCTGACAGGATATCGTGCAGCGTCAGGGGTTTTTCGGCCAGAACCGTCAATAAGGCTTCAAGATCTTGTGAAAATCTCAGGTGCATTCTGTCATCTTGGGGCGCAATGTACTGGCTTGACCGACCATCGGCAAAGCAACAGCAACAGTCCAATACGTCTTTGGCACAAGGCACAGGACTGCGATCGACCACCTGTTACGTTAACGCGTTTCAATCATGCGTAACAACTACAAAAAGCTGATGAGCGATGGCTTTATTTGTGGGGGATCGCCAGCCTCCCTTGATAGGATTTAGGGGATAGCATCCGCAGGCAACATGAACACCCGTCAACGACTCCAATTCGGTTTCCTCACCAATCAATTTTGGCGCGTTATCTGTTGCTTTTTAAGCAGTTGGTTGTTTTTGACGGCGACTGTTCAGGCTGGCCCCTTGACCGATCGTCTGGCGGCATTTCCAGACTGGGACAGTAAACCAGCCGTGCAGCCAGCAGAGGGAGATTTGGAGTACCCAAGCTGGTTGGCAGGCAATTGGACAATGACCAGTACGCTGGTCGATCTCGTTGCCCCACTCGCACCGGATGTTGTGTCACCGGGCTTTAACGATAATCAACGGTTCCTAAACCAGGCGATCGCGTGTGAGGTCAGATTTGTACCATCCAGCGGGTTACCGATTAACCGCGGATTGATATCGCTACTGCCATTAAAAGGGCTGGTGAAAATTCCAGTGGTCTCTGATCGCGCATTTAACGGGTTTAATCTGGCCAAAGCCTATTTGGGCGACAGTGTGCTGGCAGTCAACGTGGATCCGCGATCGCCCAATCGTCAGATGACGCTACTGCAAGGGGGGCGGCAGCTAATCTCTGTGGTTACAGCACGGGCGGTTGAAACCCCCGCTCCGGATCGTTTTGTGACCACAGAGCTATTTCAGCAAGTCTTTCGGGGTGTTCCCAACCCCTACCTGAATCAGGTCGAGACAACCACGGCTTACCAGCGTTTGGCATCGCCTGCCGACGCTGCGGATGGGTCTGAAGGGGCAGCACCAGACGGCCCTGCGATTGTGGCGGATCAGGTCACGGCCATTTACCTGTCACCGCAAGACCCACAGTACTTCAAGGCCGGCGATCGACCCGCCGCACTCTACCGCTATCGGCTTGAGTTTGTCCGCGCAGACAGCGGTGCCAACGGGTAACAGATCGCCCAGCACAGTCTTGATGCCGACACCGATCGCGCTGGCCAGACGGCGATGGACACAGCCAATCAGTCAAACACTAAATCCAGGCCGGTCTGATACCGATTGCAACAGTCTTTGGAGCACATGCCGTTGTGGATGGGCCTGGCATTGCCAAGCCCGTACCGAATCTGTCGCGTTTTCAATTGAAGTCGGTATGACTACTGCTACCATTCAATGAACGGTAGCAGTTCTGTACGCGGCGCTTCATGGGCTACTTATCCGACACCACGATCGTGGAGGAGGCCGATCGCCCAAATTCCTCTGGAGCGTATTCTAGATGGGCCTCCGCGCCGGGATAGACAAACGTGCCGGGCGTAACTGAGCGCACGAGGTAGTGCAGCGTGTAGACACCCGGATCGAGTCGGTCACCAAAGGCAACGACGCGATCGTGGTAAATCGTCTGATAACCGAGCTGCCAGCTATCGCCTCGTGCCTGGAAGTAGGGCGTCGTCGTTTGGAAGCTGTTACCAACGGCTTCCAGTCCAGCAGGCAGTGGATCGGTGACGACCACATGATCGACCGGATGATCGGTGATAATCTCCAGCCCAATATCGTAGACCTGGCCGACCGGAACCGTGAGTGCATCGGTAGCATAGAGTCCGGTTTTGTACAGCACCTTGTCTTCATTAGCAGGACGAATCGTGCGGGTGACGCGCAGCCCGTTGAGCTTGCCGGGTTGGTTGCCCTGCAGGCGATAGCGATAGGCCACAAGGTAGTGCAAAATGCCCTGTCCTGATTTTTTGAGCGTCAAGTCACTGCGGTTTTGCGGCAGGTCGGCCATGCCCACAGTTATATTCTTACTGGCGTTTTTGTAGCCCTCGAAGCTGACCGACCCGATCGTGTTTCCGGCCAGTTGGATAGTGGCGTCAAAATTGGGCGGAGTTGGCTGCATCTGACTGTACTCCTCCAGCGCTGTGAGCGCCTCGGCATTGTCGTAGGTGCTTGGCCAGGTGCCGTTGCGTCGCTGTGACAGTAGCCCTTGCAAGAGCCGACCGAGATCAGTCGCGGTAGCTTTCTGAGCGATAAACAGGCGTAGCGCCTGAGCCTGGGCGGTGGTGGGTGAATTGAGCCAGCGCCAGTTGGGAGGCAGATTGACGGTGGCGTTGCGTCCCGTTTGATTGATTGTTTCCTGGATCTGGTTGGCGATCGCTTTTGCGTCTTGCTGCCAGTCGGGGAATTGGGACAGGTAACGTGCCAGCTTGATCTGCGTAACTGGGTCGAACTGGGTTCGCTGGCTGTAGAGGTCAGATAGGAAATCGTTGCGTCGATCGCCCAGTGCGGCGAGCGCCATGAGCGTCTCAATCCGGATCTGGCTCTTGCACAGCGGCTCTTTGCAGAAATCGTACTGTCCAGGATCAGCGAGGAGCTTTTTCAAATAGGCAACGAGCGGCGGACGCAGCTTTGCCGTTTGAGTCAGCAGTGCTGATGTTTGGGATGAGTTGGGGAAGCTCCGATCAACCAGGGCAATGGCCTGGGCAGCATACGGGGTCACGAATGGATCGGACTTCTCGGCGCTTGGGTAGGCCGCAAAGCCCCCATCGGTTTTTTGGAGTGCCTGCAGGCGATCGACCGCCTGCGCTGCCTGCTGAACAGGGTCAAAACTGACCAGGGTTTG
>JAJPKC010000621.1 GCA_021323955.1 Oscillatoriales cyanobacterium Centralia_MAG_596 | reverse complement strand
CGTGACAATTAATCACCACACCCTGAATGGCGGGAACATCGAGCAAACTCGTCGCAACAGCCTCAAAAAAGCACCAGGAGCCATTACGATGTCGGACACGATACTCGATCGCCGGCTGACTCATGTGCGGGTGCTGGATCGCGACTTGCAGCACAGCCAAAATTAAGGGCATATCGTCTGGGTGCACAAATTCCGTAGTTGGAAAGCCCACAACATCTTCCAGCGTGTAGCCCAAAACCTTCTCGGCAGAAGGACTACAGTAGCGAAAGACACCCATTCGATCCAGCACAACGATAATATCGGTAGCATTCTCAATCAGCGCCCGAAACCGTTGCTCGTTTTCCTGCAGCGCTTTTTCAGCCCGCTTACGCTCCACAATTTCCTGTCGTAGCCGACTGTTTGTGTTTAACAAATCTGTCGTCCGCTCCAGAATCAATTCTTCTAAAGACTTCAAATAGCGAGTGCGATGGGTTCCGACCACAACGCTACAGACCGGGTCACCCTGCAGCGATTGGGATAACGTGTTTAACTCCAACTGCTGGCTCTCTGCCTCTGCGATCGCCAGGATCTGCTGCATACGAGCAAAAGCGGCATCGCTTCGACAGCACTCGCGCAGGCCTTTAAGATGTTCAGGTTTCATACCATCAGCGGGGCGTAGAACAACGTATAATCACTCCACTAGTGCGAGTTAAAACCAGATTAAATGGTTAATGACACCAGTCGTTATCAGGCCGATAGACAGAAATATGTCATGGCTGATGTGGAACCAAACCAGCAGCGCCCAAGAATGTCTTTATGGCCTCCTGTCTGTCAGCCAATGGATGCGGTTGCCCGATCGAAGTGACTCAACAGTAATCAAGCTTTAGAACCCCCGATTAGAGCCTCTGTACTTTCACTATACGGAGTGTGCCCACACTATTCTCAGTACTAACACCCATCGCCTTCGAATTTACCGAGCGGATTGCTCGATCGCCACAGTAAAACCACGGTATAAGCCGACGCAGCCAGCTAAGTAGCAATGCTGAGCGCTCTATACAGCGGACTGGAGCCACTGCCGGATTGCCTGACCTAAAAGGTTAAGGTTAGTTGTTTCTGGCAGCGCTAATTGCTCAATGGCAAAAAGGTAGTAAATATGGCCCTCCTCACTCACGTCAAAGGTGGCCGAAAACTCTTTTGCCCAGTCATCAAGATGACGACGTGCGATCGTGGGTTCAAGCCGTGTTGCAGCAGCAAACTCCAGAACCGATACACGTCCCTGACTGACCTGTAGCAACTGGAAAAACCGCTCTCGCATCGCCTGCTTCTCGAGCCGGGAACTGGCATGCAGGAGCCATCCACCAAGAGACGCCGGAGCCAGACCAAACAGCACCAGGGCGATCGTCAAAAACGTCAACACGCCACCCGCCGCATGGCCAGCCACAATGCCCACCAACAGGGCCAGTGAAACCGTGCCGCCACCATACAGAAATAGTGCGCCCGCCACCTTACCCAATTTGCTCCAAATTCGACTCATAACGCCCGCCTACAACAACATCCCTTTTTCTAAGCTACCGTGCTTACCTTAAAACAGGCGTGCAGCGTTTCAGTACGGTTTTCCGCACTCCCGAGACGAACGCCACCGCTAGGTGCTTAAACCCTTCACTTTCAGTAATTTTTAGCGCCAATATTGTCCACAATTGCGCCAAAAGGCGCATGAAGTTCAGCTCGAAACCCAACTCCTTTCGTTAAGAAATTCTTCGTTATATTGCAAAATATCGCGGCCTGTTGGGGCAAGTTGTGCGGTGGGCAGTCTAAAAAAATGAAGCTGGATCAGCGATCGCACCTGATTTCCCGGCAATGCCAGTGATCGTGATGCGTCCAAGCCTAACCCGGTGAGTCAGATATCCCTCTAAATTTTGGTGCCATTTCCAAACTGCTTACTATGCATACCCTTAATCGCAATCTAGAAAAGAATATTCTTGAAGCAGACGGTCGCTATCTCAACGCTCAGGAACTTTCGCCCCTAGAGCACTACGCTCAAAGCTATGCAGTCCGTCTGCACACGTATCAACAGTTGCGCGAGCAAAGTGAAAAGTTAGTCCTTCATGCATTGCGCAAACTAGCACAGACGTATCCAGAGCTGATCCAGCAACACGGACAACGCTGCAAATATGACATGACTGAAGTGTTGCGGTACATTGCATTATCTGTCTTACGTGATGACGAGACGTTTTTTAAAGAGCAGATGATGGCCTGGTTAGACACAATTTTGCTGGCCCATAAGCGAACGGCTCACTGTGTGATGGCGTACCGTTATTTGCAGGAAGCGATCGCCACAACGTTTCCGGCTGGCGATGCCACGTTGATTCGCCCTTACCTCGATATTGTTACCCAATCGCTACAGTCTCACGCTTAATGCAGAGGCTTGTCTTCTAATTTTTACGCCGGTCTGCTTCCGTCCAGCATCAAGCCTGCACCAACCCCAATTAACGCCGCCCTCGCGTTTCCTCAGATGCACTACTCATCTTTTGAGGACACCATGAACTATTCTCAACCAACAACTGTTAGTCGCCATTCTTCTCTAGAAGAACGGCAAAGTGCACTCCGTCAGATTTACCATCAGGTTCTCGAGCGTCAACCGTACGCTTACGAACGCAAAGCATTGGCAAAAGCTGAGAAAGACTTTCTGACTGACAAAATTGGTGTCAAACGATTTCTCAAAGAATTGGGACAGTCTGACGTTTACCTCAATGCTTTTTACCATAATTCCTCCAACATGAAATTTTTGGAGCTATGTTTTAAGCACTTTCTCGGTCGTGCCCCACTGGGACAGGAAGAAATCAAGCATTACTGCGACCTGATGATGTACGAAGGCGTTGCCGCAATGATTGCTGCCATTCTGGACTCTGAGGAATATCGCAAAGCGTTTGGCTGTTTTGTGGTGCCTTATCCACGTCAGCAGCGCTGCTACGAATCACCCAAAGCCTACACTCAGTCGCATTTACTCAATCAAGAGCACATCGGGCAGCGAGGGCGATCGATCCCCACTATTTACTGGCATCAACTTGGCCTGATATGTGAGGGGGGCACGTGCCGACATCCAGAAGCCAACGAATCTGTGTCGTCATCGCTAACACAAGCAGACCTGGCAGAGCTGGTCACATTACTGCAATCGGCTCAATCCGAAAAAGTGCTGGCCACTCTATCGCCAGAACACAAAGCCATGCTGCGTCGGGCCATTACTTAATTGGATGGGATCGACAGTCGTTGATCGTAAGCAGCATTCAGGGACTAGCACACTCAGTTCACCGTCCCGACAGCAGACCACCAGTTCACTACAACCGCGACAAGCTCTGGCGGCGTACTGTCAAAAACTGGTGGGTCTGCATAATTTTGTAGAGGTTCACATCCGATTCCAGCAAGCAAGCATGGCCACTGTGCGGCAACACAACGGTCTGGGCACGAGGAAAAATTCTGGCTAGATGCTGCACTTCTTCAAGAGAAGGCAATAGCCGATCGGCCGCACTCGCTAATAGCAGCACAGGCTGCTGTAACTGTTGTAGCTGATCATCGGCAACATCAAACTCACGCAGCAATGAGAGCCGCCAAATCGAAGTTTGCTGGGGTACTGACAGCACAGTATCGTAGAACTCCTGGCGATCGTCGTCACCGATTCGCCCGATATTCGCCAGAAATGGCAACAGCGTGACCGATGACAGTCGATAGGCAAACTCTGGAAACAAACGCGTAACTTGTGATCCCCATGCTACGAGCGGCTTATGGCGAAAGGAGGAGGCTGGATTGACTAAAACAATTCGATCAAATAGCTGCGGCGAGTGGAGTGCCACCTTCATCGCCAGACAGCCACCAAACGATTCGCCACAGAGATAGACCGGGCGATCGGGAGAGTACTTCAGCTCCGCCTCAATTAATTCAACGACCCACTCAGTCAGTATCGGCCAGTTGGTCAGATCATCGGGTGGAATAGCGAGGCAGCGCACATCAAACGCGGCTTCTAATCCTACTGTCTGTGTTCGCAATAGACGACCTGTACCATCCATGCCCGGTAAGAACACAAACAGCGGGTAGTCTGGTTGCAGTCGTTTTGGAGTCAAGAAACAGGGATGGCTTTGAACGTTGGGCATAGTGCAAACGGGAAGAAGACAGACGGCTAAAAGGAAACGATAGTTAGGGATCAATCAGTCAGCGCCAACGCTCAGTCTTCAATGCGTTTTACCGGCGCACTCAATGACTGGTGGATAGACAAGCAAAATTTCTAATGCCCTCCCTGGTGGAGTAATGCCTGAATCTCAGTATGGCAATGCTGGGTTAGCTCAGTCGCCAGCGATTTCGCTTGCTTACCCTGGTAGTGTGCCCGGTCGAGTGGACGGATCCAGTAGGGACGCCCCACCAGGATATTGACGCGCCGATACACCACCATAGGATGCCAACCATCCTGAGAAAACAGGGGTTCCGACGGATCAAACAGGCTCAACAATCTGAGCGGGAATGCTGCATTAGTCGCTTCGACATCGGAGGCGATCGCCACGGGCAATACCAGCAAATCGTCCACGGGCACACGCAGAGCAAGGTGGGCAAAGCCACGCTGGAATTCGCCAACCTCTCGGGGACGCGTTTGCTTAACCATCGGTTCGGCACCCTCCGGAAAAACTCCGACAAACTGGTGCGTCTGCAGTAACCGGGCCGCTTGCTCAAAGAAACTCTGCTGACGTTGCTCCGGCAGTCCCAGCGGAAAACAGCCCAATTTTTTGACGACTTCGCGCATCACCGGGACTTGCCCCATGTAGTGATGGCAGGCGAAGCGAATCGGACGACTCAGCGCCGTCATCAATAGCGGTGCATCCAAAAAGCTGCGGTGATTGCTGACCACTAAAACTGGCCCCTGCCGCGGAATACGGTTCTCGTGCTGAATGTAGAGACGCGTTCCCAAAGCGGCCAGCAGGCACTGTGAAATCTGAAGTGGACTATCCAAAGGCATGAGGTGAGGATTGATGAAAAGGCAGAAGCACACTCCTACCATTAAGTGTTAACATTACTTTACATGGGATGGCATCACTCCCAGGATTAATCGACTGGGTGTAGCGGTTGTTGAGCTGTGGGTTAGAGTAATTCGGCTCTGCACGCGGCTGTAAGGTGGGATCGCGTCTGGTTAGTTACCGTCAATCAAGCTAAGCTGTGAGCGATTTTCGGCTTTGATTTGAACTGAGGGTTAGAAGCATCGGCATTTTACCTTTTTCGCCAACAATACAGTTCGGCTGAAGTCCGGTGAACTTAAGGTTTTCTTCTCTGTTTGGACGCTGTTTCTCGCTAAAATTAAACGAAGCGTACGCCGGCTTGGGTTTGTAGAGGGTCTTACATAAGATAGTGATATGTTTATGCTCTCATTTGCTGATGATAATTAGCTGAAATTATCGATCTGAGCTACTGTGCAGGGTTTATATTTGATTCACATATTGGAAAACCCTTGGATCTTTTGAGCTGTATGTTTCGGGTTTTCTTCATTAATACTCCATGAGTTCTCAATTTTTCGATAGTAATCAATTT
>JAJPKC010000294.1 GCA_021323955.1 Oscillatoriales cyanobacterium Centralia_MAG_596 | reverse complement strand
TGGTGATACCAGTAATCGTGGTCAATCTGGGTGAGGGGACAGGATGCTTCCGAGTGATTGTAGATCCCGTCCATCAAGATGCGAATGCCGCGAGCGTGACATTCATCAATGAGCTGTTTGAGATCTCTCGTCGCACCATAGCTCGTTTCGGTTGCGAAGAAATAGCGAGGGTTGTAGCCCCAGCTGTAGCTGCCGGGATATTCCTTCACTGGCATGAGTTCGATCGCGTTGATCCCCAACTCACACAGGTAATCTAACTTCTCTAGCACGTGTTTGTACTGTCCACGGGCCTTTTTATCGTCCTCACCGCCCGAAAAGTCCGCAACGTGCAGCTCATAAATCACCAGTTCATTGTCCGCTGGAAGGGGGACGTGGTCGTGCTGCCAGACGTAAGTATCGACAATGCGTTCACCCGCCTTTACCTGCACGATGCCATTTTCTTCGCTGCTGGTACCATCTACATTTGTTGCGTAGGGATCGGTCACGTCTACCCATTGGTCAGGTTCAAAGAACCAGCTTTTGGACCGCACACGAAATTTATAGGGATAGACCCCGTCTTCCAGCTCCACACTGACTCGAAAAAAGCCATCTTTCCCTTTTGTCATCGGAATGGCTTCCCAGTTGGAAAACGATCCAATCAGGGCGGCTTCTTTGTTGTAGGGTGCAAATAGACTAAATTCAATCGGGCTTGCCATTACAGATCACCTAGACACGCAACTGCGTCAAATGTTTGATGGCAGCATTCTCAGATGATTAGCGGGATAACAGCATCTCACAAAGGAAATACCTTGATCCCACCCTTTCGGCATAAGCGTTATATCCTTGTCTAAGAAAAAATTTAAGAATGCTTTCCTTCGCTACTTGGCGTGGGTGCGGTAAAAGGCTTTAATAAGGGCGATCGCGTTCCCCCACTTCTTTCCCTCTCCGGAGGGCTACAGCTCGATCGTGTAAATAGACTGCATGGCGCAATGGTAATTTGTTGTGATAAGACCGTTAATTGGATTGGGAGTCGTTGCTCTAACGGCGTTAACCGCTGCCTCAGTGCAGGCCGCACCGATCGAGCTTCACGTATTTAAGGCGATTGATGCGGCGACGATCCGCTGTCCTGAGACCGTTATTCTCACCGAGCAACCCCAGCCCTACCGTGAAGGTGGCTTTACCATTGATGGCAGTGCAGATTTAAGCCAAATCGCCGATCGCGTCACCATTGCCACTATGGATGACTTCAGCGTTACATGGGTAGGCAAGCTGAAGCCGGTCTATCGCCAGTGCAAGGCAACGGCCCGTATTGTTAAAAAAGATAACGAAATCCATCCAGGTCAGTCGTACCTGCGTCTTCGATTTGTAGGTGGCAACGTTTACCTGATTCTTGACATGACGGGCATGAACGATGCCAATGACCTGACGGCGGTCATTCTGCGCAAAGGCGTTCGCAATGGCAAACCGTTTTGGAGTTGGGGTGGAACTGATTGATGTGGTGAGGAGTCAGACGTTAGAAATGAAGCGGTTTGAGTTGCGTCATCTGCGAAGAAACCGCGTCCTATGTGCGTTGTGAAAAGATTTGAGTCGCGCTTCCTGAACCGAAACAACTTTGTGTCTCTCGTGAATCGGCAGCATTCGTTGATTGCGTTGTTGGGTTTTGAGCCGCTGTGAGCGTGTGAAGACCGGAAGCGAGACGAGTAGAAGCGACTTACAGCCGGGGTTGCATTTGCATTACCCCCGGCACGTGTCCTCACCGTCCTGTGGCTGTCCTGTGGCGATCGAAGGAATTACCACTGTCAGCGGTGATTCAAGCATGAATCACGGATATCAACGGCTGACCACTGGCCATTAGCTTGCTTTGCCCCGTTACTTTTCTCCTTTTCCTGATTCCCTTCGTTTACCCTCTGCCTTCTCTCATGTCTTGTCTCTTCCAAAAGCTGCTGGGGATTGGTTTCACAATTTTGGTCACAGGCGGATTGGGGTTTTCGGCTGAACCGCTGTCCGCAGTGCGCGATCGCCCATCCAATGCCGGGACAATCGCCGCCCAATTAACAGCAGCGCAGCCCGTTTCAATTCCCTTCAAGGTCTGTGGTGCATCTCAAACCTGGGTGCGCCCAACCAGAACAGAGCAACTCAAAAAGCTCCAGAGCATGTCGCGCTATAGCGGCCTCAACCCCAAAGAACTGCAAGATCTGCTCCAGCGATTTTGGCAGCGTGATATTTTTTCGTTTACGCAATATGGCCTGAGCCTGCGCATGGAACCTGTCTACCTCTCCGGGCTGTGGACTGTGCAGGATCAGCTTTGGCCGTGCTATGACTCGACTCGAGTTAATCAGATTAACGCGGGCAAGACCGCTGAGGTTTGGGTCTTGTCGCACCGCGTAACGCGGATTCAGTGGACAGGCCAACAGTACGTCATGGTCGTGCAGCCGGCGAAAACGGGGGTGCAGTTTATTCAGTTCCCACGGCGCGAGTCGCAATCAACCCTGCCGCTCAGTGTTGTGACCGATCAAGGCTCCAAACTTACGGTGGTTGCAGGTAACTAGAATGGGTCAACCGGACTGTAGACCTGATGCGTCGCGGTGAGCGGGCTTGATCGCAACGACCCCATAGGCCTGGGGCGTGAGATAGGTTTGAGCCGCAGTCCTCACAGCTTCGGCATTAAGTGCCTTAATCTGGTTGGGATAATCCAGAGCGGCGGAGAGGTCACCAAGCAAGGTCTGGTAATAGCCGTAGAGTCCGGCGCGATCGCTGGGCGTTTCGCTACCAAACGTAAAGTGGTTGGCAACGCGGGTGCGAATGCGCGCAATCTCGGCTTCACTGATCAAATCGGATTGCAGTGTGCGAAGGTGTTGGACGATCGCCGCCTCCACGATTTCCAGATTCGCTGCGGGCAGTTGCGCTGAAATATAGAACACTCCCTGGTGCTGGTAAGTCATGTTGCTGGCCGCGATGCTGGACACCAATCCCCGCTGTTCGCGGAGTTCCTGAACCAATCGCGTGGTGCGCCCGTGGCTTAAAATTGCCGCAATGACATCCAGTGCGTAGGTTTGCTGGATGTCGTTTAACCCAGGGACGCGCCAGATCATCACGAGTCGAGCCTGCTGGAGACTGGGATCGGTCAATTCGCGGCGCACAATTTTCTCAAAGGGCGCTTCGGGCAGCAGTGCGCTGGCGGGGTAGATCGGGGGCACCACAGACGATGGTGAGGGGGAAAATGTCTGCGCGCTGGCTGCCTGCTCAAACCCAGCTTCGACGATCCGAATCAACTCATCAACCGGCAAATTGCCAACCGCAACGGCGGTCATGCGCTGCGGTTGATACCAATGACGGTGGAAGTCACGCATCTGCTGTGCGGTCAGGTGTTCGATGACGGCGGTTGGTCCCAATACCTGCCGTCGGTAGGGCAGGCGATCGAAGGTCAGTTCGGTTGCCTGCTGGAAGGTGCGCTGGCGGGGGTTATCCTGCGACCGCCGAATTTCCTCCAGCACGACCTGACGTTCCCGTTCAAATCCATCCGCGGGAATGCTGGCATTTAGCAGCAGATCAATCTGAAGCGGAGCGAGCGCTGCAAAGTCCTGCGGGGCTGTGGTGATGTAATAGTGTGTGTAATCCTGACTGGTGGCCGCGTTGGTAATGGCCCCTCGCTGTTCGATCCGCCGCTCGAACTCGCCGCTCTGGAGGTGATCGGTTCCTTTAAAGATCATGTGCTCCAAAAAATGTGCCATCCCGTTGATGGCATCTGTTTCGAGGACGGAGCCAACGTTGAGCCAGATATCCAAAGTTACCGCATCAACAGGCATCTGTTCCGCGATGATGGTCAAACCATTTGCAAGCCGGTGAATAGTGGGGTCAGTGAGCGGTGGAACGGCAGCAGATCTGAGTAAGGTTGAAGTCATTCGGCGTGCGTCACGGTAGGACTTCATCTATCTTAATCTGAACTGGAGCATTGCCGGAGGAACGGTAAAGTCACAGAGCGATTAGCGGTCAGGCATCAGGTGTTAGCCAGATGTTAGCCAGATTGGATTACAAAGTTGAACGCGAATCGCTCATGCCGTTGCCGGATTTCAATATAAGTGATATTGCCCGCTATCGAGACAACGCTTTAAGATACAAGTATTAAGAAGTGTAAACTACGTATGTCAAATAAGGTCGTTGAGCCTCAGCCGCGGGTTGTGGTCATTGGGGCTGGTATTGGAGGGCTAACGGCCGGTGCGCTATTGGCGCACCGTGGCTATTCGGTGCTGGTGGTCGATCAGGCGATCGTGCCCGGTGGGTGTGCATCCACCTTCAAACGGCAGGGCTTTACGTTTGACGTGGGTGCGACTCAAGTGGCCGGACTGGAGCCAGGAGGAATTCATCACCGGATCTTTTCGGAACTGGACATTGACTTACCTGCTGCCACACACTGCGATCCGGCCTGTGCCGTGTATTTGCCTGGAGAAACTGAACCGATTAGCGTCTGGCGTGACCCGCAGCAGTGGCAGGCTGAGCGCCAGCGACAGTTTCCCGGTAGTGAACCGTTTTGGCAACTGCTGACAGATTTATTTCGCTACAGTTGGGCCTTTCAGTCTCGCGATCCAGTGTTGCCCCCGCGCAATGGTTGGGATTTGTGGCAGTTGACGAAGGCGGTTCGCCCAGACACGTTGTTGACACTACCGCATACGTTCTCAACGGTGGGTGATGCGCTGCGCGGCTATGGCTTGGCAGGTAATCAACGACTGCGAACCTTTCTCGATTTGCAGCTCAAGCTTTACTCGCAGGTGAATGCTGAGGAAACGGCGTTGCTCTATGCCGCCACAGCGTTAGGGGTTTCTCAAGAGCCACAAGGACTGTTTCATCTCCACGGCAGTATGCAAGCGTTGAGCGATCGCCTTGTCGCGGCTCTGGAACGAGACGGTGGCAAACTTCTCATGCGCCACACGGTTGAAGCGATTCATACCGAAAAGGGACAGACTACTGGGGTGGCGATCCGCAATCAGAAAACAGGTGAAGTCTGGACGGAAGCCGCTGATCATGTGGTGGCGAATGTGACGGTGCAAAATTTGATGCAATTGCTGGGCGACCAGGCCCCCCAGGGCTATCAGCGACGGGTAGAGAAATTGCCGCCCAGTTCTGGCGCGTTTGTGGTGTATTTGGGCGTAGACGATCGCGCGATTCCAGACGATTGCCCGCCCCATTTGCAGTTTCTGTACGACTATGAAGGGCCGATCGCGGAGAACAATTCCCTCTTCGTCTCGGTCAGCCGTCCCGACGATGGTCGGGCACCGGCGGGAAAGGCGACAATTACGGCGTCGTCGTTTACAGATGTGGGGCTTTGGTGGAGAGAAGGGAGTGGGGAATCAGAACCAACTCAAAACTCAAAACGCTCTAGCGTCGCGGCGCAAAGCGCTACTCAAAACGCATACTCTGTTCTGAAGCAACATTACACCGAAACAGCGATCGCTCATCTCGCCCACTTCTTTAACTTAACTGACGAGACAATTTTGCACGTGGAAGCAGCGACTCCCCGAACGTTCGCGCGATTTACGGGGCGCGATCGAGGCGTGGTCGGTGGCATTGGTCAGCGAGTGCCGACGTTTGGGCCGTTTGGCTTTGCGAATCGGACACCCATTCGTAACCTCTGGCTGGTAGGAGACTCAACCCATCCCGGTGAGGGGACGGCAGGGGTAAGCTACTCGGCACTAACCGCAGTAAGGCAGATCGAAGCGAAATTTAACACCCTTCGGTTTTACTAAAGATTGGTGGAGGGTTAAAGTTCTACGTTTGGGTTACCGATAAAAACTTTAGTCACTGTTTCTGATTATTACCTTCTAGGATAATGTTT
>JAJPKC010000098.1 GCA_021323955.1 Oscillatoriales cyanobacterium Centralia_MAG_596 | reverse complement strand
TATCTGGTGTGGTACAGCGTTTGCCTCCCCATCTGGCTCACAGGAGCGATGCCGAAAGCCGTTGCCTTGCAGTTTGTCGGATTGCCGATCGTGATCCTGGTAGTCTTTTGGGCAGCGTTTTGGGCCGAGGCTGCTCGTAGTCGCCACGATCTGATGCAGATGATCTTAGGACAGCCTGGTTCCCAGCGAGTGGCAAACCCGGTTGATCGATCGCTCCCCACGGCACTGCAATGGGGTGTCTTTGGCCTGGGCATAGCCATTGCATTTTTCCAAATCACGGGCACGTTCCGCCCACCGACACAGCCCGAAATAACGGCAGAAGCCGTCGCGTCCTGTGCCCAACACCCTGAGCATTCTCCTGTGTGCCAAGGCTCTCTCATCCACACGCTCACCGGACACCCAACGGCTACCGCATTAGCCATGAGCACGGATGGGCGGACGCTAATCAGTGGCGGGAGCGATAAAGCACTGAAGGTGTGGGATTTGCAAACGGGACGGTTACGGAAAACACTCCAGAGTGACTCTGGCAGCATCAACGCGGTGGCGATCGCGCCCGATGGCAAAACCATTGTTAGCGGCAGTGAGGATCGGATGGTGCGGATTTGGTCACTCACGCACAGTCAACCACCACGAATGCTGGCAGGGCACTCTGCAGCCGTAAACCAGGTCGGTATCACCCCGGATGGTAAGACCGTGATCAGCGGCAGTTATGGGGCCATTAAACAGTGGGATCTGGCGACCGGCCAGCTCAAAGCCACGTTTCCATCGGTTCCGCAAACGGAGACACACCTGGGGCCAGTTACGATGATTGACGATACAGCAGGACAGTTCAACCCGCTAGACATCGACCCCGACAGTAATACAGCGCTGATCAGCGATTTAAACCTGGTAGATCTGGCGACGAATCAGACGAAATCAATTCCAACCGATAAAGTCCAAAATCTTTTTGCCGATCACTTCCTGTCGGCTCATATTAGCCGTGGTGGTAAATTGGCTGTGCTGCAGTTTGGCAACAACTTCAACAAATTTGAAACCGGCCTCAAAGTGTGGGACTTGGCGACTGGTAACGTCCGCGCAGAGGGACATGCCGCCTTTGCACAAAACATGTTTGCCGATATCCCGTTAGCGCTGAGTCGCGATCGCATATTTGGCAGTATCGATGGCAAACTTAAAGTCTGGAACCTGCAAACGGCTAAACTGGAGGCCGTTCTGAAGACAGGGGGGATGAGTGCTTTGGTCGTGTCGCCCGATGGCCGTTGGTTGGCCGGACTCAGCAATGGTTTAGCAACGGATCAAAGTCAGATCAAAGTGTTTCGTTTGTTTGACTGATTACCGTGTCTGAGCAGGCTGACTAAAGCGGCGCTGCCATACACGCGTGTATGGCCGTCTAAGATTCAATCGCTGGTGCCGCCAGGATCCAGCGTACACCGTAAGGTTAGGGAATACGTTTGCCCTAATGCTGGTTTGCCGCTGGTCTTAATGACACAGACCTGAATCGAGCCGACATAAAGAACGACATCAAGGCTGGAAGTAGCCCCGACACAGGTGACCCCAAAGCGCCACTCGCGGTAGAGACAGAATTCAACCAGGCTCTGTATCCTATTAGCTGGCTGCAGCGTTAGCCTGTCCATTGAGAGCAAGCATTTTCTATGAAATACATCCGCCTTGGTAAGACTGGACTCAAAGTTTCGCGCATTTGTCTCGGTACTATGACCTATGGCAGTCCAAAATGGCGGGAATGGGTGTTGCCGGAGGCAGAGAGCCGTCCATTTATTGCCCGATCGCTGGAAGCCGGTATTAATTTCTTTGATACCGCCGATATGTATTCCCGTGGCGAAAGCGAAGCCGTGTTAGGACGAGCTTTGAAGGAACTGGCCAAACGCGAGCAGGTGGTCATTGCCACTAAAGTATTTAATCCCATGAGCGATGACCCCAACGATCGCGGGCTGTCACGCAAGCACATCTTCGATAGCATTGATGCGTCATTACGGCGGCTACAGACCGATTATGTTGACCTGTACCAGATCCATCGCTGGGATGACCAGACGCCCATTGGGGAAACGCTAGAAGCCTTGCATGACCTGGTGAAGGCAGGAAAAACCCGCTATATTGGTGCATCCAGTATGTATGCGTGGCAGTTTGCTAAAGCCCTGTACCTGGCCGATCTACATGGATGGACACGCTTTGTCTCAATGCAGAACCACTACAACCTGGTTTATCGCGAGGAAGAGCGCGAGATGCTACCACTGTGTCGAGCAGAAGGGATTGGGGTGATTCCCTGGAGTCCATTGGCACGCGGTTTTTTAGCAGGCAACCGCCAGAAAGAAACAAAAGGGGAAACCATTCGAGCCAAGACCGATGACTTTGCCCACCAGCTTTATTATCAGGATTCTGACTTTCAGGTGGTCGATCGCGTGGTTAAAATCGCTCAACAGCGGGGTGTGGCTCCGGCCCAGGTGGCACTGGCATGGTTGCTACACCAACCGGGAGTCACGGCTCCGATCATTGGTGCCAGCAAAATGAATCATCTGGAAGATGCGTTGGCGGCCCTGGAGATTGAGCTTACAGAAGCCGAGTGTCGGCAAATGGCCGAACCATACCAACCGCATCCAGTGCTGGGACATGGCTAATGTGAATGAGTGCTGAAAGTAGCCCAGCAGTTGTCATTTCCAGCTATCCTGGCTGACTAAAACGGGGTAAACATGCGGCGATCGCGCCTGGAATGGATGAGGCGCGATCGCGGGACAAACACTCTAAGTCAACTAGGCCCGCTGGCGCAGGCTCGATCAATGTCCGGTCTAAGCGAACGTAACCGCACCGAAGATATCAACAGTATCTCCTGGCACCCCGGTCGCCTGCGTTGCCTGATTCCCAAGGAAGGTCAACCCGGTTGCAGTAACGCTGCCGAGTCCTGGAAATGCCCCATCAAAGATCGCGCCGCCTTTGCCACCCGTTGTATTGTTGGTGAAGCTGCTGTTCGATATGTTGGCAGTGCCATTATCAAAAATCGCACCACCACCAAATGCTGCCTGATTCTGGCTAAAGCTACTGCCGCTCAAGGTCAACGTACCGGAATTGGCGATCGCGCCACCCATCCCATTGGGGCTGATGTTGCCGATGAAGTTAGTCCCTGTGACGGTGACCGTGCCGCCGATATTTTCGAGTCCACCGCCATTGCCACCAGTATTGCCGCTGAGGACACTGCTGGAGAGCGTTACGGTTCCCATGTTGTTGAAGATGCCCCCACCGCCCAGATCGGCAGTGTTACCGCTGATGATATCGTTGATGATTGTCAGGACACCCTGGTTATAGATGCCCCCACCAAAGTTGTTGTACCCGCTGGAACCATTGGTAATATTCAACCCTGTAATGGTCACGTTTGCATTCACACCGATGTTAAAGTCACGGGACTGGTGGTTACCGCTAATCGTCAATTGGTTAGCCCCAAGTCCTTGGATCGTCAGACTCTTGTTGATGGCTAGTTCGCCCAATGTCAGCGTGATTGTGCCAGCCGTCAACGCTGGCGCAAAATTAATGGTTTCACCGCTGATCGCGCCTGCAATGGCGTTGCGGAGCGAGAGATGACCAGCACTGAAATTGCCATCGTTGGTATCGAGCAGTGTATCAACGGTAGCGACAAAGGTGCCGAAGGTATCGGTGTTATTGGTCAGGCTGCCGTCGGCACCTGCCGAAGTATTGCCTGAGAAGGACAACCCTAGCGCCGTTGCGGTCGCACCGTGAGCATTGTCGTTATAGATTGCCGCACCTAAACCAGCATGGTTGTTGGTAAAGCTGCTGTTCGTCACGTTCAGCGTACTGGTGTTATTGTTCAGGACGGCACCGCCAAAACCACCGCCTGCACTGTTGCCCGTGAAAGTGCTGCCTGTGATCATCACTTTTCCGTTGGCAGCACCAACGACCGCCCCACCAAAACCACCAGTGCCTGTGTTGTTCGTAAAGGTGCTATTGACAATTGCCAGGGTATTCAAACTCTCAATGGCACCCCCATTAACGGCGCTGTTACCCGTGAAAGTGCTGTTGGTAATAGTCGCCGTACCCGCGTTCAGAATTGCGCCGCCAGCGCCGGTGAGTGCCGTGTTGTTCGTAAAGGTATCGCCACTGGCAATTAACGTGCCATTGTTGAAAATGCCGCCACCATTCGCAGCATTTGTGGAAGCAGCGTTATTAGTCAATGCGCTGTTGTTCAGCGTTAGTTTGCCATTGTTGAGGATGCCACCACCATTCGTAGTGCTGAGTCCGTTGGCGATCGTGAGACCTGAAATCGTCACGGATGCGCCAGTTTCGATCACAAAATCTTGCAGCTTGTTGTTGCCGCTAACGGTAACATTTGCTCCAGTGCCGTTGATGGTAAGGTTTTTGGCCGTAATATCCAGATCGGCTGAAGTCAGCGTAATTGTGTGAGTGCCTGTGCCCAGATTGAAATTGATGATGTCTACGGTCTTGGGATTCTTAACGCTATCAGCATTGGCATTTAAGATGGCCTGTCGCAACGACCCGGCACCGTGATCGTTAACATTGGTGACGGTGAAGGTATGGGTCGCCTGACTGGAACCCGAAAAGGATTTCACCGATTGCGTTGTCAGATTAAGCGGATTCACAGTCTGCAAAATCGTTGACTGCAAATTGTTGCTCAGTGTTGTGGTGAGTGGCGTAGCGGTCAGTTGATGTGTGTTCATTGTCTTTTCCTAAATCGGTAGGGGGTTCTGTGGGATTACACGGTTGCTTGTGGCGCATTATGCAGATCGCACCCACTACCTACCGTTCTTTTGGAGTAGATTCTCTGTTAGGCTACAACCAGCCACCTGCCAGCCATCACGGCCCAGTGCTTCACTCAACTGATTGAATCGATGCGTTCTCGCCACACTCTCATGGACCTTTTTTCGACCTTTCTGCAATTTGAGGACGATCGCGTTAGTCGGTGGGTCACAGACTCACAGTTACGTCGAAGTATGAACGGTGTCCTGGCACAGATGCCCGATGCGCCATCGACCGAGTCTTTCTGGGCGACCTACTGGAGCAAAGGCTGGCATGCTCAAACGGCTCTCGCCGCATCGCACCTGGCAGCGTACCTGCAAGAAACCTGTTACTGGGTTGCCCAAAAGGCCGTAAGCCGGGCACCATCCTCGCAGTTTAAGCTACCGGATTATTTTCAGATTGCGATCGCGGCGCTGCCCAAGATTTTGCGCGGGTTCGACCCAGACGGCATTGCCACGCTCAAAACCTTCGCAACAACGGCATTCAGCAATGTCATTCGCGATGCTCTGCGCCAGCGACGTGAAATTGATGTTTCCAGCGATTGGGGAGTGCTCCTCAAAATCAGTCGGAAGCGCTTGCGAGAAGCCTTGCAGCACGCCGGGTTCAGTACTGAAGCGATCGACCGCTACCTTTTGGCCTGGGTGTGTTTTGAAGCGGTCTACATTCAGATGAAACCCGCGAAGATGCGCCAGCTTCAACGCCCCGATCCCGCCACCTGGGATGAGATCGCTCGGCTCTATAATTGTGATCGCCCCGACCAGCGATCCGCACCAGAAGCAGACTGTACGCCAGCGGTACTAGAAAAATGGTTACTTGATTGCGTCAAGCACGCGCGTACCTATCTTTATCCTGCGGTGGCCTCACTAAATGCGCCTCAAGCAGGACAGGAAACGGGCGAACTGCAGGATCAGGTGCCGGACGATCGCGCCGATTCGTTATTAGCACCGCTCATTACTGAGGAAGAACTGGCAGAGCGGCAGGCGCAGCAATCGCAGGTTTCGGCTGTGCTGACGAATGCTCTGGCGCAACTGGATGAGCAAGCAAACACCATGATGCAGTTTTACTATCGGGAAAGGTTGACCCAACAGCAGATCGCAGCCCAGCTTGGGATACCTCAATACACCGTTTCGCGTCGCCTGTCGAAAATTAGAGAAGCGCTTTTGCTGGCGTTAGCAAAATGGGGTCAGGAGACACTGCATATTTCAACCACATCCAACGTGTTGAAACATATGAGTACTGTTTTGGAGGAGTGGCTGGAGGGTTACTACCGCCCTGCACCCCACGATTCCGCAAAGGAGTCCCTATGACGTTGCCGTGTGTTCCGCCAACCCAATTAGTGTTAGAAATTCCGGCTGCAATTCAGGAAGAGTCCTGGCAGCAAAGCCAGTTGTGTTCGACTCCGCAAGGATGCTGGACGGCCTACTTAAATCAGATGTGCCTCAAAACCTTACTTCCCTGGCTTCAGGAAGAGATTCCCGAAGCCGCTATCTGGTTGAATGGTGGAGCGATCGCGTCTGGCTGGGACGTTGTAAACGGTAGTGCCATCACTATCGCTACCCAACGCCTGGTGTTGATTCCGGACAAGTCGCTGGAGGCAGATGAACTTCGCGTGCCTCAGGAGTGGATCGATACGCCCCGCTGGGCAGGCGATTACTACCTGGCAGTGCAGGTCAACCCTGAAGGTGATTGGCTGCGGGTTTGGGGTTACACCACTCATGAACAGCTTAAAACGCAGGGTCACTATGATGCGGACGATCGCACCTACTGTCTGAATGCCACGCAGTTGGTAGACGACCTGAACGCCCTCTGGGTCGTGCGCCAGCTTAATCCCAATGAGCCAACCCGCGCCGCGATCGCGCCCCTGGTAGCTGTACCCGATGTGCAGGCAGAGAACCTGCTCCAGCGTCTTGGCAACGCTGCGATTAGGGAGCCACGATTGGCATTGCCCTCTGATCTGTGGGGTGCGCTGCTGGAGCGAGAAGACTGGTTGCCGCAACTGGTGCGCCTGCGGCAGGGTGAATCACCGGCCGAACAGCCTGCCGTAGCAAACGTGAATCTGCTCCCAATCAATCTCAGTCAGTGGTTTCAGCAGGTGTTCGACGAAACCTGGCAGGCGATCGAGATGCTGGTAAACCCCGATTCTCCCCTTGCCTTCAACGTACGCAAAGCACAGGCACCCACCGAAACGCTGATCCGACGAGTCAAACAAGTGCGCGTACAAACGCAGACAGTCGATCAGCGGTTGCTGTTGGTCTTGACGCTCGGTGAGGAAACTGACGGCAGAATCGGAGTGCAGGTGCAACTCTATCCGGTTGACGGCGATCGCCTGCCCGTGACGCTGAGACTGGCAATGCTGTCGGCGACCCGAACCGTCGTCCAGTCGGTGCAGGCACGCGAACAGGATGAATACATTCAACTGAAACGCTTTAAGTGCGCCCCCAGAACCCGGTTTGAGCTACAGATTGTGCTGAGTGAGTTTTGCTTTCGAGAGGAGTTTGTCAGTTAGCCATGAGTCAACTAGTCGTCCTCAATTTGGGCAAAGGCAATTGGCAGCACGGCTTTCCTACAGCGATCGCGCAGCTCTGGCAGCAGAACCAGACGGTGCCAATCCAGTTTACAGGGGCACTGCCGCCCGCTCCTGAACTCGAAGCGCTGTATGAACGCTGGCAGCGGCTATACGAGGCCCTTGCCTCTGGCATCAACTGGCGAAGGACTCGTACCCCACAGCCAGAATTTGAGCTGGATGATGCCGATGTCACTCAGGTTTCCAGAGCCGATTTCGCGCACCTTTGTCAGGACTTGCAGCAGCAGCTCAACCGCTGGCTCAATGCCGAGTCGTTTCGCAAGATTGACCAAAAGCTGCGCACCCACCTGACGCTGATCGACGAGATCCGTGTGGTCATCACGGCAGAAAGCGATTCTGTGTTGCAGTTACCCTGGTGTCTCTGGCACTTTTTTGACGATTACGCCAGAGCCGAGCTAGCGCTCAGTCCACCAGACTACATGCGATCGCTGCAAATAGCCCCAACCAAGCCCCAACGTCGTATCCGCATTCTGGCAATTCTGGGTGATCGCCAGGGGATCGATACGGCTCAGGATCAGGCGATTCTCCAGCAATTGCCCGATACTGACCTCACGTTTTTGGTAGAACCCAGTCGATCGCAGATCACGCAGCAGCTTTGGGAAGACCGTTGGGATGTGCTCTTTTTTGCGGGACACAGTTCCAGCCAGGAACACGGGCAAATCCAGGTCAATCCGACTGAAGCGTTAACGATCGACCAGTTAAAGTATGGCCTGCGTAAGGCAATCGAGCAGGGATTGAAGCTGGCAATCTTTAACTCCTGCGATGGGCTGGGGCTGGCGCGCGCCCTGGCCGATCTGCACCTGCCGCAGGTGATTGTGATGCGGGAGCCCGTGCCCGATCGCGTCGCTCAGGCGTTTCTCAAGCACTTTCTGGCGGCATTTTCTCAGGGGCGATCACTCTATCTGTCTGTGCGAGAAGCGCGCGAAAAACTGCAAGACCTGGAGAGTGACTTTCCCTGTGCCACCTGGCTACCCGTCATCTGCCAGAACCCGGCTGAACTGCCGCCAACGTGGCAAGACTGGTGCGGAAAACAACCGGCACGCGTTCGGCTCCCCACCCGCGCCGACATGCGAACCATTCTGCTCAGCAGCATCGTGATCACAGGACTGGTGATGGGAGTCCGCTGGCTGGGCTTCCTGCAACCAGCCGAACTATGGGCGTTTGACCAGCTCATGCGTCTGCGGCCAGCCGAAAAACCAGATGACCGGTTACTCGTCGTGACCGTAAATGAAGCTGACATTGCGGCCCAGGGCAACGAGCCGCGGCGGGGATCACTCTCCGATCGCACCTTGGAGCGACTGTTAGAAAAACTGGACTCGTTGGCACCCGCCGCGATCGGGCTGGATATCTACCGTGATTTTCCGGCCACACTACCTGCCCTGGCACAACGATTGAAGCAGAGCGATCGCGTATTTACACTGTGCAAACGTCCTGATTCCAAAGATGATCCAACGGGTGTCTTACCGCCCCCGGAACTCCCCACAGCCCGTCTGGGCTTCAGCGATTTTATCGAAGACGCGGATGGGGTGCTGCGCCGTCATCTGCTGCTGTTGTCTGCCAATACCGCCTCGCGCTGCACGCCCACTCAGGCTTTCAGCGTACAGATGGCCTTTCATTATTTGCATGAGCACAATATCACGGCTGGCTTCACCACCACCAACGATCTGATATTGGGCACGCACGTCTTTCCACACCTGACTGCTCGCACTGGTGGCTATCAGTCGGCAGACACGCGAGGTAGCCAGGTCTTGCTCAACTACCGCGCTACGTCATCGCCGCGCGGTTTAGCTCAACAGGTGACGCTGACACAGGTTCTGACCGGACAGATCAATCCCGCAGCCGTCCGGGGGCACATTGTCTTAATTGGTATCGTCACCAATACCAGCGGTGATTACTGGTCTACGCCGTATGGCACGGCGTTCTCACAACAGGTGCCAGGGGTATTTGTCCAGGCACACATGGTCAGCCAACTGCTGAGTGCCGCGATCGACCAGCGACCACTCCTCTGGGTCTGGTCAGCGATGGGTGAAAGCCTCTGGGTTGGCCTTTGGGCGCTGATTAGCGGAACGGTGATCTGGTGGTTTCGGCGGTTTCGCCACCGCACGATCGCGATTAGCCTGTCGCTGGGAACAATCACAGGTTTCTGTTTTATACTGCTTCTGCACGGTGGATGGGTGCCACTACTGCCAGCCCTGCTGGTTTGCCTCGCTACAGGTGGTCAGGTGAGTTATTTGCAGGCTCGCCTCCCGCAACAGCCCTAATGTGGAGTTATCGATGAAACGGATACGCGTATTCCCCTCTAACCACGCCCGATCGCCCCTTACCCTGAGGTTGACCAGGCTTGCAGCCGTCAGCGTTGCGATCGCCGTGCTCCTGCCTCCGTCCATGCTCCTGTCCATAGCAGCACCCGCTCCCGCCAAACTTCAGTTCGCCCCTCCAGGCTTACCAGAAGATCCAGGGGAACCGGAAGGGCGGGGCCGAGGCGGAGCCAGCCGGATTCCAACGTGTAAGCCGTATCAAACCTTCACGGCGCTGGTTCCAGTGGCCAAAAATAAGACCAGTGAATCGCTGTGGGGACTGACTACGCTCGATCGCCCCACCTTCTGGTTTTACCTCCCCCAACCGCTGGCGGCGGGTATGCCAATCAAATTCGTATTGCAAGACCAGGACGATAATCTGGTCTACGAAACCACCCTGGACGGGCCGACACCAGCGGGCATCATTCGGGCGGCGCTACCCGCGACAGCCGTTCCTTTACAGGCAAAACGGACTTACCACTGGGGAGTCTCTGTCCAGTGTGACCCAGCGGATCCAAATGCGATCGTGTGGCTTAAAGGGGCTATCCAGCGGGTATCTCTCCCTGCGGATGTGCAACAGTCTCTCTTGGCGGCCAAAACGCCCCTCGATCGCGCGACCTTATACGCAAAATATGGCATCTGGTTTGAGGCGTTGACCGCTTTAGGCGATGCGATGCAACCGCACAGCACTGGCGATCGAGCCGTCGCCACAGCCTGGAGCGATTTGCTCCAGCAAGGACAGCTTGGCGATATAGCCAAAGCGTCGATCGCGCCCTGCTGCCTGCTCAAGTGAGGTCGCAGGCTAATCCCATTTCACTACAGCAATCCTGAATCATTTGTGAAAAGAAGAGAGTTGTGAAAGGTTTCCCTGCGGGAAAGCCTTTTCACAATCCAAATAGGATCGCTATATGTGCACGCTACCGATCCAGATTCCCCCACCAATGGCATCCCTGATTCAGTAATCGTGTTCCCAGAGTAGTGCAGCGCCAAACTGAAAAATTAGGGGTTTATTCGACACGGAGACCGCGGGACACGGTAAGACGGAGCAATCCAGATGTTGCTGTTTCCCCTCCCCACGTCTCCGCGTCAGCTTAATTCACAACAGCTCAGTCGTCTGATCCAGCCAATGCCAAACCTGCTCCGCCCCAACCCTTCCAAGTTTCCAGGGATACGCCAACTCATCGAAAACAGCAGGCACCCGATCTGAAATCGCCGCCACCCCACATTGCCCAAGCACCAGGTACCCGATCACCCCAGCAATGCGAAGCGCTGTAACGCCACCCCACGTTAGCTCCTTCTGGAGGGGGTTTGGGGGACGCAGCCGTCCCTCAGATTGGGGGTTTGGGGGCCAGCCCCCAAGGGTCGGATTCCCCAGACTTGTGCAGACACCCCAAGAGCGCCAGAGTATCGCTTTTCCCCAAAAGCCGAATGTCCCAGATTTATGCGTATCCAGTGCTTAACAAGCGCGACTGAGCGCGATCGCCATCAGCACCAGAGTACCCTACAGCCCGTTGCCAATCAAAACAAACGGTGCCCAGAAAAAGGGATGGGAGAATGGTGCAGCCGTCGATCGCGTTCCTTGCGGATTTGTGTTCACGATACCAATGCCGCGCTGCTTGTCGGTAGTCGTTTCACCAGTGCCATGCAGCAGGCTGAGTTGCGCGAGACGGAGGGCGGCGGCTTTGGTCATCTTGCCCTGCTTAGACTCCGTGGCCAAATTTTTGTAGAACGATCGCATCAACTGGCTGGTACTGGCATCATCCACCGTCCACAGCGAAGCCATGACCGCTTTCGCACCCGCGTTCAAAAAGTAAGAACTCAGCCCCGAAATTTCAATTCCATCCTGGTCAGGGCCGCCCAGTGCTGTCTCGCAAGCCGAGAGTACGACCAGCTCTACGTCGCTCAAGTCCTGCAGCGTCTGGATTTGGGGAATCGTGAGCTTGTCACCTGTGCCCAACACCAAAAAGGAATCCTCTGGCCGACCGGGCACAAACTGCGCGTGGGTCGCAATGTGAATGATCTTATGCCCCAACAGATTATCGCGCAGGGTGCGAAAGTCAAAGGCGCGGTTGAGGAAAGTCACGCCGGGGTAAATACCCGTTTCACTGGGCGGTTGCTTGACGATACCACTGAGTTCGAGCGGCACATTGGGCAGGGGGCTAAAGTCGGCCAGTCCCTCCGAAACGCCTGCACCCAAAACGGGTGTCGTTTGTGGGTTGAGAGCCGTGCGATCGCGCATATCCGTTAGATCGGCTGATAGCACGGTATCGATCGTGTACTTTTCAATCAAATACTGGTTGCCGTCAAACAGCGCACTCATTGGGATGTAGCGTGTGACGCGATCAAGCGAGAAGACCAGATGCTGGATGTGGTTTGCGGCGAGTTCAGATTCGAGCGGCTTGATTAACCAGTTGTAGAGGGTATTCCCTGCGGACTTGACAGCCTTAGTGCCCAAAATGGGGCTTTGCAGAGTTTGGCGAAATTTGAGTACAGTTTCGCCTAACTGCTGCTCACTGACTGGCACCTGCACACTCTTGACCACCCCACCGCGAGAGGCCCAGATCAACCAGATTTTGTCTTTGAGCACCAGCGGATAAATAAGTATCGTATCTGGCTGCGCGTCTACGATCGCCCGCGCTTTGGGCAACAGCTGATTTGGATCGAGAAAGCCCTCGTCCTGGGCACGCCGTTCACGGGTAACGGCAGCAAAGCTTTGCACCGTCTGATTGTATTCCTGGGTTAAATTCTGGAGCTGGTCATTTAAGTGGCTCAACTGGGGGCAGTGAGTCTGCTTACAGTCATAAACCTGCTGCCCAAAGGCAATTAATGACCCGTGTTCTTTGAGAATAGTTTCCTCCGCTGGGGTGAGCGCCACCCCTGTCTGGTCGGTTACCGTCGCACGGCGGGTAAACTGACGAATTTCTTGAATTTTGAGCCGTTCCAGCACCTGCTGCGCTTCCAGGATACGCCCCTCTGACAGCAGCAAATCAGCCAGCGATCGATAGGTTTTGGCGACCGTTTGGGTATAGGACTCCTGTGCTTCACGCGACAGCACGCGAATGTCCTTGCGAATTGCTTCTGAGATGTTTACTGACTGTTTGTAAAAGACGATCGCCAGTTTGGGTTGCTGCTCCTGTCTAAACAGATCACCCAGATAGCTGAGCGTGCGGCGCTCACCAGGACGGGTGCCAATTTCGCGTTGAATTCCCAACGCCTGCTGATAAAGCGCCAGCGCTTGGGCATATTGCCCCTGCCGCTGATAAACGTTGGCTGTGGTCGCGAGAACATCGGCTTCATTGTCGCGCCGTCCCAGCGTTTGCACGATCGCCAGCGCTTGCTTCAACGCATCCAGCGCCTGAGGGTATTGGCCTAGTTGTTCATAGACATCCCCCAGATTGTCCAGCGTTTCGCCCATACCCACGCGATCATCGATCGCGCGACGCACCGTTAGCGCCTGCTGGTTCAGCGCGAGTGCCTGCGCGTAGTGGCCCTGATGACGCTGCACCAGCCCAAGGTTGTGCAACGCGGTTCCTTCTCCTCTGCGATCGCTGGTTTCGCGACGAATGGCTAACACCTGCTGGTATCGTTTCAGCGCCTGGTCATACTGCCCCAGCCCGTCATCAATCAGCCCCAGGTTGCTCAAGATGTCGCCAACGGCCTGACGATCGCCCTGCGCTTGAAATATAGACATCGCCTGCTGGTAGGCGGCTAACGCCCGCGGATACTGGCCTAAATTGCTATAGAGTCCGCCAATATTGCTCAGCGTATTGCCCTCACCGACTTGATCCCGTGTCTGCTGCCACGCCGTGAGGGCTTGCTGCTGTATTGCTAAGGCTTTGGGATACTGCCCCAACAACTGATAGGTAGCGCCCAGATTGTTGAGAATGCGTCCGTTGCTGGCCTGCTCACCTGGAGAGATCGCCAAAGCCTGCTGATAGGCCGCGATCGCCTGATCATAGTGCCCCAGTTGGCGATACGTGTTGCCGATCCAGTACAGCGATTCTCGCACGCATGGTTGGTTGTCGCTCGCCTGATAGCGTTCCAGCCCCATTTGATAAGCGGCCAGTGCCGAAACGTACTCCTCACGGGTGTACTGCTGCGTTGCCTGCTGAAATTGTTGGGTGGCGCTGAGGTTCCCCTTGGACTTTTCAGTTGGCATGATCGTCGGGTCACGGCGATCGCGCTGACTCACCGCAGACTGGCTGCTGAGTGGGATTAGACTCTGATCAGCCACACGGGCTTCATCAACGGGGAGGGCCAGACAGTCGGCGATCGCCGTGGTTGCCACAGGGGAATTGAGGGCCAGAGCGCGATCGGGCTGCAACACGTCCGTCGAGAGGGTGGCATTGGGCGCATTATCGAAACGGATGATCAGCGATCCAAACTCATCCCGTGTTCCCGCCTGGTCGGGCATCCCCGCGACGTTCTCAAAGACGCTGGAGATCTGGATCCCACTACTATTGACAACGGTTGCTTTCCCGGTTTGAACCAGAATACCTGATCCAGTGAGCTGCACACTCCCGTCAGGATTCACCTTCAAGCCGCTGGCGTTGCTGGCATTGCCACCGGTTAATAGCTCGGGCAACGAAGCAATTGGCAGGCTCCAGGGCTGCGGCAAGGTTGTGCTGCTGGCAATCGGCTGGAGGTCAAAGTTTAACATGCTGTCGACCTGACTCACCCGCAGCAGGGTTTGGCCAGGCACAGCGGCCACGGTCACTTGTCCGGCTGGTGCAATTAACTGCCCGGTACTCACAACGGTACCGCCCAGCAGCGTCAGGGTTTGGCCTGCGCCAACCGCTAGCGTACCTAAATTGACAATTGCGCCTGGCTGCGGCGTTGTAAATGCAAAGCGATCGGGTGTGCCAATCAGGGCAGCATAGTTATTCCCCCCGTTGCCGTTAAACCAATTCGTACCAAACCCAATTCCATTCGCCGTGGTGGCTGTAAATGAT
>JAJPKC010000345.1 GCA_021323955.1 Oscillatoriales cyanobacterium Centralia_MAG_596 | reverse complement strand
GAAAAATGCAGCGTTTGTGGTTGTCGTGATGCAATTTGGCACACTTCACAGCGCGACGACCAAACAGAAATTGATATAAAATGGATGCCAAAATCATGCCGATTGGTGGCACCGTTACATAAAGCCAGAATGCTGTCCAGACATTAGCAGGAAAGGCGGAAGCAAAGCTACGTGCCGGGTTCATGCCGAAGCCTGAGAAGGGCGCTTCGAGTGTGACGTAAAGCATGACCAGACAACCCGCAAACACCCCGGTGTAGCGGTTTAGTCTGGGGTTGTTGCTGGTGAGCAACACCGTCATCATCATGATGAATGCAATGACCAACTCACCTAATAACGCCCCCATCCAGCCCAGCGCCCCCGGCACCGTGACGACGTAGTTTACCGGCGGTTGGGTGAATAGCGCCTGGAACAGCAGCGCCACCAGGTAAACCCCCATCAGTCCACCCAGGCATTGAAACAGGATGTAGAACACGGCGTCTTGCGATCGAACCTTTCCCAGCCGATAAAACGTCAAAGTAACGGCTGGATTCATGTGGGCACCCGACTGCTTACCCCAGGGAGAATAGATCAGGGCGATCGCCGTCGCACCCATCGCAATACCAATGAGAAACCGTCGCAGATCACCGTTTGCGATCGCCTGGTGGACTGGCGAATTTGGGTACTCAAACAGGATGGTAAATACGCCAGCAGAAACCATGAACAGACCCAGCTCAGCAGCTTCCATCAAGTATTCTGGCAGGTGTTTACCAAAGGTTTCCATGTTCCTGCTCCTGCGATCGGTGTTCGGCATTTTGAAGGATCAACGCTGCGACCAGTCCTGTCCACCCTGTTTGATGGCTGGCACCGATCCCAGCACCGTTGTCGCCATGAAAGTATTCGTGGAACAGAATGTAGTCACGCCAGTGGGGATCGGTCTGGAACATTTCAATCCCACCGTACAGCGGTCGGCGACCCGATTCATCTTGTTCAAAGAGTGCCACCAGTCGATGGGAAAGGGCGATCGCCACCTCGCGCAATGTCATCTCCTGTCCCGAACCCGTGGGGCATTCCACCTTAAAACTATCACCGAAGTAATGGTGGAAGCGCCAGAGAGCCTCAATGATCAAGTAATTCACCGGAAACCAGATGGGACCGCGCCAGTTTGAGTTACCGCCAAACAGCCCCGTTGTGGACTCGGCTGGTTCGTACTGTACACAGTACGTGTGGCCATCAAGCTGCAGGTTGTAGGGATGCTCCTGATGATACTTTGAGACGGCCCGGATACCAAAAGGGCTGAAAAATTCATTCTCGTCCAGCATGCGCTGTAAAATACGCTGCAGTTTGCTGCGATACGCGATCGCCAGTAGCCGTCGTGCTCCCACCCCAGGGGTTTCCATACACGCTACATTTTCCTTCAGGTCAGGACGATTGCGAATAAACCAGTCCATGCGCCGTTTGAAGCCAGGAAATTTTTGTAATATCTCCAGTTCCAGCACCGTCACAGCATAGAGGGGAATGAGCCCCACCATTGAGCGCACCTTGAGTGGTAACTGCTGTCCATCGGGGAGATGTAGCGCATCGTAATAGAAGCCGTCTTCCTCATCCCAGAGGGAAATAGCCTTGTCGCCGATTCCGTCGATCGCGTCAGCAATGTAGAGGAAGTGCTCAAAAAATTTACTGGCAATATCTTCGTACGTATCGTCGTCTTTCGCCAGCTCCAGCGCGATCGCCAGCATATTTAAGCAATACATGCCCATCCAGCTAGTGCCGTCAGCCTGGTTAAGGTATCCCCCTGTAGGCAATTCAGCACTCCGATCGAAAATGCCAATATTGTCTAGCCCCAAAAAGCCGCCCTGAAATACATTTTTGCCAGAAATATCTTTGCGGTTTACCCACCACGTAAAGTTTAGCAGCAGCTTGTGGAAGACTCGCTGGAGAAAGGATCGATCGCCCTGTCCACAAAACTTTTGCTCAACTTGATACACACGCAGGGCCGCCCACGCCTGTACGGGAGGGTTCACATCACTAAATTTCCACTCATAGGCAGGCAGTTGTCCATTGGGGTGCATATACCACTCGCGGGTGAGGCGATCGAGCTGTAGCTTGGCAAAGTCTGGATCGATCACAGCTAGCGGAATGAGATGGAACCCCAGATCCCAGGCGGCAAACCACGGATACTCCCATTTATCGGGCATAGACAGGATATCTTCACTGAAAAGATAAATCCATTCATGATTACGTCCATTTTTGCGCTCCGGGGGTGGTGATGGTTGCTCTGGATCACCGTTCAGCCAGTCATTCACGCTGTACTGGTAGTACTGCTTACTCCAGAGCAATCCAGCAAAAGCCTGCCGTTGGATATTGCGCTCATCGGTTGACAGAGGAAAGGGTGAAACCTTCTGGTAGAAATCGTCGGCCTCTTGCTGGCGCGTGTGAACTATTTGATCAAACGCAACGCCAAAAGGTTCTAGCATCTGCTGCTGGTCATTTAACCGGAGCCGAATGGTTTTGGTTTCTCCGGGCGCAAACGAGAGCATGTAGCGGGCTGCAAACTTCGTGCCAATGTGATCGGGGTTAACAGCATTCGTCTGTCCATTAACGACATAGTTGTTAATGCCATCTTTGACATAAGGCGACTCGTTTGCGATCGCAAACAGCCGTTCGTAGTTGGTTTCGTTATTCGTAAAGAGTAATTCGGCGTCGCCTTCACAATAAAGCCAGCGCGTTTCCAGCGTGGGATGATCCGCTTCCAGCTGGCTAAAGGCCGTGTCTGAATGCACCACCTTGATAAATGGCTTTTCAATCTCCGGGTTCCAGTCCCAAATGTTGCGAAACCAGAGCGTTGGAAGCAGATGTAACGTGCTCGCCGTGTTGCTGCGGTTGGCGATCGTGATCTGAATCAAAATATCTTCTGGTGCGGCTTTGGCGTATTCGACAAAGACATCAAAGTAGCGATTATCATCAAAAATACCCGTGTCGAGTAGCTCAAACTCCGGCTCAAACTTACTGCGGCTACGGTTTTCTGCGGTCAGTGCGGTATAAGGGAATGCCTGTTGGGGATATTTGTACAGACACTTCATGTAAGAGTGCGTCGGCGTGCTGTCCAGGTAAAAATAGTATTCTTTGACATCCTCGCCGTGATTCCCCTCATTTCCGGTCAGTCCAAAAATGCGCTCTTTGAGGATGGGATCGGCTCCATTCCAGAGCGCGATCGCAAAACACAAGCGCTGTCGCGTGTCTGAAATTCCGGCAATCCCATCTTCGCCCCAGCGGTAAACCCGCGATCGCGCATGGTCGTGAGGGAAATAATCCCAGGCGGATCCGTCCGGGCTATAGTCTTCACGCACCGTGCCCCACTGCCGCTCACTCAGATAGGGGCCCCAGCGCTTCCAATAGGCAATGCGCTCCCGGTCTTGCTGCAATCGAACGTTCTCTGCTGTCATTCGTTTGTTCCGGTATAACAATTACTGTCTGACCAACACATTAGTTGGATTCTGCCGTCATTTGAATTGTGCCGTCCCTCACAAACGCAAGAATGAGAATAAAATAAATAATCAATGAGTATCGCTAAATCCCATCCTGCCTTTTATGCGATTCCGACGATTTGTTGGACTCACCATTGCCATCGCCATTAGTTGTGCGCGATAGCGGCTCTCACTCTCATGCAATATACCCCGCATCGCTCGATTGCGCACGCACGTCGAACGCTACAGCCGACGATCGTTGCCCACTCCCCCTCGAATACGACTTACGATCCAAACAGAACTCCCCTATCTACTGTTCCTGATAGTTCCAGAGCAGCCCACCATCCACAAAGAAAGTAGTGCCTGTCACGTAATCTGATTCTGCTGATGCCAAAAATGCAACAATCGACGCAACATCGCCAGGTTTCCCCAATCGTTTGAGTGGAATATTTTCCAGCAATGCGTTTAATTTAGTCGGGTCATTCAGTAACTTCGTGTTGATTGGTGTTTCGATCGCCCCAGGCGCGACATTATTAACCGTGATGCCAAATGGAGCCAGCTCGATCGAGAGATTACGGGTGAGCATTTTCAGGCCACCTTTGCTGGCGCAGTAAGCGGCAAAGTGCGGAAACGGCAGCTCTTCATGCACTGAACTGATGTTGATGATTTTGCCCGGCTGTTTGACTGCCAATCGATGCTGGACAAAGGCCTGCATCGCGAAGAATGTCCCCTTGAGATTGACATTCATCACCGCATCGTAATCGGCCTCGGTCACTGTCCAGAAATCAGCATTTTTCTCAATGCCCGCGTTATTCACCAAAATGTCGAGATGGCCAAAGTGATCAACGCTCTCAGACACCATCCGCTGTACATTGGCAACGCTGCCCGTATCGGCCTGAAGCGTGAACCCATCTACCATGTGACAGGTGCCCCCCGCCGCATT
>JAJPKC010000087.1 GCA_021323955.1 Oscillatoriales cyanobacterium Centralia_MAG_596 | reverse complement strand
CAAGGTCTACATCAAACGATGGGACAAGCAGTATGGCCTGACCTACAAAGTGTTAGACATCCTGCAAACGGTGTTCTATCGTTCGGACGCCACCCGGGAAGCGTTTGTCGAAATGTGCTCTGACATCGATGTGCAGAAGCTCACGTTTGACAGCTACCTGTACAAAACAGTTGTACCCGCCAATCCGCTGACGCAGTTGAAGATTACCGCAAAGACGATCGGCAGCCTGATTCGCGGCAATGCGCTGGCTCCCTAGATTTTCTAACCAGTTGGTTTTGATTGAGCCAGCATTAGGGTCTATCCCTGATGCTGGTTTTTTATGGCAATCGCGCACTCAATACCCTACTCAGTCAATTGCGGCTCTAGTGCCTGTGCTCAAGGGGTGCGTTCCCAACGAAACTTGCGATCGGATTCCTTGATCGGCACATCGTTGATGCTGGCTTCCCGGCGGCGCATCAGGCCATTCTCAGCAAATTCCCACTGCTCGTTGCCGTAGGCGCGATACCAGAAGCCACCATCGTCATGCCACTCATACTCAAAGCGTACAGAGATACGATTTTCGGTAAAGCTCCACAGCTCTTTCTTGAGCCGATAATCGAGTTCTTTGGCCCACTTCCGGCGTAAAAAGTCTCTGATTGCCTCACGACCGCTGAAGAACTCTGCCCGGTTGCGCCACTGCGAGTCTTCGGTATAGGCCAGCGCAACGCGTTCGGGATCACGGGTATTCCAGGCATCCTCAGCCGCCTGAACTTTCGCTTTGGCCGTCTCCAGCGTGAACGGGGGGAGTGGTGGTTTAGTTTCCATCAATGTCTTGATTGTGATTGAAGAGGGTCGATCGGATCAAGCTTGCATCATCGTTTAGACCGTGGTGCAGTGCCGCAACGCTTTACGCACTCAAGATTACGACTCCAGGTGTGGCTGTAATTTTGACCACATCGATTGTACTGGAGTTTGTTTAATCGCGTTGGGTAAATGCTGGCGATCAACCCCCACGCCCCCTCATCCCGATCGCCAGCCTTGTGCCGATTCATGGCACCGCCGTTGCCAATCCCATACAGCCCTCATCCCTCGTCCCGTGCTCGAATGTCAATGCCGGAGAGCATGAGAAGCGCAACGAGCATGAGAAGCGCAACGCCCTCGTCCAGGGTTGAGAGCAGGATTTCAAGTGAGTCCATTGGGAGATGGCACCAGAAAGGTACATCCGCTCGTACCCGGGTCGATCTCATCCGGTCAGGCGTAGCGAGGGGCTGGCCCTTCCTTTAACCTATTGGAGTCGTTCAGACGTTAAGATAAACAAGGATTTATTATGCCGGAGGGCTTATTGCTCGTGTTAGCCTCCCTCATTGCTGATTTTCGCATTATCTTCGATCGCGACCCCGCTGCCCGCAATTGGCTAGAGGTGTTGTTCTGCTACCCCGGCTTGCAGGCGTTAGTCTTCCACCGTTTCTCCCACTTGCTTTATCGGATGGGGTTGCCCCTCATACCGCGACTGATCTCTCATATTGCCCGGTTCTTGACCGGCATCGAAATTCACCCCGGCGCTCGCATCGGCCAGGGGGTTTTTATCGATCACGGCATGGGAGTTGTCATTGGTGAAACGGCGATCGTCGGCAATTACGCGCTGATCTACCAGGGTGTAACGCTGGGCGGCACCGGGAAAGAAAGCGGCAAACGCCATCCCACGCTGGGGGAGAATGTGGTGGTGGGCGCAGGCGCAAAAGTGCTGGGCAATATCCAGATTGGCGATCGCGTCCGCGTGGGGGCAGGGTCGGTTGTGCTGCGCGATGTGCCATCCGACTGCACGGTTGTTGGGGTACCCGGTCGGATTGTGTATCGCTCTGGTGAGCGGGTTGATCCGCTGGAGCATGGCAGTCTGCCTGACTCCGAAGCACAGGTCATTCGCGCTATGGTCGATCGCATTGAAGCGTTAGAGCAGCAGGTTCAACTCCTGCAATCACAGCCGCAACCATCTGTACCAATGCCCCTGGTAACAGCCGCGGCCCGAGTCTCTGCTCCCGTGAATGGGACTACGCCTCTGGAGCCGTCTCAAACCGCGATCGCGGCCTCTCGTAGCTGTCGCATTCGGGATAAGGTGATCGAAGAATTTCTGGATGGTGCCGGGATTTAAGGTACACGCGTTCGTTCATCATCGGTGCTGTGCTGGACAACCGCAGTGGCATGTCCTCACATGTTGTCATCGCTACAGGTCATTCAATTCACGATCCGAAGGTTGACGATGAAGCTGCGATCGAGGAAATTGCGGATGAGGAAGCCCTGGCGCTTGCTCCGCCGTGTTCATATCAGGCTTGAGGACGGACGGCTCAAAATTGACGGGGCGGGTGTCTGGTATTCCTATTGGCGTGACCCTTACCACCTGTTGCTGACAATCCCCTGGCCGGGATTCATGGCGTTTATTGTGCTGTCGTATGTCGCGATCAACTCTTTGTTTGCGATGCTTTACCTGGCCGGTGGTGACTGCGTTGCCAATGCCCGACCGGGTTCATTCCTGGACGATTTTTTCTTCAGCGTAGAGACACTCGCCTCGATCGGCTACGGTTCCATGTATCCCAGGACTGACTACGCCAACGTGATCATGACGATCGAGGCGATCGTCAGTCTTACAGGCGTTGCCGTCTTAACCGGGTTGGCGTTTGCCCGATTTTCGCGCCCGACAGCACGGGTGATGTTTAGCCGCGTTGCCGTCATTGCACCCCACGAAGGGGTACCAGCACTGCTCTTCCGCACAGCCAACCAGCGACGCAACCAGATTTTGGAAGCACAGCTAAGGGTCTATTTAATGCGTGATGAGATCCGTTCGGATGGGCAATTTATGCGCCGCATCTATGACCTCAAACTGCTGCGCGATCAATCACCGAGCTTTATGCTGAGCTGGTTAGCCATCCATCCCATTGATGAGTCCAGTCCACTCTATGGGGTCACAATCGAATCGTTGATCCAGACCAATGCCACGATCGCGGTTTCGCTTAGCGGCATTGATGAAACGGTCGCACAGGTTGTCCATGCCCGCCATACCTATGCGGCTCAAGATGTTCTCTGGAACCGACAGTTTGTTGATATCATCCATCACACCGACGATGGACATCGCTACATTGATTACAACTGCTTCCATGAAGTGATTGTCCTGGACGAGGCCGAGTAGCCCGTTACTTGTCCGACTCACTCCTTGTCAATATGGGCTTGACGACCACTTTACCGTTCTCAATCGTGGTGTACATTTTTGCCGTTGATTGACAGGGCGCGATCGTGCCATCGCTACACTGTTTTTGATGTTCAACCTTGTGATGTTCAACCGCCTGTTCCCGCTGTTGATTGAGTGAAGCGACACAGCAAGGAATGCTTGGGGAAGGCATAAAGAACCTCTTTTCTCTATCTACCATTATCGCCTAATTCAGGGATTTCTCATCCTCCTGATTGCGGATACAACAGAGAAACATCACAACGAATAACCGTCGCCGCCCCACCAGCCGTCGTTACGTCGCTGAGGTTGAGGCTGGGTCGAAGGGCATACTCAGAGTGACACAACTCTAATACGTGACGGAGATAGCAGAAATGGCAGTAATTACAGGTTTGTCGGGCAATGAAATCTTTTGCTTGCAGCGTCAGCATCTAACGCCGGGAGACTTAGTCATTGGCAACAGCGTTATTTCCTTAGGGTTGATTGGCAGCATTCGTTCAGGATTCAAAACGCTATTTGGTGGCGAAGTGCATCAGGTAACGCAAGTGATCCATGAAGGGCGACAGCGGGCCTATGCACGGATGGTGGCGGAGGCGCAGCGGCATGGCGGTGTGGGCATTACAGGCGTTTCGAATGAGTTGGTGATCCACGGCACGAATATCGAATTTCTGGCGATCGGGTCTTGCCTTCACCGCGCCGAAGCCAATGCAGAACAGCTCGAATTTTCAAGCGCCGCAGATGGGCAGGCGCTTTACTGCCAGATTGATGCCGGTTTCAAGCCCAAGCGCTTTGTGTTTGGCAATGTGGCGTATTCGATCGGCCTGGGTGGGGGATTGATCGGGACATTGCGTAGTCTGCAACGGGGTGAGATCAAAGAGTTTTCGCGCATTTTTAACGAAACGAGGCACCTGGCACTGAAACGCATTAAGGCCGAAGCACGGGAGGTTGGGGCCAATGCCGTCATTGGCATCAAGACCTCAATCCTGCCGTTTGCAGGTATGCAAGAAATGGTCATGATTGGCACCGCATCCGAACATCCGGCCCTGCCCAGTGGGTTTCGCCAAGACCCCATCACCAGCGATCTGACGAATGAGGAAATGTGGGGGCTGATTAACCAGGGCTATATGCCGGTGCAGCTGGTGTTAGGAGTCTCTGTCTACTCCCTGGGCCTGGTGGGGGGAATTACCTCG
This sequence comes from Oscillatoriales cyanobacterium Centralia_MAG_596, assembly GCA_021323955.1. Lineage (GTDB taxonomy): Bacteria > Cyanobacteriota > Cyanobacteriia > Leptolyngbyales > Leptolyngbyaceae > Stenomitos. The sequence continues at coordinate 6,349 of JAJPKC010000087.1, read as the reverse complement.
TTTTTCAAATCCTTCGTGCGCGGTGAAATTCGCGAGTTGACCACGCTCATCTACGAAGCGCGGGAAGAGGCTCTCGCCCATATTGCCGACGATGCCCGTCGATACAATGCGGATCAGGTGGTTGGCATTAAGACATACGTGTATAACCTGGGTGGTGGCATCATTGAATTTTTGGCGATCGGCACCGCTGTGAAAAAAATGCCGGGAGTCGGTACGCGATCGGACACGTTGCTGCCCCAGGCCATCATTCGCGATCAAGATACGTTCATCAATACGGCAGAAACCACGACCGTTTCATCACTCAACCAGCCAACCAATTCGGCGAATTCTGTCAGCGCCTTCCTGGGGTTTGGCTTCTTTGCGCTATGGCTTGTGTTCGTTCTATTCCGGGCGATCTTGCACTAGGCGATCGCCAGTACGGCATTGGTTCAGCCGGCGGCAGACACCCCCGGTCGGTCAATCAGCGAACGGTCAGCGTTCTGCCTTCCTGCTGCCACGCCGTGAATAGCCACCGCAGACTACACAAAAAGGGAGGCAAATTTGATCACTTCCGACCGAAGAGAATCGCTGAGCTATCCCTATCCGGCATGCGATCGCCGCCTTGCCGGACGCAATGCCGCATGAGCACCGTAAGCCTCGCAATCAAGCGCTGTCACCCTCGATGCTGACGTCTGCGGCACCCAGGCAACAGGACGCTTTGCTTTGATTCCCGCCCTCAGAAGAGTTAGGAAGATCCAGTTTGGAGACCAGTAGCAGCGACCTTAAATTCCATGTACACGCCGTCCTTAAATAAACTCGCTTTCTGGCAAAAAGCCATAGCACAAGGCCACTGGCGAATCCACAGCCCCATTCATAGCACACTCTTTGCGGCCACAGTGAATGCAGTTTGATTGGGTCGGCAAGATTAATTCAACAGCAGGATAGACGCTCACCCCCTGGTTAATTAATCCCTGCGCCTCCAAATCTGAGATTGTGTTGCAAATTAAGACCACCTGAGTTGTGCCGAGCGCTTCTCGCTGATAGTTAATTTGCCGCAGCGTGTCGCTAAAGCTCTGCGTATCGGGCTTTATGACCACCAGCGCTTTCTGCATTACACCCGTAAAGCAGACCGGGGTATCTTGTTCAAAGAAGTCTTTGTACTGGATTGTGAACGTGCCGTTGGGGTAGCGCAGCGTGCGAATATGCCGCAAAAATGGGATCGTAAAGTTGCCATAGGCATCAATCTTGTACCACCAGGCCTTTTGCCACGCATCATACGGCAAATGCAGAATGTCTCTGATTTGCTCGGAGCTAAATCCTGACTCTGCCAGAAGCGAGACAGTCGTGGCGAGCGGCAAGTTATGCCCCAAGGTCTGCACATCCGACTCGTGCTGTGTGAGCCGTGCCAGTTCGCGACTCTGGGTTCTTCTACCGTTAAGCGGGGGAAGGTCAGCCGCCGCTTCAGCCGGGTCGACCAACTGGCACTGCGTCGCTTCAAAGTGCACGAGGCCGTCAGCCGTTTGCAGGTTGCCGGTGGGTACGCCGACCTGCGCTGAAATCGATCGAATCTGCTCTACAGGCGCTACAGCCGGAATGGCATTTGCCAGTAGCGATCGCAGCACCTGATCGTCAGCAATTGAGAGTGCAATCTGAATCTGGTCATGCAAGCTGGCGGCCACAGCCGGATCGCTAACGGGACGAAACAGAGGATTCGTTGGCATTGGAAACCCTGCCCATCGCTACTTGGTTGACAACCTCAACGGTTGTCAATCATTGTGGAACAGATTCAGCAGCACATCCTATCACTTGAGCTTCTCTTAACAAATGCGGTCAGACCGCTCCCAGCCGCAATGAGATTGAAGGAGCATCAAACAGCCTTGATGCGCCCATAGCAGCGTCTTGAAGTGATGTACTTGGGTACAACGTAGACGACACGCTGAGCTGAGTTGATTAACAAGGAAGCCTTCACCAGCGGGTAGTGAAGGCCGAAGAACGGGGATAACCCATTAGCCGTGTTTACTCTACCGTATCCCATAAAATAGTACAAGAGTATCAGCGGAAATTGTACGTTTGCACATTAAATGTCGCAGTTTGTAGCTCGTTTTCGCAGGACATAAACGACTTCAAACAACTGCCCACCGAACGATCTACGCTTTCTGTCCAGAAGAGCGACATTCAACCGGATTCGCAGATTCAGTGTCGTAAAGTCAGCTTTACGAATTAAATGTCGTTTTTCTAAAAAACTTGCTTCGCAAATTAAGTGTTGTTTTTCTAGGAACGATGAGTCGTACTCGCTTCTGTCGCGAATCTAATTTTGTAATGCGAGGTAGGATTACTTCTTAGCTTAACGTGGCTCTAAGGAACGAGAACAAAATAAAATCGGTCATTCTGTAAGAGCTAAGTACAACTCGTCATTGAAGGGGGTTGGAAATCGTTAGGATCATCATAAAGATTGTGGATGATCTATGCGTGGACGTACTTCTACCATCAAAATCAGTCTAATCCAGCAACAGCGAAAAACCCTCAAAGGCTTGCTGCACCGCCCAAAGACCCCTGTAGGGCTGGCAAAACGTGCTCGTGCCATGTTGTTGCTAGCTAGATGGAGCGCGGTTCCAGCACACGGCAGCACGAGTAGGATTGGGGGAGGCTTGTTAAACCTCTTCATCCAACAGTTCGTGTCGTATCTGACGCAGAAACACACACAGGTTTGTCCGCTTGTTCAGCTTTACAATCTTTTGCGCCGCTGCTGACAACTCAATTGGGAGATGCCATAACCTGGGTCGCATCGGTTTTGCGCTCAAGGCGTTTCTGTCCTCATAGCAGGGCTATGGCGTTCTGGTGCTACGTGCCCCGTGCTCTAGCGGAGATTGGGAAAAGGCAGATCGTAAAGCGGCCAACTTCTTTGCCTGAAGATGCACTAACTGGATGGCTCCATCAATCTGGCCACCATCTCAAGATTCTGCTGTACCCAAACCGCTGTCTGTGTACGATCGTCATTGGGCCAACGGCAAACAAATCGTGAAGCAGGTTCTTCCTGGTTTTGAGTCAAATAAAATGGTGCCCTGATGGCGATTCTCAACGATCCGTCGTACTGTTTCCAGGCCCAGTCCGGAACCCTGACCAACCGGTTTAGTGGTGAAAAATGGCTCAAAAATGCGCGATTGAATGTCAGCGGGAATCCCTTCACCCGAATCAACAATATCAACCCGCACCGATCGCCCCTTATGGTGGGTGGTAATGTCAAGCACCCCCTGACCACGCATTCCATCAATTGCATTATCAATTAAGCTTGTCCATACTTGGTTCAACTCGCTGCCGTAGGCTAACACTTTTGGCAATTGCGGATCGTAATGGCGCTGAACCTGGACACCTTGCTTTAACTTGTGCGCGAATAGTCGTAACGTATCTTCCAGTCCCTGGTGCACATCCACCTCTTGCTGAATCCCTTGATCCAGATAAGAGTAGGACTTCATGGCTTGTACCAATTCTGAAATGCGCTCTGCGCCCCGCAAGCCATGCTTAATCATAGACATCACTTCCAGGGAAAGCGCCAGCCAGTGCAGCCCCATTTCACGTAACTCCGTTGGATCATCGCGCCAGCGCTGCATGAGCTGATCCAGCGTTTTGGTCTCAATGCCGCCTGCCGCTAAAGGTTCGGCTAGTTTCCAGGCCTGCGTCACACCGTAGTCTTCTAACCAGGCCAATAAAACGTCTTCGCGATCGCTCAGCGTCAGGGGATCCACCTGATCGTTGAGAATCGCATCATGTCCTGCGTCCCTGGCCTGTAGCCATTTCTGGGTGTGCTCAGGCTCAACCTGGCGTTGCCCATAGACTAAATTCATCCGTTGAAGTTCTAAAATAGCGTCTGGCATCTCTCGCAGCGCACGCACCAGAGCAGCGGCAGGATTGTTCAGCTCGTGAGCGAGTCCGGCTGCCAGTGTCCCCAGGGCTGCCATCTTTTCGCGTCCCCGGATGAAGGACTCCAGGCCTCGTAGTCGCCGTTCGACCATCCGAAACACAATACGTTCAAACTCACGACACTCGTGCAGTAACACCAAAAAATCATCGCCCTCCACCTCATAAAGGCGGCAATCGGTCAACGCTCGTGTTGTCACGGGTACAAGGTCGTCTGTCAAGACCTGTACTTCGCCAAAATATGCAGGGGCTTCATGTCGTCCGAGCGGAATATCAACGCCTTCGCTGTGACGCGTGATGACCAGTTGACCGTTAACGAGAACGAATAAGCCCCGATGCCGATCGCCCTCGTGCACCAATACCGCTCCCGCTGGCAAGGTTACAATTTGCGCTCGCTCGCAGACCCACTCCAATCGTGATTGCGGAAGCTGCTGGAATGGCTCCAGCCGCATGAGATCTTCGACGCATAACTTTCCCACAGCGCTATACCTTACTCAGATAACGATGGATCAACGGAACCGCGATCGAGTCCACTGCCGAAGTTGCCCACTTCACTGAGTTGTATCGTACATCGCCCATCAAAAAATTGCTTGGAACACTCGCCTCAAGTAAAACCGGTCGTGATTTACTTGAGGCATGTCCTCGATCAATCGATCGCCACGTTGCGTGGATGGAGGTTGGAATCGGGCGCTGTCAACACAATCCAAAATAGCGATTTGAAAGTAGGTTCTGATTGACGATGACCCTTTTCAAGATGTATGGGTACTTTTCAAGATGCATGGGTAGTCCAGACGGTCTAATGAGAGAGCGGAGTCGTCTCAAAGTCAGTATTGGCGGCAATCGCTTCCCATTCGTCCAGCTCATGGGTGAGTGATTGGATCTTTTGCTGAAATTTACGGTACGCATACTGACCCAGCACCAACCGTAACGGCGGATGATCCGACTCGACCACGTGAATCAGTACTTGAGCCGCTTTGTCTGGATCGCCGGGCTGGCTGCCCTCAATCTGGTCAAGAAACTGAATAAACTTACCGCTTGTCTCGTTGTAGGCATCAATCGTGTGTTCCGCACGTACCAGCGATCGCCCAATAAAGTCCGTCCGAAAGGGGCCTGGTTCGACAATGGTGACACGGATCCCCAGCGGCCCCACTTCACCGGATACCGCTTCTGACATGCCTTCGAGCGCAAACTTGGCGGCACCATAGATGGAAAACCCAAGTTCATTAGTAAATCCAGCGATCGCCGACATGTTAAGAATGTGTCCCTGTCCCTGCGATCGCAAAACCGGCAGCACAGCCCGGATCATGTTGACGGCACCAAAGAAATTGGTTTCAAAATTCTGGCGCATCTGATCTTCACCATACTCCTCAAGCGCACCCACCAACCCATAACCGGCATTGTTAACCAACACGTCAACTCGATCAAAGGTACTTACAGCTGTATCAATGGCTGCTTTAACTTCCGTTAAGTTGGTGACATCCAGACGAACGGCTTTGACTGTCTCTGGATAGCGTTCCACAAAATCCTGCAATTGCTCTGGCTTTCGCGCTGTGGCAATAACGCAATCACCGTGCTTGAGGACTGCTTCGGTGAGCGATCGCCCAAACCCCGTAGAGCTGCCTGTGATCAACCAAACTTTTGTGCTGCTGGGCATATTCCATCTCCGGATTGGGGGCACATTTGAGTGGACACGAAATCAACCATTTGCTGATTGTGGCTACAGCGTTTGCGTGAGTGCTGTAGCATTCGTTTGAGTGACGATCATCGTGACTGCACACCACTCACATCAACGTTCTCGCCAGGTATAGCCGTAGCATCAAGATGGCAGTGGCGAGTCAGCAAGCCCACCCAGAAGCGGCACTCCAGCGATTGATCCTGTCCCAAGCTTGCTGACCAAAGCGATCGGTAGACGCGTTCAGCCGCTAAACGATGTGGTTGATCAGTACTTGATCCACCGGCATAGTTGAACCACGATCGTAAATGACGAGAACAATGACAGCGTCCTGCAGGTTTGGTAATCCAGCGCTGGGAAACGATGGATTGGGAAATGGTGGATTCTCTACGGCCGCGACGGGCGTAGGGCAGGTAAAGTCCTCTCGTTCCAACGTTAGACCAAAGGCGTGAAAGAATTGCTGAAGGCTACGTTTATCAACTTTTTCAGCGCAACCAACAATGCGTGCCACGGTGCGTGGATCAAGACAGACGCGTTCACTCAACGCATCAAATGTATAGCGATACCCAAACGAATCAATTATCGCCTGAGCGTCCACTAGCTTCTGCAACCCTTTAGCGGTCAAAACGACACCTCGCTGACGCTTGGTGGCAGGGACGGCATTTTTGTGCCGTAGCGTTGGCTCAGCGGCTTGTGGGACAGGCTCGGGTGGATGGGTGCTGCGATCGTTGCGTGCTGTCCACTGCTTAGGCGGCATCCTAGCACTGGACAGGAGAGTTTTTT
>JAJPKC010000289.1 GCA_021323955.1 Oscillatoriales cyanobacterium Centralia_MAG_596 | reverse complement strand
GTCTGACCCAGAGAACCAGATGAGTGCTGGCAATGAGGCCAGTAAATTTAAAAGTAGCGACGGCGGCGTGGTTAAGACGGGTGCTTCCGTTGTTACTTTCTTTCGCTCTAGCAGCAACTGAACAGTCCTTTCAGTCAGCGGATCGTGGATGCAGCGAATCTCTAAGCCTTGCGAAGGTTCACGACTGAGTTGGTCGAGGCTGCCCCTTTTGCCTTCAACCAGTATGGCCTCTTGCCCTGCTTCGAGCTTAATCAGGGAGATGTGACACTGCACAACAGTGATGTGCCCCTCTTGGTAAAAAAACCATGGTTCCACAACCGGCTTGCCCTGACGAAGTTGCTGCCAGTAGGTGCGCCATTTTGCTTGCAGCCCTTCTGAGGGGGAACTAAATTCACGCTGCAAAAGTTCCGCTAAGCTAGCAGCTTGCCACAACGGCAAAGACGCTTGATTAGCCCACAAGAGGTGTAAACGTTGACGATCAAGGATCCAGAGCGGTGTTGCCAGAAGGTTCAGTGTCGCGAACGCAGCAGGAGTAAAGACGACGCCATTCACCTTGGTCATACAAGTAAAATTGAGTTGGATGAGCAAAAAACGGCACTACAATGCCTTAGCAGACTCATCCTACAGCGCCTCGAGTTGACTACCAGTTCCCTTTGTTACCCTTTCTTAACTCAAAAAAACGCCACTGATATTTCGAAAACTAGCATATAGCGTCAATCACTGGCGATAACCACAGCGATTGCCCTCAATGTGTTGAAAGCCTTCAACTCTTAGCTCCCTACAGTCTTTGGCGTAGGCTAAGGAGCGCCTCTGTTGGTAGACGAGCAGTATCTAGCTGGCACAAGCAATTATAGCTATCACATCAACGCTTAACATCACGCACTAGGTCAACCCAACCATTTAGACCAGAGCCTTTACGGCTTTCCCAGAGGCTGTTTCAAGAGTCCTACCGCCTGTAGCCAAATCTGATCGATCGCCCTCAACCCATCTTCTCAAGGGGTGACTTTGAACCATTCCCCCTTTTCTGAGAGGGGAATGAGGGGGACGTTGAGGGCCAAACGCTACAGCCTTTACCTTTTCAAACACCTTCTCAGTTGTATTCTGTCTCTCAGTGGCGTCTTGCTGTTCGTACCAATTGGCCCACATTTTTAAGAGTCTGGCAGGATGTTCACCTTTTGATTCCACATTTTCAAAATCGTAGGCGTCGATAAACTGCTGCAAAATGGTCGTCAGACTGCTATCAAGACCGTTCGCTTCACTTAAAGACTGTTTTGCCGCCACGAGACTAGCGCGAGCATATGCTAGTTCAGTCAGCAGGCGTCTTGCTGTTGGTGGGGATGTTTCGTGTTCCGCGATGGCGAAGAGAATACGCACCGCACTGTGTGCCACTTTGGGATCTGAGTTTAAGAAACCAGCCGTAAGTCCAGGCTCTTCTTTATCTAAGAACGTTACGTAAGGTGAAACTTCTTTTGAAGGCACCTCTCCACACGAATTCCATACCAGGGCTGCTCGCTTCTGAGCATTGTACTCATGGCTAAAGGTAGGCAAAAAGATTTTCTTACTGGTCCAGAAATCACCGGCAGGCTCATTTTTACAAAGAAAGCCGATGAGGCTCTCTTGAATCGAGTGTACTGCTTCTTCAACATTCATGCCTCTTAACACAGTTTTGCGATAAAACCACGGCGCAATCCGTTGAAAGATGCCATAGTCTGAGTCCATCGGGAACTTTGTCATATCGGCAGGTGCGAGATAAATCAAATAATTTGGATCGGCAGAATTCAGTTGTGTATATTTATTTGGAATGCGTTGAATGGTACGCAGATCATTCCCAAATCGGTCATCAACAGCGGCTGAAACAATGTGCTCCAAGTCATGCCACTCCGGAATAGGATAGGGCACAAAGTAATTAATCAAGGGTTGATCATAATCACCTTTTCTAACAGCCTGTTTGCCTCCGGGTTGAGTAATCACGGCATGTCTAGCAATACGATGAGTGGGCAGAACATCTGGCTTGCGTGACTGAATAAACATAATGGTGCCGACATTCAGCAAAGCAATGCCAAGGTGATTCTGTTGCAGTAAGGCCCAGAGGTATTGCAGCTCTCTCGGATAAGTGCTGGCAAGACTGCTGCGCCTTTGAGCATCCGCTTTTGAGCAGAAGCGTCTGCCATTAAAGTCGATCAGCGATGCTGCTGTTTTAAGGAGGTCCTCTGCGGTACTGAGAGCAATTGACGGTCGAGCCTGTAGGCCTTTGGGTCCAGATCCAAAGAGGTCAAGTGCAGACAGTTGAAACTGCTCACGCAGAAAAATAATCATATTTTCGCGGACCGCATCCTTAATCTCACAGGCAATCGCATCAATTCTTTCTGGTGCACCCATCAATGGCGATGTTTTGATGTCGGCAGGCACGTAAGCATTAGTCATTCAGACACCTCAAAAGTGCGCCACTGGTTTGGAGTCATACGATCGATGATGAAAATTCTTGAGTCAGATTATCGTGCATGCAAAAGCAAGGAAGCATGCACAGCTTTTGGTCTAGCAAGGCGGAGCTTTTAGAACCGTCCATGCTCTTCCTACAGCCAGTCAACAGTCCTTAAGAAACCACATCTTCTCTGGCTATCCCGGTCACTAAGCTATAGCCAGTTTGGTTAGGATGGGGTGCAGGGGTGGAACCCCTAGCTGAGGGCAAGGCCCACACACCTCTTCTAAATCCCATTGTCCTAAGCTTTGTGGCAACAGCTATACATGAGGAAGGGAAGCTACGGCTAAGTAAAATAGTTGACGACTTAAGAGCTTGACCTTAGCAACACACGTTACGTCTTCTACAGACGCAAAGAGATTAGCACAGACAGTGCCGTTGCCGTCACTCATCTCTTGCAGCAGCAATTCTCCTGATGAAAATTCAACTGGTGTTGGGCGGAACACCTCGCTCTAGCCTTTGGAGCATGAAAGAGAGCAGGTGATCTCAGCTCTCGGAAGACATGTATCGAGTTGAAGATCGCAAATCCTCAAAAAAGTTTTCGAGTGGGTAAGTGCGCTCGCAGCCGCTTATGGACCAGTGGGCGCTTTGAGCAGAAAGTTACGGTTTTGGCTGAAATCCTTATGCCACAAGATTTCATCTCTCGTAAATACAACAGCTAGAAAGATGACCGTTTTCTTTGTGTCGAGCTTTTCGCCGCAATAAGGTCTTGCTCAGCACAAGAAAACTCATCAAGAAATCAAAATCAGGTTACATGTTCAGCTCTAAATTTCTTGACACATTGAAACCGTAAATTTCTGCATGGATGCGCCCGCTGGTTCAAGTCGACCTGTCTTCAATTCAGTAAGAGTGATTTCAGCAACACGTAGAGGTGCTCTCCTTGCCCTCTCAAGAAACACTCTCAGGATTAGGGGACTGAGAGACTACGTCAAAGCCGAGAGAACGAGCCGTCTTCTTGAGGTGTTTAACCAAACGTTCCATTTTGCCCTGCATTTCTGCTGCGCTTGGCAATTAACCCAGCCACAACTCAAGCCCGTCGCGTTATGGCAAAAGTTGGGAAGCGCCTCTGGCAATCATTGACATGCTTGCCTTTTTTGATTTTTGTCTCAGCTGCAAGCGTAGTGGCTGCCAGTCGCTTGCGCCTCGTCAGCCTAAGGGCAACTGGGATATCCCGAAAAAGTGAGTCGTGTCAAGGCATACTGCTCCCACTGGTCGAACAAAACGCGCTCCCAGCGGGGCATCTCAACTGGATAGCCAGAGCTCGAGACGGCAAAGTCAATTGGGTAGTGAGCAAAGAGATAACTGGCTCGCTTCAGGTGATTCGGCGAGGTCACGATAATGGCCGAATGCCAGTGGCGCTGCTGCATCAAGGCCACTGACTGGGCAGCGTTTTGGCAGGTATTCTTTGCTTGCGGCTCCTGGATGATCTTTTCACTGGGCACGCCCAGTGAGTGAGCCAGTGCCGCCATCACGGCCGCTTCGACGTAGCGGTTATGTGCTGCTCCCCCGGTGAAGAGCATGTGTTGTGCACGCTGCGCTTGGAACAGCTTGACAGCGGCGACGACGCGCTGTTTCAGCATGGCGCTGGGTTGGCCATCTGCTCGCGCTGGATAACCGAGCGTGATGATGACATCAAACGTCTTGTGTCCCACTGTCGGCATCGGCGTGCGGAGACAAAGGGCTGGAATGAGATGCAGCGCCAGTACCACCGTCGCGAGGACGGCTAGGGGTAGGCACACTTGCCACGGCTTGATTCGTTTGCGCATCTGGAGCTTCCTTGAACGTCTTGCCCAGCGCGAGTACTGATCATGGCAGGGCTGTGGCGTTTGGACCCAAAGCAACGTGAGGGAATTTTAGCAAGACAACGCCTTGCTTTGATGCAGTCCCTTTTCTCTGAACCCGCTCTCAAGCGTCACAAAAACATGAAAGCCAGTCACAGCAATGCTTTTAAGGTTGAGACCGCTTTGCACTTGGGGGTTGAGAGAGTGTTAGACCGCTTGGCCCTTCTGTGGCGCGGGACAGAAGGGCCGATTGGTTGACCATACCCCTATGACTGCTCCTAAGGCTCAGCCGACTCAACGGGTACACTCCTTACCGGGGTTGAGCCGAGATACGTGTAATTTTTTATCATATCGCCTTGAAACCTAGACTGAATAGGCACTCTAGCCTTTTGGTCTTTAGCCGTGATCGCTGAAAACCCTGATTAGTACAGGTTTGGACTACTTTTGGACGGTGTACTAATGAAAAACGGTTAGTACACCACCTGTTTTGCTCCTCATTGGTCGTCTGAAAGCCGCATTCTACCGTTGCGCTTCTGCCTGTCCAGCAACTAACCAACCAAATAAGCCCTGTTTTGAGTCGAATGGCAGAACCTCCTCTGCGTAGGGCTTTGATACCCATATGATAAACTTTTGCACGTATCTCGGCACGATGCCATGATGAGCTTAGACCGCCGTACAGGCACACTCCACACGCTGAAAAATGAATTTTACTTAGAAGTCGAAGGGCTCAAATACCGCATTTTCGAGTTTGACCGCGGCAAAGTGAAGGCAGACGACCAATACGGTTCGGCAGAACTCTTTCGCTATCAAAACAGCATTGACAGCTTTGATGGCTCTGTCTATGTTGGCACCCTCCAGATGGAAACCAAGCCGCTTTAATAGACCGCTGAGCCCAGTGAGACGGCTCCTTCGAGCGCCACTAGAGATTTATACTCACAACTTCCTTTACATTCCTTAACACTTCCGTTACAGTGGGGACATATTATTCCCGTGCTGCGGCACACTGTCCTCTACACAACGCACTTATCAAACCATGACCACCACTTTACAGAGACGCGAGAGCGTCAACGTATGGGACCAGTTTTGCAACTGGGTGACCAGTACCGACAACCGGCTTTATGTCGGCTGGTTCGGCGTCCTGATGATCCCCACCCTGCTGACTGCGACCATCTGCTTCATCGTCGCCTTCATCGCGGCTCCCCCGGTAGACATCGATGGCATCCGTGAGCCCGTCGCTGGTTCTCTGATGTACGGCAACAACATCATCTCCGGTGCGGTGGTGCCTTCTTCGAACGCGATTGGTCTGCACTTCTACCCCATCTGGGAAGCCGCTTCCTTAGATGAGTGGTTGTACAACGGTGGCCCCTACCAGTTGGTGGTGTTCCACTTCCTGATTGG
>JAJPKC010000092.1 GCA_021323955.1 Oscillatoriales cyanobacterium Centralia_MAG_596 | reverse complement strand
AGAAGCCATTGCGCGTAAGCAACCGATTAAGCTTGGTAAAATCACGTCCTTTCAGGGCAGCACCATGCCCTACGTGACCGAAGCAGCTGTCCAGGAGCTGACGAAGCGGTTTGGTAAAGATGCCGTGCTGAAGGGTGGTATGCGGGTGCAAACTACCGTCGATACAAGGTTGCAACGCATCGCTGAAGATGTTGTGCGGCGTGGCCACGACAGTCTGGTGAATCAGGGAATCTACGCTGACCAGATGGCGCTTGTTGCCGTTGACCCACGCACTCATTTTGTGAAAGCGATGGTTGGTGGTGTTGACTACCGCAAGAGCCAGTATAACCGGGCCATGCAGTCTCTCCGGCAGCCAGGGTCGGCATTCAAGCCGTTTGTCTACTACACGGCGTTCGCTTCGGGACGCTTTACGCCCGATTCAATTATTTCAGATACGCCGGTCAGCTATCCAGATGGTTATGAATACTACTCGCCACGAAATTACGACGGGGCGTTTCATGGTCCGATGCCCATCCGCACGGCGTTGGAACAATCGCGTAACGTACCGGCTGTACGCATTGGGCAAGAAGTTGGCTTGAACAAGGTGATCGACGTAGTGCGAACGATCGGCATTCGGAGTCCGATCGAGCCAGTGGTCTCGCTGCCGTTGGGTGCAGTTGACTTAACGCCAATGGAGATGGCCGGCGCTTACGCGACCTTTGCCAGCAACGGTTGGTACTCCGATACCACGTTGATTGTGCAGGTGACTGACAGCAAGGGCAATGTCCTGCTAGACAACACGCCCAAACCGCAGCTAGTGCTTGACCCGTGGGCCGTCGCGTCGCTCACTGATGTGCTACAGGGCGTTATCAATCGGGGTACAGGGGTCGCGGCACGGCTCGATCGTCCGGCTGCTGGCAAGACCGGCACGACGTCTTCGGAGCGCGACATCTGGTTTGTTGGCTATGTACCGCAGCTTGCAACGGCTGTATGGGTTGGTAATGATGACTATCGACCGCTGGGTCATGGCGCTACAGGAGGCGGTTATGTTGCGCCTGTCTGGCGGGACTTTATGCAGCAGGCTCTTCAGGGCGTTCCTGTCGAAAACTTCCGATCGCCGTCTGAATTCAGCAGACCCTAGAGATCCGTCAGCACTACTACTTCGTCATGCTTAATTTTGGAGCATTACGGCCATAGCGGGAGATATCCTGGTGGACAGCGCTGACACTAACTACCGATTGCGCCCATTCGAGCGTTCCCGTAACCCTGTCAGGATGTCTTTTCCACTTCAGCTTTCATGCGTTGTAGCGTCAAATTCATTTGATCAAACATTTGCTGCGGGGTCATGCCAAATTGGCCAAGCTGGGTGCGAAGCTGCTGTACAGTCATTTGAGCCATAAAATCTTCAGACAGCTCAAAGCGCTTCATAAACACACGGTAGCGATCCATGATTGCTTCCATCTGCTCAATAAACAGCTTTTTACCCTCGCGATCGAATTTGCCATAATCGCCTCCAAGCGTCATCAACGACTGATAGTCTTCAAATAGTTGCTTGGCTTCTTGCTGGACAATTTCAGAATCAAAAAATCCCATTGCCTTAAATCTCTTACTAACGATTTCGACCGGAACCAGTGCTATCGATCGCAACTGCGAAACACAATTATTCTAGTTCAGTGGCATGGTTCCGTTAAGTGATCAGTAAGTAGGGGTTTCACTACCTGCAAACCCGATGGTTAGGGTTGTCCCTGGCCATTGGCCGACCGTCTGCGTGTAGCAGCGATCAGGAGCCGCTCCTATTTCTTGGTACGAAATAAACCGAAGAGACCACCAGTTTTCGCGGTCGTGCTCTGGGTTTGGCCACTGTTCAAGGGTTTGTCAGGCGATCGTCCATTTTCGGGGACGCTCATTTCAATGCCGAGCTTCGGGGCAAACCGGCAGGCCAGTGGGTCTTTTGGATTTAGCTTGAGGGCCTGACGCAGGTAAACTTTTGCCATACTGGGCAAGTTTTGCTGGAGGTAAGCTACGCCCAACAGCGCATGATACTCGCTTTTGCCAGCTTCAATTTTGATGGCATCCCGCAATTCCTGTTCCGCATCTTTCCAGCTGCCTTTTTTCATGTACTCCTGTGCGCGACGGTAGTGGCGCTGCGCATAGTTTTCAGCGGGAGGACTGGGCGGTTCGGGTACAACGGGCGCTTGTTTGGGCGTCGATGCAGGAACAATACCCGTAGGCTTTTCGCGCACGAGTACTTCACCCATCTTGAGCTGGAGATAAATTAGATTCAGCTCACCAATCTGTTGGGTCAGGGGTTCAAACTGCTCTAGCGGTTGGTATTGAAATTCAGCGAGTTTCGTAATTGCTTGCTCATAAAACACGTCAACACCATTGACGGGCTGTTGGATCAGTTGCCGCGACAGTTCGCTTTGTGGGTTGAGGGGGGCTTTGCTGTAAAGGCGGCGTACCTGGAGCCGTAATAGAGAAACGTTTTCCTTACGTCCTTTTTCTTGTTTGAGCTTCTGGTAAGCGGGGTTGACCAGGCGGGCAAAGAGCTGACTGGCAAACTCCTTGGTGGTATCGTCTGCCAGCGCGTAACTATCAGGATGGAGGATTTTGGCGACGGCTCGATAGCGCTTGAGTACGCGGCGATCGTCCGCAACGACAGAAACCCCCAATACAGCATAGGGGTCAAAGAATCTGGTTAGCCATTCTGAGGGGAGTGCACTCTGTGACATCGACTAAGTAACCCTAGAAGACTTGATCTACTTTAATGAAGGGAGAAATTACAGTAGCGGTACTGACCCATTACAGCCGTTCTGCTTGTGCCGCTCAGTACGCTCAGTTGTGGTTGCACCCGATTCGATCGCTGCGTTCACAAACGGATCACTTTCGGAGGCATCGCCAGCAACAAGCGCCGCTGCCACGCTCTGGCAGAATCAGCTTCTAACCCTCGTTCAGCGCGTTAAAAGGCAGGACAACACGGTTGCACGCATTGATCGTCTGATGATTAATTGTAATGATCACTACTCTACTGTACTGTGCACCCACGGACTGAACCGGACATATCTGAGAAAACGTTAGCGCTTTTCTGGGGATTAAATTGCCTTAATCGAGACATTGTGACAATTTCGATCGACGCTGTACCGATCCATCATGACGATAAGACGCTTACTATTCAACTTTAGCTGCCATCTGCTGGGTAGGGTCAATATGATAGATAAGAAGGCTATTCAACGCAGCGCCATCGTTGAACCGGCGATCGCGTGATGGTATTCAGTCCAAATGGCTTCTATTTCCCTGTAAGTCTCTGTGCGGCTACTGTAGGAGTGACGCTGGCATGTTAGATAAACCAAGAAACCGTAAAGTTGCGGCAGCGCTGGCATTTGCTGGAGCCGTTGCGCCGATCGGTTCAGGACTGCATAAGTTTTACGTCGGACAACCGCTGTGGGGTGTCCTATATATGTTGTTGTCGCTGACGCCAATCCCAAGGGTTGCCAGCGCGATCGAAGGGATCTGGTATCTGGCACAAGATTCTGAATCGTTCGATCGCAAGTTTAATGAGGGAATAACGACCACCGTTAAAACCGTGGCCGCCGCTCCTCCGGTTGACCCCGCCCATATTAGTGCCGTTGCCGATGCCGTTCGCCAACTTGACCAGCTTCGGGCCGATGGGCTGATTTCAGAGTATGAATTTGAGCAAAAGCGCCGCCAGTTGCTCGATCGCATTGCATAACATCGATCGCATTGCATAACACTGAGAAAGCCATTGGGCTGTGAAGTAGTCTTCAGGAGTCAGGAGAAACCTACTTCATCCCCTGCCTTCCCTGCGCCCCCTTCCCCTTCCCACTCCTTTTTCCTAAATGCCTCTCCCCAACTGGTTAGCAACGGTTGCTCAATCGCGTCAGCCGCTACGAGCAAAAATTCTCACCGATCCGTACTATCGATTCCAGTCGATCGCGGAACTTGAGCTGGCGGCAAGTTTAGGGGTCAAGATTGATGTGAATCAGGCGGGTGTGGACGATTGGCTGCGTCTGCCAGGGCTATCGATTCATCAAGCGCGATCGCTGGTGGAATTGACTCAAGCGGGTGTGCAGCTGCACTGCATTGAAGACATCGCTGCCGTGCTGGGTCTACCCGTACCGCGCCTCAAGCCGCTGGAGCCAGTGCTACTGTTTTGCTACTACGACGCGGACAGCGTGAACACGATCAAGCCTGTGAATCCCAACAAAGCCACCGTCGAAATGCTGACTAAAATTCCCGTGGTTGATACGTATTTGGCGCGAGCGATCGTGGCTAACCGCTCAATGGGTCCCTATCGTAATCTGATCCATCTGCAACGGCGACTCTCGCTATCCAGCGAACTGATTGCAGAGCTGATGCATTACCTGAAGTTCTAGGTAGAAGTCAAACATTTTTATTCTTCCGGGTTCAATGCCACAAACCCAAGGCGTCTAAAAGGATAGAAGCGAAACCAGGCACGACCGATAATGTTCTCCTGTGGCAGAAACCCCCACACATGCGAATCATTGCTGTTGTTGCGGTTGTCACCCATGACAAAAACCGTGCCCTCTGGAACCTGAACTGGCTGGAGGGTGTAGTTGGGCGAAGCCGCGATATACGCTTCCTTTAAGGGATGCTGATCAACATAAACGATTCCCTGACTCACGGAAACAGTCTGTCCCGGTCGGCCAATCACACGCTTGATGAATGCCTGATCCTTAGCGTAGCCCTGCATCTGTAGCTGGGGTGGTGGATCGAACACCACGATGTCGCCAAACTCAGGGGGGTGCAGGCGATAGGAAAGTTTCTCGACGACCAGGCGATCGCCCACATGCAGCGTGGGCAGCATGGAATCGGACGGGATGTAGCGCGGCTCTGCTACAAAGACCCGAATCAACAGGGCCAAAATGAGCGCGATGATCAGAATTTGAATGTTTTCCCACCAGCTTCGCCAGTTGGACGCGGTTGCTGGAGCAACGGTTGGCACCTGAGGTTCGGACGTTTTTTCGGTGGTCATAATCTGCGATTCAAACAAGAGACTTTAGACGTTGGACATGGTCGATCACTTCAGCTCTAAGCATCAGAATCTCAAGTTTAAGGTTCTTAGTCTAAAGTCTGGCTACACCATTCTTGCAATGGCAAACCCTAGAACGCAATAAACTTTTCAGATTGCAGTTGCTCAGCCCGTGCTCCCAGCGCCAAAACAGCATCCTCAAGCTGTGCGGTGCGATCGCCCACCGCGCAGATCACGATATCAAATGCTGCCATGTTGAGCGACAGCCCGCCCAGTACCCTTTCGGGGCACTGCGCGATCGCCGCCCGGTAGTGAAAGTCGGCCCAGGATGCCTGTCGCTGCTGCCAGTGGGATTGATAGGGCAATTGATCGGGTGTTTCAGGGTTTGCCTGGATTAACCACACGGGATGCTGATAGCCACATTCGTACAGCCAGTCGATCTGGCTTTTCAGGGGCGCAATTCCTGACCCTTCTGCAATGTAGAGGCGAGGGCGGTTGGGTAACTCGCTGAGGGTCATTAGCCCGTAGGGACCACGTAGCGGGAGTGTTTGCCCGATGGCCAGATCCTGAAGAAACGCAGAACTCCAGCCCACGCGAGACACGCACAGTTCTAGTTCAGAACAGCAGGAGGGTGAGGACGCGATCGAGTAGATTTTGCTAAAGGTGCGTCCATCGCGCTCGAACTTAGGCCAAATGGACTGCCCTGGTAAAAAGCGAAAATCGTCTCGATCGAGTTGCAATCGAATGGATTTGATCGTGGATGTCAAAAATATAGATCCGACAATCGTTGCAGTGTAGTCTGCCGTCGGCGATCGACGGAGAATATCTAAACTTTGCATGATCAACCTTTGCCTGTGAGTCGCAGGCATAGCGGTGTACATTGCTGCAGTTGGGCATTCTGACTTTGAAAGACTCAGGACAGAAGGTGAAGCTAAAGATTTAGCGTTTAGACGTTATCCCTCGTCCTTGAGCATCTCTTTCACAGTTGCGGCACAGTGTCGGACTTTTTTGCTATAGACAAAATCACCGAGCTTTCCCCAGATTTAGATGGTGTCTAATCCTGTCTGAACATTGGCACAGACAGACTGAAGCGCTTGCGTATTGTAGCTCAAAGTTTATACGGCGCGAGTGGTTTTACCGCTGTCCTATGCCTGAAGACAGAGAGGTCAATCATTAAGGTTTGCTAAGGTTATACCAATTTGCCTTCATAGAAATACGGGCATGTCATTTTGATGGCTTTCAAAGTTTTTTGCTAAAACACCCATTTCCCCATCTAGCAATGACAAATTTGAACAATCTAATTCTGGTTCAGGAGTTCTTTTTACTGCTGTCGTCAGAGGCAATTGATTCAGATCCTCTTTTCATCTCCACAAGTATTGATTTAACAGAGTTTGGGTTTACGAGGGATGAATTGCCTCGGTTGAATCGCATGGCTCAAAAGTTAGAACTAGCGCTTTTAACTGAGCTAAACAAACATTTTGAAGCAGCATCTGTTGTGGTCGAATTTCGAGAGCAAAATTAATACTTGCTTTAGTCATCAAAGCTCGGCTCATCGAGATTTTGACTGTGGTTTAAGTCATGCTGCTAATGCCTTTCTAAAGAGAACGATTGATGGCTGAAATCACGCTGAGATTAGTCTCACAGTTTGTCGCTGCGATGCTCACTCTGAATTTGCAAGCAGTTTAGCCTGGATCAATCATTGGATTAATCCAGGGGTTGGATAGTCTGATGGCTCTGGAATGAAAGCATATTGGTTTTACAAGCAAGCCTCTAAAAATCAGGAAATTCCTGATAAAATTTACAGGAAATTTATTTGCTAGGCGGCTGTTAAACCGACTGTTAGTTGGGGAAATATTGAGAAGAGAATGACTCGATAGTTCCACATCAAGTATGTTGAAGCGGCTGAAAAATTCCTGGATTGAACTCTGTGTTCTTTTGGGCGGCTATGGGTTAATGGGCTGGTTAATTGCAGCGAATGGTGCATCCACTAGGGTCTGGTTCATGCTGGAAGCGATGACGCTTTACCTTGCGTGGTCGGGGACGGGCGCGATCGCAATTGCCATTGTTGTCGCTACCAGCATTGCGTGGATTGAAACTATCGCGATCGCCTGTCCGGAGGGCATGTGGTGGATTGGCATTCCCTTAACGGGCGCTCAAGTCTGGGCTGCGGCCCTCGCGTTGAGCTGGTTCCTCGCAATAGCGTTGATATACAGGCTCGCATTCACGAGTCGAAACCTGAATGACACCGGTTTGAGCAAATCTCAAACGTTCTGGCTGCTGGTGCTCGTCGCTAACGTAGGGCTGAGAATTGGACAGCTCACCGATCAATGATCATTGGGCGTATGACGCTTGCAAGATCCTTTGGAAAAAGGTGATAACGGGCTGCAACCCGGTTGTCTAAACTGCGTTGCCGGTTCATGGGCAGTGCACAGCAAAGCGCTCTCCATACCTGTTGGCATTGAATGGGACTTTATCCATCGCTGGTAAGACAAGTGCAGATCAGGGTCACATCGTAGGACGGCAAAACATCCATTAGGAAATTCCCTTTAAAACACCCGTGAACTCAACTGATTATTCATCAAGAACGCCTAGCTATTACCTGTCAACGATTGAACCTGAAATTTTGGCAAGTTTTAGCGCAGAACAATTAGAAGCAATTAGGAGGGTTTTGAATGAGGCAATTCCCAGACCCTCGCCCAAGCTTGTCGATTTTCGGTTTGTCGTCGATCTGATTGTTTCGCGGTTCTATGTTGTTTTATTTATTGGTAAAGACCGTCGCCGCAAGCCTCGTCGGTATATTCCAGAGAAGTTAGCGCGGGTTGGTAACGTGATTACAGCAACCGTTTTCCTCTTGAGCGCTAACTTAGCCGTCAGTGCGTTTATCTTACTTGCAGGGTATCTGGTCAAATCAGCGATCGGCATTGACCTTCTGCCCGGTCATTTCCCCAGCCTGATCAAACAATTCTTCACAATTTCTAACTAATCGCGTCGATTAAAAAGCGGTAGAGGGAGAACCCTCTACCGCTTGAACTTCATTAAGTACTCAGCAATCGAAGTTATTCAACCGCTTGTGGCAGGAGCTCGCGCTTTTCGCCCTGAAGTACTTTGACTTGACCATCGGCGTCTACATCAACCACAGCAGTGTCGCCATCTTTAATACGGCTAGAGAGGATTTCCTCAGCAAGAGAGTCTTCTAACAAGCGCATGATGGCCCGACGTAACGGACGTGCACCATAGCTTGGGTTGTAACCCTCTTCGACCAGGCGATCCTTAAACCGTTCCGTCACCTCCAGAACAATGCCCTGATCGCGCAGGCGACCGAAGACCTCGTTCAGCATAATGTCTGCGATTTCCTTCACTTCGTCCTTCGTCAACTGACGGAAGACAATGATTTCATCGAGACGGTTGAGGAACTCAGGACGGAAGTACTGCTTCAGCTCTTCGTTGACCAGCGACCGGATCCGATTGTACTGAGATTCAGCAACATCACCCGCTGCGGAGAACTCAAAGCCCAGACCACCGCCACCCTTTTCAATCACCTTCGAGCCGATGTTAGAGGTCATAATCAGCAGGGTGTTCTTGAAGTCCACCGTGCGGCCCTTGGCATCAGTCAGGCGACCGTCTTCCAGGATTTGCAGCAGCATGTTGAAGACATCGGGGTGCGCCTTCTCGATTTCATCAAACAGGACAACGGTATACGGGCGACGACGAACCGCTTCCGTAAGCTGGCCGCCCTCGTTGTACCCAACGTAGCCTGGAGGCGAACCGATGAGCTTTGACACCGTATGGCGCTCCATATACTCCGACATGTCAAGTCGGATCATGGCTTCTTCAGACCCAAAGAAGTAGGTCGCCAGTGCCTTGGTCAGCTCAGTCTTACCAACCCCTGTGGGGCCAGAGAAGATAAAGCTAGCGATCGGTCGGTTCGGGTTTTTCAAACCAACACGAGCACGACGAATCGCGCGGGAAACAGCTTTCACGGCTTCTTCCTGACCAATCAAGCGCTGGTGCAGGGTATCTTCCATGTGGAGCAGCTTCTCGGACTCGGACTCCGTAAGCTTGTTAACCGGAACACCCGTCCAGGATGCAACGATCTGAGCGATGTCCTCTTCGTCCACGATTGGCGAAGCGTCTTCACCCGTTGACTCGTTTTTCTTGGTTTGAGCGATCGCCCGGATTTCAGCTTTGATCTCCATTTCGCGATCGCGTAGCTCACCAGCCCGGTCAAAGTTTTGGGAACGAACAGCATCATCCTTGTCTTTCAGGACTTGGCGGAGCTCTTTGTCCAATTCTTTGGCTGCAGGCGGTAGCTGAGAGTTAATCAGGCGGACGCGTGAGCCAGCCTCATCAATCAGGTCGATCGCCTTATCCGGCAGGAAGCGGTCTGAGATGTAGCGATCTGAAAGCTTTGCTGCGGCTTCCAGTGCCAGATCTGAGATTTTCAGCTTGTGGTGTTGCTCATAACGTTCGCGGAGACCCCGAAGGATTTCGATCGTCTCGTCAACGCTGGGTTCACCCACCATTACGGGCTGGAAGCGGCGCTCAAGGGCCGCATCACGCTCAATATGCTTGCGGTACTCATCGAGGGTAGTCGCACCGATGCACTGAAGTTCACCACGGGCGAGCGCTGGCTTTAAGATGTTGGCAGCGTCGATCGCGCCTTCAGCCGCACCAGCACCAATGAGAGTGTGAACCTCGTCGATCACCAGGATGACATTTCCGGCGGAGCGGATCTCATCCATGATTTTCTTTAAGCGCTCTTCAAATTCGCCTCGATATTTGGTACCTGCAACCAGGAGGCCAATATCCAGCGTCACGACGCGCTTGTCTTCTAAAATGTCGGGAATGTCGTCGTTGGCAATCCGTTGGGCAAGCCCTTCGGCGATCGCGGTTTTACCAACACCCGGTTCCCCGATGAGAACAGGGTTGTTTTTGGTACGGCGACCCAGGATTTGGATCACCCGCTCAATCTCTTTTTGACGACCGACTACGGGATCCAGCTTACCTTCGGCTGCCATTTGGGTCAGGTTTGAACCAAATTCATCCAGCGTTGGCGTTTTGGTGCGTCCTTGGCTGCCGCCAGAAGTCACCTCAGCGGTTTCGCCCAGCATCCGAATCACCTGTGTGCGAACCTTCGAGAGGTCAACACCCAAGTTTTCCAGGACTCTGGCAGCAACACCTTCGCCCTCGCGAATGAGACCAAGAAGTAGATGTTCCGTGCCGATATAGTTGTGACCAAGCTGGCGGGCTTCTTCTAGAGAGAGCTCCAGAACTCGCTTTGCTCTTGGTGTAAATGGAATCTCGACGGCAACGAAGCCAGAGCCTCGACCGATGATTTTCTCAACTTCAATCCGAGCGTCTTTGAGATTGACGCCCATGGATTTCAGCACTTTGGCGGCGACGCCGGTCCCTTCTCCAATCAGACCTAGGAGGATCTGTTCAGTACCCACAAAGTTGTGTCCCAGGCGGCGTGCTTCCTCCTGGGCAAGCATGATCACCTTGATGGCTTTTTCTGTGAAGCGTTCAAACATGGCGTATTTCTGTCACCTGCTGCTTGCCGGTACTGCTGATTCTAACATAGAGAATTAGCTCAGCAGTTTGAAATAAGCCGCAGAAGATCCGTGATCACCGTACCGCGATCGGTGATCTGCTCGTTTGAGGACATTGCTCCGAGGGGAGATTGTCAGTGGAAAGGGACAACGAAGTCAAGCAAAACTTCTTAATCTCTTAATCATCTCGTGATTACGTTTTGGTTGCAGAATCGGCTGCCAGCCTCATCAATAAACGTTTTCACTCAAGAAATGGCGTGATCAGAACGCGGGCTGAAAATTGGCTGTGACGCGGCAAAACCGTCTTCTGGTACGTGAGGGGTTCAACCACCAGTGAGCCATTGCCAACCCGTCTGGCTGAGCCGATCGCAAATTTGCTGCTGCCACTGGAGAAGACGCTCAGCAAAATCGGGCGTTTGCATCCCGCCCCGCCACAGCACTAGCGCATCCTCGCCGGTATCAGGGTAATAGTGTCGCCTGTGGCCCGCTTCCCGAAAGTCAAACTTTTTGTATAGGGACAGCGCGGAATGATTAGAAATTCTGACCTCTAATGTGGCGCGCTCAAGTCCGCGATCGCGGGCAGATGTCAACAGCGCATACAACAGTGCCTGCCCCAACCCCTGCCGTTGATAAGTGGGGTCAACCGCGAGAATTGTAATGTGGGCCTCTTCTAGAATTGCCCAGTAGCAGCCGAGGGCCAGGAGAGACGGCGAGGGGCGCGCGGGCGAATTCCGATGATTCGATGGTGCCGGGATGTTTTGAATGTTGAATGCTTCTGTCTCGCTTGCTTCCCGCTTTCTGTCTTTTGCTGTCGCCTGTCTGCCGTCTGCCCCTTCTCTCTCCGCTCCCTTCTCTACAAGCACCAGCAATTCACTACTGGGGCTATCCAACTCCCGTTGATAGCCATCAAATGTCCACAATCCGTTAAAACAACGTTGATCGAGTGCCAGGGCAGCCGGTAGTAGATCTTGGGATAGCGGCTGAAGTTCGAGAAAAGTCACAAAAGGTACGTTTTTCTTTTAGAATGCACAGACCTCGATTGTAAACTGGAGTTAAGTATGTACGCTTATTACCGAATTTAGACAAGGACAGCACAATGGGATCGACTCAGGCTACAGCAGTGCAGGGTACTGGTTGCCAGTATTTGGCTGGTGCGACAGACACTCCGGCGACGCGATCGCCCAATCAGCAGCTTCTCCCGCTGACAGCCACTGTGAACCAGGACAATCACCTTGAAATTGGTGGCTGTGATGTTGTTGACCTCGTGAGAAAATTCGGTTCGCCGCTCTATATTCTTGATGAAGAAACACTGCGATCGGCGTGTCGTCAATACCGCGATGCCTTTGCTCGTTACTATCCCGGTGAATCGCAGGTACTGTATGCCTCGAAAGCCTGGAACTGTCTGGCTGTGTGCGCGATCGTTGCCAGTGAAGGACTAGGCATTGATGTAGTGTCGGGTGGTGAACTCTACACCGCACTACAGGTCGGTGTTAGTCCTAGCAAGCTCTATTTGCACGGTAATAATAAGTCGCGCGAGGAACTGCAGCTAGCGGTGGAATCTGGCTGCACGATCGTCGTAGACAACTGGCACGAGTTGAAAACCCTGGTCGCGATCGCGCAAGCGCAACCGATCGACGATCCGGCTGGATTCACCCCTCCATCTTCAGAGCGGCCTACCCGTATCATGCTTCGCCTGACGCCAGGGATTGAGTGCCACACCCACGACTATATTCGTACTGGCAGCATCGACAGCAAGTTTGGGTTTGGGTTAGATCAGCTTGACGAAGTCTTTCAATTTATCAGCCAGCAGTCCAGCGTGTCGTGTATCGGTCTGCATGCTCACATTGGTTCGCAGATCTTCGAGCTAGAGCCACACCATGATCTGGCGGCTGTGATGGTGCAGTGGTTGAGCAAGGCGATTCAATATGGTCTGCCGATTCAAGAGCTGGATATTGGTGGCGGTTTGGGCATTCGCTACACCGAATCGGACGATCCACCCAGCATTGATGCATGGGTGAAAGTGGTCAGCGAGTCGATCACGGCCGCCTGTAAATCACAAAATGTGCCCCTACCCAAGCTCCTGAGTGAACCAGGGCGATCGCTCATTGGGTCTGCTTGTGTCACCGCCTATACAGTTGGTGGGCAGAAATTGATTCCTGGTGTTCGAACGTACGTCTCAGTTGATGGCGGTATGTCTGATAATCCACGCCCTATTACCTATCAGTCTGTTTACCGGGCTGTGGTGGCCAACCGCATGTCTGCACCACTCACAGAAACCGTAACGATCGCGGGCAAACATTGCGAATCGGGCGATATTGTAATTAAGGAGTCAAATTTACCCGCTACACACCCTGATGATTTGCTCGTAGTGATGGCAACCGGCGCTTACAATTACAGCATGGCGTCTAACTACAATCGCATTGCTCGTCCTGCTGCTGTTTTGGTTCGGGATGGAGAAGCTAACATAATTCTACAGCGGGAAACCTACCAGGATTTGATTCGTCAAGATCGTCTGCCAGAGCGGCTGCAGTCGTTATGAGCTACAGGCCATGAGTTTTGGAATGCTACGCCGCTAAGCAACTCGATACTTACGCTCGCACTCAACACCTTACAGAAGCGCAGGGTTAATCCAGATCAATGGGATATCTATGGAGGCAATGGCTGCTGACGACCCCTGGCTGGATGCAGTCCCTACCGCTTCTTATTATTCAGAATCTCAGGTTTTTGATTGATGTTGGGTTGGTGCTCGCCCTCACCTACATGATGCTGGTCATTATTGGTGAACGGCGCACCTTGTGGATGGTACGTGGGTTTATCGTACTGATGCTGGCCGCTGCTCTGAGTAGACGGTTAGAGCTAACGCTACTGAGCTTCGTGCTGGGTAATTTGGTGATTGGTTCGGCTGTAGCGATGGCGTTTATTCTACAGTCAGAATTTCGTCGTTTCCTGGAGCAGTTAGGCCGGGGGGAAGTGCTCCAGTTATTCCAATCTTCACGAAGAACTACCCTCAAATCTGGTAGTGTCACGGATGAAATTGTTGATGCAGTTAAGGAGCTTTCGCAGAACCGGATTGGTGCACTGCTGATTCTCGAAACGGGTAGCCCAATTGATGAACGCGATTTTTCGGTGCCAGGCGTGAGGCTCAATGCGGAGGTCTCAAAAGAACTGATTCAAACTATTTTTCAGACGACAACCTTGTTACATGATGGCGCGGTGTTGATTCGGGACAACCGCTTAATTGCGGCTGGCGTGATTTTGCCGCTTTCGGAACGTACCGCATCGCGCCAGTTGGGTACGCGTCATCGCGCGGCGATGGGCATTACGGAACGGGTTGAAAACTGTGTTTGTGTGGTTGTGTCGGAAGAAACTGGATCAATTTCGCTGGCAGAACGGGGAACACTGAATCGTCCATTAACCAGCAGTAAACTGAAGGAATTACTGAGCGCGCGATTTTCCCAAACGTCCGATCGCGATACCGTTGCCCCCAACCTGCGTAGCCTGATCCGCCAGCTTGGGGCACAGGGATTTACGCTAATTTCACGGTTATTGGGTCGTCCAAAGGGTAAAAGTTAACAGCAAATAAGGATGCAAACGATGACGTTGACCGACTAATTTCTGAAAATAGAATTCAGAATCCAGGAGCAGACGTAGAGCAATCAGTTGCTGCTCGCTCCTGGTGTTGACTCCCGCTCATTCATGCTGTTCGACGCAGTTCGCTTTCGCTAT
Organism: Oscillatoriales cyanobacterium Centralia_MAG_596; assembly: GCA_021323955.1. Taxonomy (GTDB): domain Bacteria; phylum Cyanobacteriota; class Cyanobacteriia; order Leptolyngbyales; family Leptolyngbyaceae; genus Stenomitos. The sequence goes on along the minus strand of JAJPKC010000092.1, from coordinate 2,523 downwards.
TTACTATCTAATCGTTTGCTGCTGGAGAGACCATGACCGTAAAGCCAACTGTTTTGCAAGAGTTGCCTGCTGACCTTGAGTGTGAACGGCTGCCCAGACACGTTGCTGTCATCATGGACGGCAATGGACGCTGGGCGAAACAGCGTGGACTTCCAAGAATTATGGGACACCGTCGCGGCGTGGATGTGCTGAAGGATCTCCTGCGTTGCTGCCGTGATTGGGGCATTCAAGCGCTCACGGCCTACGCCTTTTCGACTGAGAATTGGGGGCGTCCATCAGAAGAAGTGGAGTTCTTGATGACCTTATTTGAGCGCGTTTTGCGTCAAGAACTGCGAGAAATGATACAGGAAAACGTGCAAATTCGGTTTGTCGGCAATTTGCACGCACTGCCACGATCGCTGCAGGATGAAATCGCGCGCTCGGTAGACGCGACCAAAAATAACCAGAGTATCCGGTTTACTGTGGCGACCAACTACGGTGGGCGGCAGGAGATCTTGCAGGCCTGTCGGGCGATCGCCACTCAGGTCCAGCAAGGCATCCTTCAGCCAGAGCAAATTGACGAAGCGATCTTCGAACGTCATCTGTATACTGCTGGCATTTGTGACCCTGATTTGCTGATCCGCACGAGTGGTGAAATGCGGTTGAGCAATTTTTTACTTTGGCAAATGGCCTACGCTGAGCTATATGTCACCGATACGCTCTGGCCCGATTTTGACCGCACGGCCTTTCATCAGGCGTTGAGTGCTTACCAGCGGCGCGATCGACGCTTTGGCAAACTCTGAGACCTCACCACGCCCATGTGGTGAGACATGTGTCGTATGCCTTTCCTCGGAATAGGCACCCGTTACTCCCGCTCCAGCCCCAATGTTGATTCTGGGCTGCTTTTTGGTGCGTTCTGCTGCCTGTCCGATCGGGGTGTATACAGCGCAGCCATCACAGCCTTTGGCCGTAGACGCATGGTGGGGCCGGTTCTTCATCGACGCTGTTCGATCGGGACGATCGCCCTAACATCTCTAGTACTTCGGTCTGATGTTGCGTTGCGCAAAATATCAGATGCTGTTGTATAGCCGTAGCCATAGTCAGGATGGCGGCGGCGAGTCAGCAAGCCGACCCAGAACCGGCGATCCATCGATTGACCCTGCCCAAAGCTTGCTGACCAACGCTATATCTCTGCCATTAAACTGTCACTTGAACTTCATGCTGAGTGCTGGAGTCTAAAACATAGTGCTCTGAAATGCAGAAATTCTGTGCCGAGTCCGTGGTCTGGGTTTTGGCTTGATGGCATGCACAACGGCTAGACGGGAGCGAATGTGTGAAATACCTGTTAAAACGTGGGATACCGAAGTGGGCGGTTGGGCTAGTGGTGTTAGCGCTGGTACTAGGTGGTGGCTATATTGCCTATAACCAGATGGTCACCACCCGACGGCAGGAACTACGACACCAGATCCAAAGTGCCAGAGTAGAGCGTCAGACCTTACCAGTGACTATTTCTGCGAATGGCTCGGTGCTACCCGAGCGATCGGCCAATGTCAGCCCTAAATCGTCTGGCATCCTCAAGCAACTGCTGGTCAAAGAAGGCGATCGCGTTCAGGAGGGACAGATCCTGGCATACATGGACTCGTCTAACCTGCAAGGGCAGTACACGCAAGCAAAGGGACAGTTAGCCCAGGCGCAGGCCAACTTGGAGAAGGTTCTTACGGGTAATCGTCCCCAAGACATTGCTCAGGCGGCTGCCCAGTTAGCAAACGATCAAGCGGCTCTAGCATCAGCGGAATCAACCTTTCGGCAAAATGAACAGTTATCCCGCGATGGTGCTTTGGCGCAGCGTGACCTGATCACGTCGCGTGCAACCCGCGATCAGGCTGCGGCTCAGGTCAGAAAATCACAGCAGGCTCTGGAGTTGCAGAAAGCGGGTAGCCGGCCCGAAGACATTGCTACCGCCCGTGCACAAGTTATAACGGCTCAGGGACAGCTACAGACGATCCAGGCTGAACTCGACGATACGGTGATTCGCGCTCCATTCAGCGGTGTGGTGACGAAAAAGTACGCTGACCCGGGTGCGTTTGTCACGCCATCAACTGCAGGCAGTTCGGCGTCTTCGGCATCGGCGTCGATTTTGGCGCTGGCGTCCACGAATCAGATTTCGGCCAACGTTGCCGAGGCGAATATTGCCCAAATCAAGGTGGGGCAGTCCGTGAAAATTCAGGCGGATGCCTATCCCGGCAAGACGTTTGATGGCAAGGTCATCCAGGTGGCAGCGCAGTCAACGGTAACGCAGAACGTCACCAGCTTTGAGGTCAAGACGTCGGTGGTCGATCCTCAGAATTTACTGCGATCGGGGATGAGCACCCACGTAGACTTTAATGTGGGCACGTTAAATAATGTCCTGGTACTGCCAACAGTAGCGATCGTGCGTCAGGATGGCGTGAGTGGCGTTCAGGTCTTAGGCGGGCAGAAAGGTAGCCGTCGTCCTGAATTTCGCCCCATTACAACGGGCGTTTCAACTGATGATGGCAAAACAGT
>JAJPKC010000128.1 GCA_021323955.1 Oscillatoriales cyanobacterium Centralia_MAG_596 | reverse complement strand
GACGGATGGGTGCAAATATTGTTCGGCGATTGCTACGAAATGGGCATGACTGCGTTGTGTTCAACCGCACTCCCGACAAAGTCAAACAGCTCGCCGAGGAAGGTGCAAAGGGTGCGTACACCCTGGATGATTTTGTGCAGAAACTCGACCAGCCCCGCGCGATCTGGCTAATGGTGCCTGCTGGCGACCCGACGGAGCAGATGGTGAAGGATCTGGCACAGAAATTGTCACCAGGAGACATCCTGATCGATGGTGGCAACTCCTATTACATCGACGATATCCGGCGGGCAAAAGAACTCGCACCAAGTGGGATTCATTACCTCGATGTCGGTACCAGTGGCGGGGTTTGGGGATTAGAGCGTGGTTATTGCATGATGATTGGTGGATCAGACACGGCTGTACAACAGCTCGACCCGATTTTTCAAGCTCTGGCACCAGGACAGGGGGCGATTCCCCGTACACCAGGACGCGAAAACATCGGCGGCACGGCTGAAGAAGGTTATTTGCACTGTGGATCCAGCGGTGCGGGGCATTTTGTCAAGATGGTGCATAACGGGATCGAATATGGCGTGATGGCAGCCTATGCTGAAGGGTTGAACATTCTGCATAAAGCCAATGTCGGCAAACAGAATCGCGCTGCGAATGCTGAAACAGCCCCTTTACGCAATCCGGAGCACTATCAATATGATTTGAATTTGCCTGATGTGGCCGAGGTCTGGCGACGTGGCAGCGTGATTGCTTCATGGTTATTGGATTTGGCCGCGATCGCTCTGCTTGAACAACCCGATCTGGCTAATTACAGTGGTCGTGTTTCTGATTCGGGTGAAGGGCGGTGGACCATTACAGCCGCAATCGATGAAGGGGCACCTGTCCCGGTGCTCAGTGCTGCCCTATATCAGCGGTTTAGCTCACGCGGTGAAACTGAATTTGCTGACAAGTTGCTGTCTGCCATGCGCTTTCAGTTTGGCGGCCATGTGGAACAATCCAAGTGAGGAACCGTGATGAACACAGCATCCGTCGCCGAGTCAATCACTGAAACCATTCATCGATCGCCTGATCCGTGCGTCATTGTTATCTTTGGTGCAGCAGGCGATTTGACCAAGCGGCTATTGATGCCGGCACTCTATAACCTGGCGCGCAACCAGCTATTGCCAAAAGCGTTTGCGATCGTGGGTGTGGCGCATACCCCCATGAGTCAGGCTGATTTTCGTTCTAAGCTGACCCAGGAGATCCATGAGTTTGCCACCGTTCCCGTAGACGACCAGATCTGGCAATCGCTGGAGCAGCGGCTGTATTACCTATCCGGTGAATTCCAGCATGACAATACCTACAGCCAGTTGCAACACTTGCTGACACAGGTTGATCAGGAATGCGGGACGCAGGGTAACTATTTGTTCTATCTGGCGACTGCAGCCAATTTCTTTCAGGACATCATTGGGCAACTGGGCGCAGCAGGGCTGATGCAAGAAACAGCAGATCACTGGCGGCGAACCATCATTGAAAAACCGTTTGGACATGATTTGGATTCTGCTCGCGCGTTAAACAAAACCATCAGTACGGTACTGATGGAAAGCCAGATCTACCGCATCGACCACTACCTGGGTAAGGAAACGGTTCAGAACATTTTAGTGTTCCGTTTTGGCAACGGGCTGTTTGAACCCATTTGGAACCGTGACCATATCGACCATGTACAGATCACGGTTGCTGAAACGGTGGGTGTAGAAAGTCGCGGTGGCTTCTATGAGGGGACGGGTGCTGTTCGTGATATGGTGCAGAACCATTTGTTTCAACTGCTGGCAATGGTGGCGATGGAACCCCCGCTCTCTTTTGATGCTGATGCCGTGCGCGATGAGAAATCCAAACTGTTAAAATCCATCCAGCCGTTCACTGCCGAAACGGTGTTTACCCATGCCGTGCGGGGACAATACGGTGAGGGTACAGTGAATGAAAAGCTACTCCCTGCCTATCGCTCGGAACCCCGCGTAGCAACTGATTCCAGTACAGAAACCTACGCGGCGCTCAAGCTTACGATCGACAACTGGCGCTGGGCCGATGTGCCTTTTTACCTCCGCACTGGAAAGCGCTTACCCAGGCGACTGACTGAGATCGCGATTCAATTCAAACAGGTGCCTTCCCTGCTGTTTCGGCAAACATCGATCGATCGCCTCACGCCCAACTTCCTGACCATTCGTATCCAGCCGAATGAAGGTATTCATCTCCAATTTGGGGCCAAGGTTCCTGGCCCTACTGTCAAGATGAGTGCCGTAGAAATGGATTTTTGCTACAAAGACTATTTCGGCTCAACCCCAAGTACTGGCTACGAAACGCTACTGTATGACTGCATGATCGGTGATGCCACATTGTTTCAGCGATCGGACAATGTTGAACTGGGCTGGAGCGTGGTGCAACCCATTTTGGACGTTTGGGAAACGGCGGTGCCCCAGGAATTTCCTAACTATGCGGCTGGTAGCTGGGGACCAAAAGCGGCGGATGCACTATTAGCTAGAGATGGTCGATATTGGCGAACCGAACCTTGAAGTTTATGGGTTAACGCCTATGGGTTAACCGTCGATCGAATGTAATCGGACATGAAGCAGGAATTTACATGATGAACCAACAACTTCAGACATCTCCGCCTAAAATTTCGCTGTTGCTTGCTGATGTGGATGGCACACTGGTAACGAAAGAAAAAGTCCTTACTGCGCGTGCGCGTGCCGCTGTTGGTCAGTTATTTGAGGCGGGCATCCGGTTTGCCATCACCAGTGGTCGTCCACCGCTCGGCATGAAAATGATTGTAGATGCTTTGCAGTTAACAGAACCGATCGCAGCCTTTAATGGCGGTATCTTTGTGGCTCCAGACTTCTCGGTACTGGAGGAGAATACGCTCCCATTAACCGTGACTCAGAGTATTGTGGATATCATCTCCCAGCATGGCCTGGATGTATGGATCTATCGTGGTAGTGATTGGTTGGTGCATGAGCGGCACGGTTCACACGTCGATCGCGAAGAATGGACAGTAAAGTTTCCACCCACAGTGGTTTCCAGTTTTGCTGGATTACTCGATAATGTGGTTAAAATTGTTGGCGTTAGTGACAACCTGGACTTAGTTGCAAAGTGTGAAATAGATGTGCAGCAGGCGTTTAGTCAGCAGGTGCACTGTCAGGCGGGAGCAAGCTCTGGTGGGGGCGAACAGGTTTCAGCCGCGCGATCGCAGCCCTATTATCTGGATGTGACCCATCCGCGTGCGAATAAGGGCGCAGTCGTTGATCGACTCTCTGCACTGCTTGGGATCGCTCGCCAAGAAATTGCGACGATCGGCGACATGCCCAATGATGTGCCCATGTTTAAACGAAGTGGACTGAGTATTGCGATGGGTAATGCCAGCGTTGCAGTGCAGCAGCAGGCTCAGTACGTGACCACATCCTATGAAGAGGAGGGGTTTGCGAACGCGGTGGAGTGGTTTATTCTAGGCCGTCCACGATCGACGGCGATTAGTGCAGCAATGTCATCCGCGCCCAGTCTTCTCACTTAAGCCATCAGTTGATCAGCGTTGAGGGAGCTATGGTACAGATTGACCAGACTAATACTGCTATTGTGGGGTTGGATTTATATCCGGTTGCAGAACGTCATCAAGCCAGTCTGGTGGAGGCGATCGTTCAAACACAAATTCCATCCTGGATTGCCAATCCTTACTTTGTAACGGCAAGCGTTCATCAGAGTCTGGATGGAGTGCGAGTCTTCACCTACAGTCAATGGCAGCCCAGATTTGATCACCGTAGCCTGCCACGCCTCCCTGCTTTCAATGAATTTTTTCCACCGGATACGTTGCAATTGGAAGTCACGGCTAGCCGGTCAATAGCATCAGCGGTTGAAATTACTGAGGGCGATCGCATTACCCATCTCGCTGAGTTTCGGATGATGCCATCAAATCAACCAGAAATGGTGAAACGCACGACTGCTGAAGTGGATCGAGCGATGAGCCATTCGCCAGGACTCATTTCAGCAACGTTCCACCGAAGTTTGGATGGAACGCGCATGTTTAATTATGGGCAATGGGAAAGCAAAGAGGCATTTGAAGCCATTCTCAAGCAGCCTGGATTCAATCCAGATCAGCCCTACTGGGAAGGATTGGCTCGCAACGAGTTTCACCTATATAAAGTTGTTTACGTCAAGGCAGTCAGCTAAGAGACGTTCAATCTAGGTTTTCTGGTTCTTGAAAGCCATTTCCATATAACTTTCCATCATGTATTCTTTTGGAGATGAAGCAATGACTCAGCGCGTAAAAGAGATTCTCAGTTGGTATGGAAGTGAGAATCCGGGCACGTTAACGAATCTGGCGCGGTTACTCAATCACGGTAAACTGGCTGGTACTGGAAAACTTGTGATTCTGCCGGTCGATCAGGGCTTTGAGCATGGCCCTGCCCGCAGCTTTGCTCCCAATCCCCCTGCCTACGATCCACGCTATCATTTTGAACTGGCGATCGCGGCTGGATGCAGTGCGTATGCGGCACCGTTAGGCTTTCTGGAAGCCGGAGCACGCGAGTTTGCAGGCGAGATTCCGCTAATTCTCAAAGTTAATGACCATGATGTGTTGCTAGATGAAAAAGATCCAACACAGGCATTAACAGGGAGCGTGCAGGATGCTTTGCGTTTGGGCTGTGCGGGGGTTGGCTTTACCATCTATCCTGGCTCCTCCCATCGGTTTGAGATGTATGAGCAAATTCGCGCCTATGCCGCCGAAGCCAAACAGCATGGTCTTGTGGTGATCATCTGGTCATATCCACGCGGATCGGGACTGAGCAAGGCGGGTGAAACGGCGATCGACGTGACGGGTTATGCTGCCCAAATTGCCGCTCAGTTGGGCGCTCACATCATCAAGGTAAAGTTACCCAGCGATCACATTGAGCAAGAGGCCGCCCGTCAGGTTTATGAGCAGACTCACATTTCGATTGCGACTCTGACTGAGCGGGTTCGTCATATTGTGCAATGTACGTTCAACGGT
>JAJPKC010000356.1 GCA_021323955.1 Oscillatoriales cyanobacterium Centralia_MAG_596 | reverse complement strand
TTGAACGACGCATATTGGAAGATCAACCGACCGAAGTAGCCATGTGCCGCCACGATGTTGTAGGTCTCTTCTTCTTGGCCGAACTTGTAACCAGCGTTTGCCGATTCGTTCTCGGTCGTCTCACGCACCAGTGAGGAGGTCACGAGTGAACCGTGCATCGCACTAAACAAGCTGCCGCCGAACACACCTGCCACACCCAGCATATGGAAGGGGTGCATCAGGATGTTGTGCTCTGCCTGGAACACAAACATGAAGTTGAACGTACCGGAGATACCCAGGGGCATGCCATCCGAGAAGGAGCCTTGACCAATCGGATAGATCAGCAGAACCGACGTAGCTGCAGCCAGAGGTGCGCTGTAAGCGACGCAGATCCAGGGGCGCATGCCGAGACGGTAGGACAGTTCCCACTGGCGGCCCATGTAAGCGAAGATGCCAATCAGGAAGTGGAACACTACCAACTGGTAGGGGCCACCGTTGTACAACCACTCATCTAAGGAAGCAGCTTCCCAGATGGGGTAGAAGTGCAGACCGATCGCGTTGGAAGAAGGCACCACCGCACCGGAGATGATGTTGTTGCCGTACATCAGAGAACCAGCGACGGGCTCACGGATGCCATCGATGTCCACAGGGGGAGCCGCGATGAAGGCAATGATGAAGCAGATGGTGGCAGTCAGCAGGGTGGGGATCATCAGGACGCCGAACCAGCCGACATAAAGCCGGTTGTCGGTGCTGGTCACCCAGTTACAAAACCGATCCCACGCATTACCGCTTTCGCGTCTTTGAATGGTTGTCGTCATAGTTGTAATAAGTGCTAGAAACTACAGGAAAAACCGTAGCCAAATAAATGAATGGTTGGTAATACGTACCCAACTTAGGTATTTCTTACCTGTCCTCATAGTATTTACATTCGTTTTCGTTTTGCCAAAACTCGGTATAAATTTTTGTCAACAAAACAGCAATACTTATTTACAGGAACTCGGTATATTTTTCAGTCGGCTTAAAGTGTTGCTATACGACAATTGCAAGGATAGCGGCGGTAATTGTAATGGTGTTTAGCAAACTCAAAATTGTTTTGATTATTGGACTTTTGTAAAGTTATCAGCAGTTTTTGGCACGACGCCATCGCGTGAGACAGGCGGTGAATCAACACGGACAGGAGATCGATCGCCGCCCTGCCGAGCGATCGAGATCACCTCTATTTTTTAAGCAAATGAAATGATTATCAACTTTTCTTTACAAGAACGGCGCGACCAATGCAACAGATTTGTTACGTTCGATCGCAGCGATCGCTTCAATCACTGGACTGACCAAAACAGAATCGTTCCCAGGTCAAAACCTGAGTCTGGGCCAGAGTGAACCATCCGTTTGTCGTTGGCTCGCGATCGTGCGTCGCGCTAATGCACTCCTGGTTTCTAGTCGAGCTTTAATGCATTGGCTGGAACGTCGTCCCAGGAACTGACCGTACGAATGCGGGCAACCCAACCAGCAGCAACCTGCTCGTCAGTCAAATTGTCTTGAAACGACCTGTGGCAATCCTGCGCATGGTCTTCGTCGCAGCAGGCAATGCAGGAATAGAGAATGCCGGATGGATCAATCTGTTCGTTTACCCAAATAGACATGATCGAGTCCTCTCATAGAGCTGTCGATTTTAGGATTTTAGATGAAAATCGACGAGAATCCCTGGATTATTCGCCTTTCTACACCATCTCCAGACTCTATCAACACTCTGCAATCTGCGCTTAACGTTCTGCCATAGTCTGTTACGTTTCTGTCGCAGCCATGCGTGCCAACGATGCTTCCGTCACCCGGCAGATGCGCCAGTCAGGCAGCACAGTTGCCCCCATCTTTTCGTAAAATGCGATCGCGGGTGCGTTCCAGTCCAGCACGCTCCACTCCAACCGGCCACAGCCTTCAGCCAGCGCCCGCTGTGCCAGATAGCGCAGCAACGCTTTGCCAATACCCAGGCGACGGTAGGCGGGCAACACAAACAGGTCTTCCAGGTACAGTCCCGGCTTGGTGAGGAAGGTGGAATAGTTGTAGAAGAACAGTGCAAATCCTGCGACCGTTCCTGCCGTTTCGGCTAAAACAACTTCTGCATAGCGACGAGGGCCAAACAGATGCGTGTGCAGGGTCGCCGCCGTGCCCGTTACGGCATGGGACAGTTTCTCATACTCCGCCAGCGCTTGAATTAAACCAAATATGGTGGCAACGTCATCGGGAGTAGCGGGACGCAAGGTAATGGAGTTAGACATGATTGGGAACGATGGCGATGGATGATCAATCTGCCACTCGCCCTTGCCAGCAAGCTGGACTTGGACTATGAGCAGTAGCTAATTGTCCACCGTTCACGGGCGATCGACAACTGGTTTAGCTTGCCAGTGGGAGCCGCGCCGGGTCGGAATGGTAGACGGTACGATCGCCATTAATGCGATCGCTCAGATACCCATACATGCCCTCACAAGCATCGAAGTAGATGGTGACGCCATCACACCCCTGCTCCGCAAAGATGATCTGGGCACCGTAGTGGGGTGCGGTCAGGAAGTTTAGCCAGCAAGCCATCTGCGTGTGGGGCACCGCAAGCTTACCCAGGCGTTCACCGTCAACGAGTTCGAGCGAGAATTTGAGTCCAGCGTGCATAAAGGTTTCCTCAACGTTCTGCTCTGAGTATTCTACACGCAAAACAGTATATTTGTACTATTAAGAAATCCTAAATGCCCCTTTGGGGAAATTTTCACGGTTCCCCTTAGAAGCCAGGGCAGGATGCAAGCGTCGGATCATCGGCAGTCTTCCCGTTTGGCCGCTCGCCCCATTCCCTGTCCCCACCAACCATCGCTGCTACGAAACGTGTGCGACTCAGTGCGACTCAGAAACATCATCCAACAGGGCTTGCAGCGCCGCCTTCATCTCTGCGGGTGTGGTCGGCGTGGTGCCAAACTGGCGCACGACAATGCTGGCGGCCAGATTGCCCAATACGGTCGCTTCCCAGGCAGTCGCACCAGCCGTCAATGCCAGCGTGAAGCCAGCAACCACGGTATCGCCTGCGCCGGTCACATCAAAGACATCCGTGCGATTAAAGGCCGGGATATGATGCTGCGTGCCGTCGCGATCGAACAGGCTCATCCCTTCTTCGCCACGGGTAATCAAGACCTGTTTTGCCTGCGTGAGCTGCAATAAGTCGCGTCCACCCCGCTGGAGGGTCGCCCCCCCGGATGCACTCCCTTCCGGATCAACCAGAGAATAGCCAACGGCCTGTTCCGCTTCGGGCAGATTGGGCGTGAAAACAGTTGCTCCAGCGTAGCGTTTGAGCTGTTTTTGCGCGTCTACGACACAGAGCGGATGAGACAATGCGGCGGCAATGACGGGTTCTGTTAAGGTGCCATCGCCATAATCGGAGCAAACGACCGCATCAACGGTGCTAACCTGCTGGCGAATGTAGTCAGCCAGCTGGAGCTGGAGCGCTACGTCGGGCAATTCGTCTGACTTGCGATCGACCCGCACAATTTGCTGCGTCACTGACTGGCGTGCATGGCCAGAGATACGCGTTTTGGTGACGGTGGGGCGATCGCTGTCCAGGAAGATTCCCTGAGTGTTGATTCCAGCCGCCTCAAAAATACTGCGCAGTGCCTTACCCTGGTCATCAACGCCAATTAGCCCGACCGCTTTGACCTGAGCACCCAATTGGGCAAAGTTATAGACGGCATTGGCACCGCCACCTGGCACCTGTCGGGTCGTTTCGTGGCGAATAATGAGCACAGGCGCTTCCCGTGACAGGCGCTCGACCTGCCCGGTGAGAAACTCATCCAGCGTCAGGTCACCGACCACGAGAATTTTCGCTTCATGGAAGCGATCGATCAGGTAAAACAACCGTTCAGCCGCCGCTGCAAGCTGGACGGCAAAAGACGCATCAAGAGCCATAGACGATCGTACGTGACTGAACCAGAACGAAAACAACGGTATCTCAGCCAGAGTAGCGCATTCAGGTATTCACACACGCACTCAATCTAAACCTGTTGTCCGTCGAGAGCTTACGCAGGCTTCGTCGGTGTCGCACAGGCCGATTTGGGATCAAAGATGAAATCAAACCGGATGAGTTGGAACTTGCCGTTGTTACCGATTTTTTTAGTTTTGAGGCTGTTCGTAATCGCGTCGATCGCGGCCAGATCCAACCCTTTATATCCAGACGGCAGCAACACTGTTGGCGCTTCTGCCAAGGTGCCATCCGGTTTCACAATCGCGCCAAACGACGCATTCCGCAGTTCTCTTACATACGGACATGCCTCTTTGGGAAAGACATTCGTCACTTTCTCTGGTTCCTTGTAGAAGTGAGTGTCATCATCAAATCCGCCTGTGACCTTCACCGCCAACGCCTGAAACAGACGTAAATTAGCCTCCCCAACCTCAAATGCGGCATCGCGCGTCCCTGGGCCATTAAACGCATACAACTCGCGGAGCTGATTTGACTTCGCGCCATCTTGCTGGAGTGCGGCAATTTGGGCGGATGAAAGGGTCGTGGGTCGCGATGGAGCGGCAGGACTTGCGCCAGTAGTGGCAGGCGCTTTGCCGGACGTTGATGCAGTGCCAGCAGGTGGAGTAGGTGGGGTTGCGGGTTTAGCCGACGCCGAAGGGGAGGGCGAGGGTTTCGGCTCAGGCTTTGGCTTTGGGTTGTCGATCAATGATGAACCAAGCGGCGGAAACGTGATGGGCGGTGGCGGCTGTATGATTGGGAAGTCATACAGCGATGGGTTGTTGTAAAGTTTAGGGTCAGGCAGTTTAACCGTTGATTTGGCCAGCGGTGATGACGTTGGGGCGGGCGCTGGTTGCGGCGCTAAGCTGGTTCCCGCAGCGGGCAATTGACTCTGCTCGGCCGGTGAAAGCTCCACTAGCCTGACGGTGTGCTTGGTGTCTGGTTCCCGCTCTTGCACAGACAGCCAGTGAGGTAGCGTGGCCCAGAGCAGGCCATGGACACCAACAGACACGATCGCGGCAATGGCGATCGGCTGACGAAGGGTTTCTAACACTTTCTCTAGCGTCTCTTGCCGGAGCAGATTGGGTGTGTTTCTAGGCACCGAAGAATTGGACATAGCAGATAGGCTCAGTCGTGGGGCAATAACGTTATGGATCAAGGAACGCCCTGCTCAAATCTTAGCGCTCGACGTTGAAGTGGTTGGCCGCAGGTTGCCAGTTTGTGGAGTGTAAGGGGGAGAATGGAGAGAAAGAGAGCCAACGGCCAACGGCTCAAGCCAGGTTGCTACCAGCGATCAACATGAATTTTGGCCGCTTACATCAGTAATGCATCCGTAAACTGTCTCCAAATTTCCTATGCCACTACCGATCGTGCTTCTGCCAGGTTATCTTGCAGGCGCGGTGGAATACCACGCGCTGGAGCAAACATTACAAGCACAGGGATTGCCGACCGTTACTGTCCCAATCCGCTGGCAAGACTGGGTGCCAACGATCGGCGGGCGCTCCGTCACACCCATTTTGCGCATCCTGGACACCACCGTAAGGCAGGTGCAACAGCGGTACGGTGTCCCCAAAGTCAATCTCATTGGCCATTCTGCGGGTGGCTGGTTGTCGCGCATTTACCTGGGTGAAAAGCCCTACTGCATTCACCCCCGCGATTCGGACGATTGCCTCTGGGCGGCACGCGATCGCGTTGACACACTCATCACGCTCGGTACGCCCCACACCAGCCTGGAGCGCTGGACGCGCAAAAATCTCGACTTTGTGAACCTGAGCTATCCCGGAGCCTTCTACGCCGATGTGCGCTACGTATGCGTCGCGGGGAAAGCCGTTTACGGCGATCGCTGGCGCAGCTGGCTGGCCTACAGCAGCTATAAACTGACCTGCGGACAGGGCAATACCTGGGGCGATGGCATTACGCCGATCGCGGCGGCCCATCTGGAGGGAGCCGAAAATCTCATTCTTGAAGGTGCCATGCACTCACCACGCGGCGATCGTGTCTGGTACGGTTCACCTGGGTTATTCGACCAGTGGCTACCCTATCTTCTTTAGAAGCTGTTTGAATCGCGCTGGTCAGAACGCTGAGGATACAGTCAGCAGCGATGTCAGTCGGATTTAAGGCACAGGCTTCGACGTGAGCGCCCAGCCGAACAGGTCGAGGAAGAGCCACATTTTCAAAGAATTCTTAAACACAAGGCGACAGATCACAAGAGGCTGAGCCATGCCAAACCCCTACCAACGCACCATGTATAAATTCTTCATTTGACAGATAGAATCGGGATGACTGGATTCGAACCAGCGGCCCCTTCGTCCCGAACGAAGTGCGCTACCAAGCTGCGCCACATCCCGCCTCTGTAGACGTTTGGATCGTTTGATCCTAGTCTAGGCTATCACATCCGTTTAACACGAATGCAAAGTACCGTACGTTAATCGGCCACGCTATACACTCGACCGACTCTGTTGGCCTCCCTTTACGCCTGACGCGATTTACGGTGCCCTGGCAAAAAACAGAGGACATCGCACGCGGTTTCAACATGCTGGATGAGCATTCTGACTCGCCTCTGCTGTCGCCCTCTGTCGGCACGACACTAGCAAAACTGTCCAAATTGTCAGTGCGGTGGCGGCCGTTCCTCCCATTAACGTCTGTGATGTAGCCAGCCCCAATCTGAAAAAACAGTCGTCAGCCGCAGTTTTTTTTCATAAACATTTGTAAACTATTAGCAAGCGTTTTTGTGTTTCTAGCGGGTTGTGTTTTGAGGAGTCTCCATGAGACAGTTGGTCGCGATCGAGCGTTTTTGCCTGACGGGTCACATTTTGTCATTAGTATTTGGGCTGGCAGGATTACTGCTGGTGCTGCCAAATCCTGAATTTATAGCGGCGCTGCCAACCTTTGGGCAATCGCTGTTTGGATGGAGCATGGCGGGCGGAGGCGTCGTTTACATCCTTTTAGGTGCCGTCACCGTAGCGCTCTATGCTTATCGAGTATTGGGATGGCGTGCCTGGTTGCTGTTCATGCTGCCCGCGGTGGGGCTGTCTCTGAGTAGCGAACTGCTGGGGACGAGTACGGGTTTTCCATTCGGGCATTATGGTTACTTGAATGGGTTGGGGTACAAAATTGCTGGA
>JAJPKC010000357.1 GCA_021323955.1 Oscillatoriales cyanobacterium Centralia_MAG_596 | reverse complement strand
CTTTTTATACTAACTTTATCTTTTGTTTTGCCAGCTTTATCGGAATTTGATGTTGTGATTTGGGAACCGCCGAGTGACTGTCCGGTGCCTAGTCCATCAATGACAGTTGTTTTAGTGTCACCTCCAACTCCGGAGCAGATTTGTGGCGATCGGGCCATTGTTCCCGTGGTATCGGTCAATTCCTCTCTATAATTGAGTTTGCAGTTGCCTGGAATGGCCGGACGTTAACCACATGTCTATACGGCACCATTTCTGATAACTTGGCCGCGCCTCCCGCGGCGCTGGTGCTGCGTACACTTTGAACCATTTTCTATGTCCACCGATCGCGCCCAATCTAGTCCTCAATCTGACGACCAAAGCAAGTCCAGCCTGGAAGAAATTCGGGCGGCCCGTCTCGAAAAAGCAGCGCAGCTAAAGCAGTCAGGTCAAAACCCCTACGCCTATCGCTGGGACGTTACGCATCATGCTGCTGATTTGCAGTCTAAATATGCAGACTTAGCTAATGGTGAAGAAGTCCCTGTTGTGGTGGCGATCGCGGGACGCATTTTGGCCCGACGCGTCTTCGGGAAGCTGGCCTTTTTTAACCTGCAAGACGAGACTGGTACGATTCAGCTCTATCTCGACAAGACCCGCATTCAGGAAGGTATGGCAGAGACGCCGACAGCCTTTAATGACCTCAAACAGCTCACGGACGTTGGCGACATCATTGGCGCAAAGGGCACGATTAAGCGCACGGAAAAGGGTGAACTGTCTGTTTATGTGAACCAGTACGCGGTGCTGACCAAATCCCTCCTGCCGCTACCCGACAAGTGGCATGGCCTGACTGACGTGGCAAAGCGCTATCGCCAGCGCTACGTCGATCTAATTGTGAACCCAGATGTACGCGAAACGTTTCGACGGCGCGCGCTGATCACGGCGGCGATCCGGCGTTATTTAGACCAGCAGGGCTTTATTGAGATTGAAACTCCCGTCTTGCAAACGGAGGCGGGTGGAGCTGATGCTCGTCCGTTTACCACATACCACAACACGCTGGAGATGCCGCTGTTCCTGCGGATTGCTACCGAATTACACCTGAAGCGTCTTATTGTTGGCGGGTTTGAGAAGGTGTTTGAGCTGGGGCGCATTTTCCGCAATGAAGGGATTTCGACGCGGCATAATCCAGAATTTACGACGATCGAAATTTACCAGGCCTACGCCGACTACAACGATATGATGGCGCTGACTGAAGCGATCGTGGCCTATGCCGCGCAGGAAGTCCTGGGAACGCTGCAAATTACTTACCAAGGCACCGCGATCGACCTGACGCCGCCCTGGCGCAGAGTCACGATGCATGAAGCCGTGCAAGAAAAGACGGGCATCGATTTCAGTCAATTCACTACGCTGGAGGACGCTAAAGCGGCGGCTGTGAAGGCTGGCATGACCAATCTGGACGATGTGACGTCGATCGGCAAGCTCCTCAACGAGGCGTTTGAGCAAACCGTTGAAACCACCCTCGTTCAACCGACGTTTATCATCGATTACCCCGTCGAGATTTCGCCGCTGGCAAAGCCGCATCGATCCAAGCCCGGATTGGTTGAGCGGTTTGAACTGTTTGTGGTCGGTCGCGAAACGGCCAATAGTTTCTCGGAGTTGACCGACCCGATCGACCAGCGTGAACGGTTGGAAGCTCAGGCTGCTCGTAAAGCGGCTGGAGATCTGGAAGCGCACGGCGTAGACGAAGATTTCATCACAGCGCTGGAGTATGGAATGCCGCCAACCGGGGGATTGGGGATTGGCATCGATCGCCTGGTGATGCTGTTGACCGATTGTGCCAGCATTCGCGATGCGATCGCCTTCCCGCTGCTGAAGCCCGAAAAACCCGACGCTGAAGCCTAATCTGCCTCAAAAGTAGAGTCTTTGCCATGCTGGCATTTCGGCCTTTGGATAGTCATTCATATGAATGACAGACTTTAGGCTGGGATCAGCAACATTCTGAGAGGGCTTCATGGCAGACCCAACCGAAAAAAATCCCGCTCCAAAGCATGCCAGCGCGAACCAGACTGGTAAAGACGCTGGCATGTACGATCCTCAGGATCTTGTCTATAAGGGGGGATATACCGGTAATCCCAGAGAAATCGTCGAAAACCCGGCTGTCGCCCCCGAAATGCTCGACCAAGTCGAAGACTGGCATGATGACCTGCTTGCCGAACCGGAAGACATGGAAAGCGGCAGACCAGGTCTTTAATCGGCCTTTCTGAGCTCCAGCAGACGATGGCATAGGCAGACATTGAGCGCTTCGGGGGGCACTATTAATACAGCACCATGACCAGCCGTTTGCGATAGTCTTTGGTTAGCGGATGGTCATCACCGAGCAGGTCGAAGATGGACAGTATCGCCTTGCGGGCACCGTCGTCGCGGAAGCGTCGATCGCGCCTAACAATCGCAAGCAACTCTTCCAGCGCGGCCTTGTAGTTTTCGGCTACGGCAGAACCAGCAGCCTGTTGAAACGCGCGATCGAGGTCACTTTCTCCGGTCGGTTCTGACGCGACCCGTTTGAACTGGATCAGCGCTTTCAGTTTTTTGGCGTGCGGAAAATGCTCTTTGTCGTATTCCGAGATTTTTGCCAGCAGTGCTTCCGCCGTATCGACGCGATCGGCGTCGATGTAGAAGCTAGCGGCCTCCAGAAGCAACCCCCGGTGATCGGGGTATTGATCCAGCAACGCAGCGAGCCGTGTTTCTGCGCGATCGACTTGGCCCCCTGCCGCATCGGCATAGATAGCTTCCAGGGACTCATCCAACACAGACGTTAGCTGCAACTGCGCTAAGAACTCCCGCAGCTTTGGTTCGGGCAACATCCCGACAAACCCATCGGTGATTTCGCCATCGACAACAACCCGGACATCGGGCACGCCTTCAACGCCGTAGGTATGCGCCAGTTCGGGATTTTGGTCAATGTCAACCTTGGCTAAGACAAAGTTGTATTCCTGTGCCAGTTTCTCTAGCAAGGGCTTGAGCATCTGGCACGGGCCACACCACTGCGCGAAAAAGTCCACCAGTACAGGCGTTTTATGTGACTGGTCGATGACTGCAGTAGTGAAATTGGTTTGATTAACGGAAATCGCAGAACCCATTACTTCGCTTTTGATTTCGACTTACGTGCGGTGGTTGATTTGGTCGCAGTTGCTTTGATGGCGGCAGATTTCGAGGTGGCACTATTGCTGATTGCATCGATGCCTCCTGCTTGCAGATGCGCTTCCAGAAACCACAGACGCTTATCTATTGCTCGTGATACTTCTGTGTACAAGTCGGCTGTATCGGCGTCGCCCAGATCGTCGGTCTTTGCAATCCCCTGCCGAAGCAGCCTGGCATACGGGGCGTAGCGATCGGCCAGCGCAGTGATATGGTCCTTGCCGTCCAGAATGTCGAAGGGATACTCCGGCAGTTCCGAAACCTGGGCCGCTACCCGCGCTGTTCCCAGTGCGACACCGCCTAATGCGGTCACGCGCTCGGCAAACATATCAATGTACTCTTCCAGTTCACCCGCCAGTTCGTCAAACAGTTCATGGAGCTGGTAAAAGTCTAGGCCTTTTACATTCCAGTGCGCTTGCTTTACCTGGGTCTTGAGATCCAGCGTAAATGCCAACGTTTGGTTGAGCAGTGCGATCACGTGCGATCGCGTAGCAGCTGGAATATCAATCCGTGTGGGATGAAGCGTTTGCTTAAGACCGTTGCTGCCCATCTATCTGCATCCTTACGACAAAACATCTGCACGACTCCAGTTTAGAGAGAAAAGCTTAAAACGGGGCAGTGTCTCTAAAAAATCATCTCTCTACTGAACCATTTATGCTCTTACCACAGTCTTAATTTCAGACAAACGAACACCCGGATTTCTTAAAGCTTCAGTGAAGAACGAAGGGTGGGTAACTGAATCAGGCAGTGATTATGAACGCTCCAATTTTCGATCGCGCAATGGTGTTAAAACTCCTGGCCCTCCTGGCCATTCTCGGTGCTCTGATTGCGGTACTGCCAATTCCTCGCTTTGAAACGTCGGTCAAAGGGATTGGGTTTGTGTCGCCCATTCAAAAAGAAGCGGCGGCCAAGTTTTTGGCTGTTGAAACTGAGTGGTAATGCCAATTTCGGAACGCTGACCCAGATTCGGTGTGAGTGAATGTCTGAGCCAACGGCTGAGCGGTTTAAGCGGTGGTTTTGGGTGGCGGCACAATGCCACTTTTAGATAGTGCTGCGTCAATGTCCCGCAGCAGCTTGAGGTCGGCGGCTGGTAGTAAGGATTCACCGGTTGCCCCTGCGTTCAGATCGGTGGGAACGTGCTCTAAAAAGGCGAATGCCTGCCGGAATTGCGATGGCGTTGTTGCGATCGGAGCGGCAAAATGGCAGGGTACAATCCGCTCAAAATTCCAGCCAGCGATACGATTAGCCCACTCAATGGTTTCTTGAGGGGCGCGATTGAGAATGAGGGTTTGCAGAATGGGTGCAACCAGTAGCCGCCCATTCCCCTGTAGAGCCGCAAACGATCGCGGCCAATCATCCTGCCATTGGAAGGGATACAGCCCAAAATAAGCTTTCCTGGAGTGGTCTGGAGCCTTGAAGGCATCACGCACCATTTCAGCGGTTTTGGCAACGTTGAGGACACTGGGTTGAAAATAAAACGTAAACAGTGAAATGCGCTGCCAGCCTTTGCGACGGTTAGCGGTGGTGTCAACCACTTCATCCTCAACGCGATCGCGGGCGTGAAATAGCAATGGATAGGGGTCTAGCTGGACGATTGCGGGTGGGTCTTCGGGCACAGACACCACTGAATCGGTCACAAGTAAGGTGCGCGATCGGCGATGGTAAAACGCGACTTCCTCAAAGCGACCAGGCCCCAGCGCGATCGGCCCCAGAATGGTGTAATCAAACTCAGCCGCGAACGGTGTCTGACGGCTATCGTCTGGTAATACCTGCGTCCGTTTGGCAGGAAGGCCAAGCCAGCTCAGGGGCAGGTTTAGCGGAAAACTCCACTGATGGGGAGCCACAAACACCTGCGATCGAGGAAACTGGCGTGCAAACGGGCCGACAAATACCTTGTGCTCCACACCGGAGATCGTGGGGAGAATGATGTATTTCACTTCGCCGTGGACAGCCACCAGCTCATTCACCAGTCGAATACATTCAGGTGTTGGGGCCACGGGTGCGTAAATCAGCAATCCACCGCCGTCCAGCTTTACGGCAGTCATCCGAATCGGCACGACAACGTAGAAAATGCCCTGAACCTGATCGAACGTCCAGATCGTGTCTTTCACCACCTCGGTTCGTAGGGTGCGCCGCTGACTGTAGGGGTAGAGCGGCACTGCTGGCCAAAACGACCAGTCCCAATCCCGTGAATTGGTCTGTTCCCTTGTATCTACCGTGGGTTTAGCCACGCCACGATTCCTCCCAAATTCCCAATAATCGCCTTTCTTGACAGCTTATGCCAATTTCTGAACCACCGACACGATCGGTAGAAAGGTTCACGTTTACTCCCGACTGGTTACAATCGGCAATAAAACGTGAGAGGGGCGATCGCCGCCAACGGTCACGGTCACGGTTACAATCTGCTGATCGATCAGGCGTGTTTCACTGGGCGGTGCACCCGTGCCTGCATTCACTGGGTAGGCCGGGAAGCAGGCAGCGCTGAGGCTGAGGCGAATGGCGTTACCCTTAGCAATGCGAATGCAGGTTGGTTGGAGCGTCACTTGAATCGGGGGCACTGCTTGTTCTGGATCGAGCCGACGATAGCCCTGTGTGAAATTGTAAACGTGGCCATCGGGATCGACGACTGACAGGACGGCGCATAGGTCGAAGCTGGGCACATCCGCCGCACCATTAATCAATACAAAAATGTCACCCGCGAGATGCAAGTCCTCCGTTAACGGCTCGGAGGTATAAGTCAGAATATCGGTGCGGCAGTCCAGGCTGGCGCGATCGTACGGGCCAGTTGGTACTGAGGCATGACCACCCAACGCAGGCACGGGTCGCCAGGGGTCGTGGACGAGCGTGTCGGGGGTGGCGGGGATCGGGTGGGATGCGGAGTGTAAGGTTCCTTCCTGGTCACTCATGCTGGCGAGTCCAGTGCTGGCAAGGTAGTAGGCGGTCGGTTTGGGATAAGGCCATTGGTCAAAGGTGCGCCACTGGTTGCGGCCCATTTCAAAGAGGGCGATCGCGGGTTCACTCAATAAGCCTGTATCCAGACCTTTTAAGTACTGATCAAACCAGCGGATCTGGAGTCGATCGCAGGGGCTAGCGGCATTGGGGCCAAAATCGATCGCGCCGACGTTTCGTCCCCACGGTAAATGTGCCCAGGGGCCAATTATTAATTGCTGTCGATAGGCGCTCCGGGCAGCCATGTCTTTGTACAGATGGATCGTGCCGCGCAAAAAGGTGTCAAACCAGCCGCCAATGTGCAACATCGGCAGGTCAACATTGTGCAGATAGGACTTGGGCGATAAGTTGTCCCAGTACTCATCCGGTTCCGAATGGTGCAGCCACTCGTGGTAAAACGAGCTGGGATCGAGCGTCTCTAGAATCTCGGCCCGGGCAGGCACCGAAGCGTAAAGGGGCAAGTTTCGGGCGGCAGCGGTAAGCTTCTGGTGTGCAACAACATCACCCTTTAACCGTGCTGTCTCGGCAGCAATCTGGATGGCCCAGCCAAGATTAGCCTGCCAACAAAATGCGCCACCTTCATAGGCCCAATCGGTAAACAGGTCATAGCCGATCATTGCCGGACAGATGGCTTTGAGCGCCGGTGGTTTGGTTGCCGCCGCATACAGTTGGGTCATCCCCTGATAGGAGAAGCCATACATCCCCACCTGGCCAGTGCTACCCGGCAGGGTTGCTGCCCAGTTAACCGTGTCTTCGCCATCGTCGATCTCATGGGCAAAGAGCGTGAAGGTGCCTTCGGAGGTGCCCCGTCCGCGCACGTCCTGAATCACTACGATATACCCGTGGGCGGCATACCAACTGGGGTGGGCGTAAACAACGGTGGAGGCGATCGCTCGTCCATAGGGCTGCCGCATCAGCAGCACCGGGAACGATCCCTCGGCATCCGGACGATAAATGTCGGCATCCAGACGCACGCGATCGCGGGTCAGCATGGATGCGGTTTCTTTTGGACGGACTGGTAACATAGCGCGATCGCGGTCAGGAAATCAGCACTGGTGATGGCGCACGGCGCAGGACGGCCATATCCTCATCATCCAGTTCTGCCGGGATGCCACTGCGAATGAGTTCAGCAAAGTCTTCATTTGGGATCATGATGCAGAGGGCATAGAGACGGCTTGAACCCGTATTTTCGACCTTGTGAATTCCCGTGGGTGGTACGAGAATGCTATCACCCGCTTGAATCCGCACAGTCTTACCGTCGCAGGTCGCCAACCCTTCGCCTTTCAGCACAAAAAACATTTCCACCGCTAGCTGATGGCGATTGGGCGGAGTCTTGCCACCGACATCAAAAATTTCAACGCAAAAGGTCAACGACATGTTGGCAATTTGCGGATCAAACACGATCGCCAGTCGATTGGTGTCGCCTGGGCTAATCCGAAATGCTTGGTAGTCTGTCGGCGATTTTACAACTGGAATCACGCAGCTTTCAGAATCCATTGGATATGCCTCACAGAGGGGGATCGGGGGGAAGGAACTGTAGTCATGCCCACTCGCTGGCCGGTTTTACTTGATGGCATTCAAAATTGCATGGGAATCTGTCACAAAGCCGAAACACTGGTTGACGTTATAGAGTGTGGCCTGCCAGCAATAGTGGGGAGATGTGGTTGCGGTGCAGTCCGTTACCAGGACGCAATCGTAACCCAGAAAATTGGCGTCTTGCAGGGTTGCCATGACACACTGATCGGCGTTCACGCCTGCAAACAGCAGGGTGGTCTTTCCCAGGTTTTTGAGAATGCTGTCGAGTGGCGTGTCCCAGAAGCCGCTCATGCGGTACTTATCAACGCGAATATCGTCTGGCGTTTGCGCCAGTTCCTCAACAACGGCGGCAGCCCAACTGTCCTTGATGAGTACGGGCGCATGGTTGGCGGGTAGGGGATCGCCCAGCCCAATACCTTCACCAGTGGGGTTATAAACGTGCCGCACACTGGCGCTAATGTTGAGCAGATCAGGACGGTTGCCCCAGTTGACCCATACGATCGGGACGGCGACATCCCGCAGGACTGGCAGTAGCCCCTGCAACGGCGCGATCGGTGCACGAGCCGGATTCACATCAACCCCAATATGCGCCAGCCAGCCATCGGGATGGCAAAAGTCATTCTGCATGTCGATCACCAGGATGGCTGTCTTGGCCAGATCCAGGCGCAGCGTTTTAGTCTCAGTCGTTAACGTGATGATGTGGGGATCAACGGGTGGACGGGTAATGTCCGCGATCGCCGCATTTACAGACCACGCGTTGGGTGGAATGCCTAAAGTTCGGAGAGGGCCAGTCATAGATTTTGCATCGCGCTAGACCCCACCTTTACTACAGATCCGGGCTGAAAGACTGTTTTACCAGTCACAACTAGGCACGGTACAAGCAATGAGTGGCAACAAAAATGGGGGCTGTGATAGCCCCCATGTTAACTAAATTCGGTGTTAACGGTCGCGATCGTCAACCTGTGTTAAACAAGCTTCAGATCAGGATATTGCACCAGGACATCTTCGCTGGTTAGCACATCCCCTTCGGCCTGGGGTGTCCAGAGCACCTCTAGAGCCAGCAGGCGATCGCTCGACACACTGCCCAACTGCTGTAGCGCCTGGCGGAGATCGTTGGAACTGTTCACTTTCGGTAGCTGCACGTTGCCCTGTGATCCCACCAGCAGCGTCACGACAATGTATTCTCCGGGGCCTTCAGGTTGGTTGGCAAGCACACCCGCTTTCTCAGCGACAACCAGATCACCGGCTTTGGATGACTGTCGAAGTTGGCTGTTGACGTTAGACAGGGTTTCCCCTGTAAACTTGCTGCGCTCAGCCAGCAGCAACCGATTAAACTGCGATTCTGCGGCCTCTAGACGCGACTGCTGCACGCTAGACCCGGCGTAGATCCAGTACTCGGGGTGGCGCAGTAAGGCGAGCGTTGTTTCTTGTAGCACATTGGCCAGTCCAGTCGTCGAACTGGTGTCTGCCTTTTGAGCAATCTGATTGAGATCGGCCTGCAATTCTCTCGCTTCTGCCAGCAAGCCTACCTGGAGCTTGGCAACCGAAATCGTTGGGTTCTCAGCGCTGTAGCCCAGGCTGTCATCGCTACGGGCGCGACGAAAGCTTTGCACTAAAAAGTTAGCGACGGCCAAAAAGATGAGGATACTAAACAACCCACCAAAACCACCACCAATGCCGAATACGGGAAACAGGAAGGGAAATCCGAAGCCACCACCGGGATAGCCATAGCCACCGCCATAACCACCGCCCGGGGGAGCATAGCTACGAGGAGCCGTGTAGGTGCGGCTGGGTGCCCGGAATGATCCGCCACCGATTCGTCCACCGCCTGCGGCCAATGCGCCATCAGCGTGACCGAAGGCAACGGCCACTACCAGCGCGATCGCAACCAGTGACTTTACCCACGACTTGACAAAGGAACGTAATATTTTCTGCATAAACATGCCTACCAGACGTTTGCTAAATGACAGTGAAACTCTGTCGGCTTCCTGCTCTATTGTGCCTGAAATTACCCAGAGCCGATTCAAAACGAATGCAACGGGTGGTTCACAAGTGCAGCGAGGCAATCCTGAGTCGATTTAGCTTTTGTTAAGACTTGTGAATTCAGGCTTACTACTAATGTATCGCCTTCTCCAGCGCTTGCAAATCAATTAAAGGACAGAATTTGGCGTGAAAACCGTACGCGTTTGGTCGCTCAACCCATCTGTGTACAGTGAGGCTGCACACCAACTGAACGTGAGGCCGCCCCAAAAACCGAGTGGCGTGAGCGTAAGGCAGTGGATCGCCGTTCCCGATTATTGCGACTGTGTGGGGCATCGAGCGCACGATTTTGGCTACCGTTGCTTAAGCATTTTGGACGGTGCACCATTCCGACCGAATCGTGCCCTAAAATAGGAGGTCTGGCATACACCACTTGTGATTCTCTGTGTCCTTAACGCTTTTCACTGACCAGTTGCAGGCGATCCACGCCCACGCTGCACGCACTTACCCTGAAGAGTGCTGTGGGCTGTTACTGGGCAAGCTGACCGCAGACGCGAAGTGGGTGTACGACGTCTATGCCGTGCCCAATGCCTGGGCGATCGACCCGGTTGAAGGGTCAAACGATCGCGTGCTCACAAAGTCCCGACGCTACTCAATTGCGCCGACAGACCTATTGGCGGGAATGCGTGCAGCACGCCAGCAACAGCTTGAAATTGTTGGTATCTATCACTCGCACCCAGATCATCCAGCGGTGCCGTCCGAGTGCGATCGATCGCAGGCCTGGTCGCAATACTCGTATTT
>JAJPKC010000340.1 GCA_021323955.1 Oscillatoriales cyanobacterium Centralia_MAG_596 | reverse complement strand
CGAACAGGTCAGCGATATTCCCATTGCTTTATGTGTATCCCACACAAAGGAATCAGCCAACTCACAGCCCGCCAATAAGTGTCGATGTTGCTCGCTCAATAGCGCTACAGCACCCCACGCCCCATCCACATGCAGCCAAAGGTGATAACGACGGGCAATTTCAGCCAGCTCTACTAGTGGATCAAACGCCCCCATTACGGTCGTTCCAGCGGTCGCACCAATCAAGAAAGGTTGTTTTCCATTTGCCAGACTGGACTGGATTGCTTCATCCAGCGCTTGCGGCAGCATCCGTCCCTGGGCGTCGGTTTTTACTCTGATGACGTTATCCTGCCCAATGCCGAGCACATTCGCCGCCTTCAGAAATGAATAGTGCGCCTGGTCAGATACAAATAGGACGAGCGTGTTAGATGGAAGTCCCTGCCGCTTCGCTGTTGCAAAAACCTTGTTGCGAGCGCAAAGCATTCCAATCAAGTTGCCCTGACTACCCCCCGGCACAAAGATACCTTCTCCCTGCGTAAACCCTACGCGCCGATTCATCGTTTGGATCAGCTCGGTTTCCATCAAAATGGCGATCGGCGCGATTTCATAGGTAGCCATTGAGGTATTGGTTAAACTGGCAAAAACATCCCCCAAAAAACTAGGGAGATTGAACCCGGTAAAAAGCTGGTTAAAAAACTGTTTATGCCCCGTTCTCACGCTATACGCCAGGTAAACCTCGATCGCCGATAAAAGTTGATCAATTGCGAGGCCATGCTCAGGAATTGACAAATCAAGCTTCGCCCTCAGTGCATCCGGTGTTTGGTAATCAACCACCAGCGTATTGGGAGCGCGAGATTCATCTAGATAGCGCTGGATCAACTGCCAAGCATCGGCTAATCGCTCATCCTGCTCTGACATATACGATATCCTCTCTTAGAAAGCGGTGGTAACGCTGGGTAAACCAGTTGAGCCTGACATACAATTCGCCGATACATGCCTCGCTATCGTGCTCCAGCGTACGCTAGAAGCGATACAGGAAGCCAACTCTGGTTGAATGGTTAACCAGTGAAGATGGGGCGTTGCTTTTTGCCTAACACACTCAATCCAACAATCGATAAACACAAAAAGCACTCGCAAAGAGAATGACAAAACAATGCAGAGCCACTTAAAGCTTAAACTCTTCTAACACTGTCAGACCGGCAAGAAAATTGCGGTCTTCGCTAATGTGAGGAAACTTTAGCTGGGAATCGGGAACGCCCTTCTGCACCTGCCGTTGTCGCAGCACCGTAAAGCTCTCCGGTGCCAGAATCCGGAGCCGCGGCGGTGGGATCTGGTTATGGCGGTTCACGCCATAGAAGGTATTTGTTTCACACAGCAAGCGCTCAAAGCCGGCGAGAAAGTCCTGTGCATTGATCGGGGGTTGATCCTTAGCCAGCTCGATATTGAGCAGGTAATGGGCCGGAAACTCATGCTCCGAGAGGGTAACGCAAAAATCCTCTAGCTTCACCCCAGTATCTCGCTGCAACGCCGCCAGCACCTGCGTGACGTGAAATTCTGTCGTCTTCTCAAAAGTGGAGGACAAAAAGCCCCCTGCTCGATGCCGAAAAACGATGAGAGGCGTTTGCTCATAAAACCCAACGACCTCAACAAAATCGCCAATGTCATAGCGATAAAAACCGCTGTAATTGGTCATGAGGATGCGGTAGTACTCTCCAACCTTGACCTCGTTCGCTAACAGCGTCTTTGGATGCTCTACCCCCCATTGATCCGGGGGGACAAACTCAAAAAAACCGCTTTCGATCGCCAGCACACTGCCATCAGTATTTACATCTGCATAGGTCGCCAGATTCCCTTCCGCCGACGAATATACGGCACCAAAGACTGGAATATCGTTGAAGTAATCGGGAAACCGTTCAAAGTAAAAGTCTGAGGTGCCACCCCGTGCCGTCACAACCACGGACAATTGGGGCCAGACCCGCTGTGGCGTGAGCCGTCCCTCGGATCGAAGAATATGTTTCAGGGCCGCTGCCCGGTTGGGGTCAGGAAACCATTGCTTTTCCAGCGTCCGGCGGAGCGCTGGCTCCAGGGTTAACCAGTCGGCGATCGTGCCCGTCTCAATATCGTGAATAAAGGCTTCGGCGTACTCTTCCAGATAACGGCAGATACGCAGGATCAGCATGGGGTAGTTGGCCGCAATTCCCCCTGTAGCCCCCTCTTGCAGAGAAAAGAGCAGACAGATGTAGTGACGAGCGAGGCTATCGGCGACCTGCACTGTTTCCTGGGGATGGGCGAAGAGCTGGCGATAGAGCCAGGGGTTCATGCGAAAAACGCCGGCGGCAGCAGGGCCATAATCCACTCCCCCACTGGTGCGTCCGAGCAGTTTTGCTGAATTGGTAATGAGCAGTTTGCCAAATGACCGCTTGCGATCGCGGAGTGCTGCTTCTAAAAAGCCAATGCTGGTGAGGTTAGAACGGCGCAGAGAGTTTTGAAACCGTCGGGTCACGGGAATCAATTTTTGTTTGCCCGTAGAACCACTCGTGAGGCTGAAATAGACCACTGGATCCGCTGTCAGAACCTGCTTTTCCCCCTTCACCATCCGCTCGATATACGGCTCATAGCTGCTGTAGGGCAACACCGGGATCTGGTCACGAAAGCGATCGATGGTTTTAATCGCGCTCAAGCCCCACGTCTGTCCATAGGCCGTCTTCTGGTGAACTGTCAGTAAGGAACGGAGAAACTGCTCCTGCGTTGTCAAGGGCTGACGCGTTTTACGCACAAAATTGGTTTTTACAGCCCTGGCAGCCGTGACCAAAAGCGGAAGGAAAGAATTTACCATTGAAGCCTTACTTACGGACAGATTTTTGCCGACCAGTTTTTGATGCCGACCAGTTTAATGCTAACTAATAGTGCAGACAGAGCGGGTGCGCGCTAAAGATAGGGATGATTTGAGCCTGACTGTTGCCTGACGGCTGATTGATGGAAATGAGCACCTGTCGTTAGACAGCCAGACTTTTAAAGTTTTGATGATAGAGTCACAAAGTAAAGAAGTAGGAAAGACGATGGGGTAAATTCTAAAGCCTGATTTCGTGAGCAAATCAATAGAAAAGCTAAATCCTGTTTGATTTCTGAGCTGATTGCCCGTTGATGATGAGAGCCTAAACACAGACTTATGCAAGACGTTGTTCACACAGTATCTTCAACTCCAGCGCGCACGATCGCCCGCCGCGATATTGCCACCCTAACACCGGACGATTTTGGGAACCAGTACCAAAAGACTGGGAAACCAGTAGTCATTACAGGGCTACTGCCCTCTGGTATTGACTGGGATCTGGACTATCTCTGTGAACAGCTAGGCGATCGCGAGCTACCCGTTCGCGTCTGTGGCCGAGAACGCTACCAGCAGGACAAGCGCCAGTGGAAGGATATTGGTGGCGGCATCGACACGCAGCCGATGCAGTTTACCCGGTACGCTAACCAGTTGCGCGATCGCACAGCCCAGCAACAGGATCTCTATCTGGCACGCTATCCCCTGAAAGGGACACCGCTGGCGGACGTTGATCCCCTGAGCCAGGTTGGACGGCGGCTGGGTCTAGTCAAGCCAACCAGTGATGTGGGCTTGTGGGTCGGGCCAGCCGATCATGTCGAAACGCTCCATTACGATCCAGTGGACGTACTGCTGATGCAGCTACACGGCGTGAAAAAGGTGGTACTCTTTCCCCCCCATCAAACCGCCAATCTCTATCCGTTTCCGCTCTCTGTCCATTTTCGCTACGGTATCCGACTGCGCTCCTGGTGCAGCCAGCTTTATCCTGAGCGCCCTGACTTCGCCGCCTTTCCTAAATTTAAAGCCGCTCTCCAGCACCGATACGAGGTGCTCCTCGCGCCGGGAGAAGTGCTGTATATGCCCGTCGGCTGGTGGCATGAAGTGACGACGATCGGGGATGAGATGATTTGCTCCGTCAATCAGACCTGGAGCGTGCGGCCAGTGAAGCGGGCACTGTATTCCTGGAACCGCTGGCGCATTCTGCTGGGCGCGGCCTTCGCGTTGCCCCACACGCTGGTCAGTATCCTGTCTGCCATCGTGAGCAACAACCGCGGCCAATCGCTCAATAAGATTGTCCGGCGGTTTTAGGGAGCACCATAGCCAGGTGGAGGACGAAAGGGGCCAGTAATGGACGTGATCTGTTCGGCGATCGCGAGCAGTTCACGGTCGCGCCAGCGCTGCCCCACAAGCTGAATCCCCAGTGGCAGCCCGGTTTGTGATTGAGTGGTAGGCAGCACCACAGCGGGGTGCCCGGTCAAGTTAAAGATGGCGGTATACGCACAGCCTGCCATTACATAGGACACCGTTTGGGCATCAACGGCGAGCGGTTTGCCCGTCCAGGTGTGCTGAAACGCGGGGATAGGGCAGACAGGACACAACCAGGCATCCCACTGGTTCAAGAAAGCGGTCATTGTGGCAATCAATTCATCCCGCTGGGTGAGTGCCTCGTTATAGCGCCGCAAATGTAACCCTGCGCCCCGCACGTACCCGCGCGCGATCGGGCCACCAGGAATTATGGGCGCTAACCAGGACAGCAGCCACCACAGTCCCAGCATAGTTTCGGATGCACGGCCCTGCAGGTCGATCGCCGCCAATTCCCCAAAACACTCCCACGCAGCGGCAAAATCAAATCCACTTGGGTTCAGCCACTCAACCTGACAGCCCAATGCCGTTAGCTTCAGCGCTACCTGCTCCAGCATCGATCGCGTCTCGTCCGTCACAGGGATACCCCCAAAGGTATCGGACACGGCAAACCGATAGTGTGCCAGTGGGCGCGGGGTGGGCGCAGCTTCTCCGACCGGCGGCACTTCCCACTGGCGATCGTCCGCGCCTTCGACCAGGGACAACCATAGCTGCACATCCGCGATCGTTCGCGCCAGTACACCTGGCACCAGTAGGTTTCGGAGGCTTCTGGGTTTACCAGGCAGTTCTGGCAAATGCCCTGCGGCTGAAACGCGATGTTCCGTTGGTTT
>JAJPKC010000629.1 GCA_021323955.1 Oscillatoriales cyanobacterium Centralia_MAG_596 | reverse complement strand
GGTGAGGGCATCTGTGCAGCAAAACACTCGCTCTACATTGCTAAGTGCTGAATTATAGCTTTGGTCTGAACGCTTAGACCAGCGCTTAACCGCTCAAATGCTAAGCCTCGAAGGCTTCCTGACTTCCTGGGATCCTCCCATCGCGACGGCTGTAACTTGCTACTGCTAAACCAATTAAACTAAACCAACGAAACCAATCGAGTTTTGCCAGACACGGCCTTAGCCTATATTAAACAGAATTCCCAGAACGGCTCTTCTGTGTACAGCTTATCTGAATGTTTGTCGCTCGACATCTGTGCGGCCTGACAGCACCAGAACCGGAGAGACATTCGCGATCGCACGTTACCCGCTCTCGGAGTTCACGTCTGCAATCCATGCGATCGGGTGATCAACACAATGCCCTACAGGCATTTCAAGACGTTCACGGCCTTCCGTTTGCCGGTGATCAACATCAGATGTCCGCTCAATTGCTGACAACGAAGAATTCAATTCGCTAAATGCGACAGAACCCCTGCTTGTCTCGTTACAGGAAGCATTGGGCTAGATACCACCAGCAATTTCGTGAATGGAGAGATTCGCGCCACTGGCCGCCGAATCAGCGCGGGTTTGCCAGTTGAGAAACCGTCCTGCGTTCAAATTATCGGCAAAGACACCCACTCTCAGGCTGATTTGAGTCCCCATCGGCAACATCAGCACCGTGCTACCAGAAAAGCTAAAGCCTGAGTCCTGGAGGTTGCCAGCAGGCGATAGCGCCACCACATTTTGGCCCAATCGGAGTTCGTGTGTTGCAATGCCGGGGTTGGGTGAAGGGTTGGGTGGAATTCGAATGACGATCGCCCCCATCACATCAACAGTAGCGTTGGGATTGGCGCTTTGAATGCTCCCCTGCACATAGGTTGAACCACAAACAATGAAGCGGCCTGCACGCTGAAGGCTGACAACACCTGTGTTGGGATTTAAGACCAATGCCTGGTCTCCCGCCGTATTGCTGGCCACCTTACTCAGACCCATAATGTTATAGCGTGTGACGATTCCGGGCGTTACAACAAACCACTGCGGTACCTGAGTAATCGCGTATTCTGCCCAGGCCGGTACACTATCGATTTGACTTCCACTCTCAGCCAAGTTCCGTTCGCCTATCGCTTCAGCGTTATTAGTGTAGCGGCAGTGGTGCCGTAGTGATCAATTAGCTTTTGACTAAGGTCCGAATGGTCTCTGAGCGAGGACGCGCGATCGGGCTTGGGTAGGGTTCTGGTGCAAAGGAGTGGTCAGGATGGCTCAATAAATAGCGATCGCACGTGTCGAAGAGTTCAGCCTCCGTCTGAGCGTGGCGCATCGCGTTGAGGAACGCACCCGCCGCATCCACACTCTGCCCAATGTAATTGAGGTACATCTTCATGTGGTTAACGCGGGCCCGTTCAGGGATATGCGGCGCGGTCGTTAGACGACGCAACCGCTCAATATACTCACGCACGTCAGCCAGCGTTACATTCAAAACAGGTTGACCGCTCAGGTGCTGGCGGGTCTGCTGAAAGATCCAGGGATTGCGAATGGCGGCGCGCCCGATCATCACGCCAGCGGCTCCTGTGCGGGACAAAACCGTGGCCGCCGTACTGGCAGACGTGACGTTTCCGTTCGCCAGGACTGGGCAATTAACTCGCTGAACCGCATGGGCAATGAGATCATAATGTACGGTGCTGTGATACATCTCTTTAACGGTGCGGCCATGCAGGCTCAAGAGGTCGATCGCGTGCTGATTAATTTGATCCAGGAGGCGATCGAAGTGAGCCGTATCTTCGAAGCCAAGCCGCATTTTGACCGTCAGCCGTCCTGCTACTGCCAGCCGTAGTTCGCCCAAAATGCGACCGACCGTTTCGGGATCGCGCAACAGCCCACCCCCCACATTTTTGCGGTAGATCCTGGGGACAGGGCAGCCCAGGTTGAGATCAACGCCAGCAATAGGATAGCGGCTCAACGCGCGCGCTGTGTGAATCAGGTCGGGAATACTCTCGCCGATCATCTGGGCAAAGACAGGACGACCAGTCTCGTTTTCGGTGATCGATCGCAGAATGGTCGTGTTCAGCCCCGAATTAACATGGACGCGAAAATACTCCGTGAAGAAGTAATCAGGACTGCCATATTGAGCAACCACATGCATAAAGTGATGGTCGGTCACGTCCTGCATCGGCGCAAGAGCCGTGAGGGCCAGCCCTGGATACAGCGGTGGCGGTAAATGATCAATAGACGGCATGAGCACGATCAATAGTGGGCAGCAGACAGGAAAGGCGGGAGGCCATGAAATAAAGCACTCGTTCCGTCCCGCGTGGGCCAACAACGCTAGACGCGTTTGGCAAACTCAGCCGGATTTTGATCGCGCCGATGCTGTACTGGAATGGGTGGCCCTTGTCGATCGCCCGCGAGCGCTGCTGTGGTTTCCAGCGCTTCTCGCAACCGTTTGGCTGCGTAGATTGACATGTCGCGAGGCACATTGATGCGATCGCGCAAATAGCGTAAGGCCACATCTGATTCTGGTGGTGGCGGACAGATCTGCTGCGTCATCAGGTTGGTCAGGGCACACCGCAGGGCTACATCCATCAACGCGTCGTCAGCCGGGTTCACGCGAATGATATTGGCGCGATGCTTGAGCACTCGATCGAGCGCTTCAACGCGGGATGTGTCTGGTTCGGCATAGCGCACATCCGGTAGCCCTTCCCAGGGGCCATGATCGACGCGATTCTGGTTCAGGCGGGCCTGCGGCTCACCATTGTCCCAGCATCCACCCATTTGGGGCGGTAGGTCATGCACATGCGTATGAAAATCGCTCTGGGTGCCCCGGTAGGTAGGCCGACTTTCCATCGCGTTAAACCAGTCCGCCAAGTGCGGGTTTGCTTTACGGAGAGAATAGCCTTTGTAGTAGTAGAGGCTGGCGTTCATACGCTCGACGTAGGGCGTAAAAATGACATCAGCCGTGCCAAACGTCTCTAGAAAATAAGGCCCCGGTGTGGCACTCAAGGCGGTTTCAACTCTGGCGACCACGCTGGTAAACTGTTCACGGTTGCCCTGTTCCTGTCGGGCAGAACTCGTCGGGTAACACAACCAGGCGCACCAGGCTCTAAAGAGGAGACGCTCCAATTGACGTAACGGCAGTACCGTGGGGTGTGTCATGCCCGCACCGAGTGGGCCAAACACGCGTTCCAGCGCCATCAAAATATCATCACTTTCAGTGATCAACTGACCATCCAGCTCGATCGCCGGCAGCATTCCCGATGGCACTTTGCGCTTATACCAGCGCTCTTTTTCCCCGTAGCAAAACATCGTGACTTTTTCAATGCGGTAGGGAATTTGCTTTTCCTCCAGCCACAGCCACACTTTCTGGCAATAGGGGCACCAGGCATGGTTGTCACGGTAGAGCGTTACCCGCACATCGGCCTCCGTCTGACCAAAGAGACGCAACCGGGCTTGAGCATTGGTAGGGCCATTTACCGGGTCAACCTGGAAGTCCGCAAGGGCTTCGAGTTCTGACCAACTGAGGGGCGCGATCGTTGTGGCAATAGGTGTCATGTTGGCGTTTGAATAAGATCCGGCTCACGAACGGCTGATGTCAAAAGGCTGATGTTTAACGGTTGACGTTGAGCGGCCAGTGCCGAATGGCTAGCGGTGCCCGATCGCTCTGGTCGTTGAGCGATCGATCCAGGTGGACTACTCCTAGCTTACGGCAAGGAGTTCCAGCAGCGGTATGGTTTCAGCGGCAGGATGGTGATTGATCGGGCGATCGCGGGAGCCAGGTCTTTACACCGCTTGGGTTACAGTCAGTGAAATCTGTCCAGGGCGTGAGCTGTAAGCAGCACTCGGTCGTCAGTCGGAACAGCACAACACGCACGGCGTGCTGGCGTCATCAGTTGGTAATGGTTATGTGGCCTGATGGCTCCGCATTCCATCCTTACGCGTCATCCTGCCCTTCGGATCCCCAAACATAGGGCAAAAACAGCGCCCGTTCCGCCGAGGGCAACCGTCTGGGGCGCATCGTTTCACGATCGACAAACAACCCCTTTTGCCAGCCCTCTGCGGCTAACGCTTGCTGCTGATTGTAAAAGCGGAACTGCATGATAGCAGATGCATTTCGCAGTTCCGAGATCCACAGTTCAATGGCTACGCGATCGCCCAGATAGAGGGGCAATTTGTAAGCAATGTTGGTTTGTACCAGCACCGGAGCGATCCCCTGCTGAAAAATCTCGTGCGTGGGTTTCCCGATCGTGTCCAGCAATTTTGTCCGCCCAATTTCCATCCACTGGATGTAAACAGTGTTGTTTACATGCCCAATGAAATCAATGTGGAAAGAGTAGACCTCTAGTTCAAAGCAAACTTTCCGCATCCGCTTTCATTCTAAGTCACTGCTCAGTGACAAGGTATCATAGTCACCATTCGGTGACAAGTTGAGTGAGAGCAAGAATGGCGCGAGATAAGGAAGAGACAAAGGCACGCATTCTTGCGGCAGTAGGCAAATTGCTGGCTGAGTCAGGCTTTAAGCAGTTGGGCGTGAATGCCATCGCGCGTGAAGCGGGCGTCGATAAGGTGCTGATCTACCGCTATTTTGAGAATTTGCCTACCCTGCTAGAAACCTTTGGCAGGGAGGGCAATTACTGGCTGACGTTAGAAGAACTGGTTGGAGACACCACAACGATCGAAGCAGAGTCGCTAGACGCCTGGATGGATCGGCTGCTCGTTCGCTTTTTGCGCGATCTGCAACAACGACCGATCACCCAAGAAATCCTGCGGTGGGAACTACTGGAAGGCAATGAGTTAACGCAGGAATTGGCCCAGGTGCGCGATCGTATGGCGCTGGACAGCCTGACGTTTCTTGAGCAGCAGAGCGCTTTTCCACCGGATAAAGATATCCCGGCGATCAGTGCTGTACTGATTGCAGGGATCGTTTACCTGGTGCTGCGAACTAAAGTCAGTTCATCATTTCTGGGTATTGATTTCAGCACGGCGACTGGCTGGCAGCGCATTGAGGCCGCGATCGCGGTTTTGGTGCAGGCGGCTAGTCACTCCAGCGCACCCTAGTGAGTCCCAGCGCACCCAGCCAATTACAGAATAAGCGGGATCAGTTTGTTAAGTTAGCTTGTATTGCTACTAACACCAGAGCGTTACATTTGAAGAGAAAGAAATAGTTGAAACGCGATCGAAAACGCTGAGAAAGTCTGTTTCCTCTGCCTTCAGAGGGTTTAAACCTAAAAGCCTCGAATATATGGTTTAACCAACATGAAGCAATGAAAGTATGAGCAACGTTAGTTCTTTAAATCGACAAGCAAAGACCTCCTACAAGCGCTTGTTAGAGCTGTACCGCATTGCTAATGATCCGTCTTTGCCTTCGTCCGATCTCTTACCCACAGCGCTGAGAGAACTTGGAATTGTTTCTGAAGCGTTGGAGATTGGGATTAAAGAATTGATCCACCAAACAGAGCGGTTGGCGATCGCGCAAAGCGATTTAGATGCAGAGCGTCAGCGCTACCAAGATTTGTTTGAATTTATGTCCGATGGATGCATCACTACGGATGCAAATATGGTCATCCTGGAAGTAAATTGTGTGGGAGCGGCATTACTCAATACGCAACCCCAATCCTTGGTTGGCAAACCCTTCTCCAACTTGATTTTTGCCGATGATTTACCGCTGTTTCAAGCCAAAATATTGCAATTGCTACAATCAAATCGCGTGGGTAATGGAATTAGCTTTTCGGTACGGCTCTGTCAACATCCAATCGTTTTTTTTCATGCTGCTCTCACTCCCAAAATTCTGCGTAAAAACGATGGCGAAATAGCCTATATGCAGTGGTTGCTACAGGATATAACGGAACGCAAACGGGCAGAAGCCGCTTTGGAGAACCCTGATTATAATCCTGGACTAGACTACCCAACGGTGCAATATAGCAAAGGCGAAACGATTCCATTTGAGCCGCAGATGGTCTGGTTTGTGATTGACGGTGTTGTTAAACTCACGACGCTGTCCGATCGTGGTGAAGAGATGCTGGTGGGACTGGTGGGAGAGCCAATGGTATTTGGTTCGAGTCTAACGGCTTTGCATACCTATCAGGCGATCGCGCTATCTAACGTCAAGCTGGCACCGATTCCACTGTCAGCGGTCGCGCAGTCGCCCCGACTGGCGCAGGCGCTTTTTTCGTCCCTGAAGCAACGGCTCCAGCAAACGGAGAGCTTGCTCGCGATTTATGGACAGATTCGCGTGGAAGAACGATTAAACAATCTCCTGATGTTGCTCAAACAAGCGATCGGGCAGCCCATAGAGCAGGGTGTCCGGCTACGGGCGCGGTTAACCCATCAGGATTTTGCGAGCGCTTGCTGCACAACCCGCGTGACTGTAACGCGTTTGTTGGGTAAATTGCAGGAGCAAGGAAAGCTTGCTTTTGACGCCCAAAACCATTTGGTGCTGAAGGAATAGCTGTTGTTCATTTCCATCGTTTCCATTCCGAGTTCATATTGGATGTGAATTCGGAATGGGAATCAAGGGCCGCCAGAGTACCAATGGTTTGCTAGTTGGCGTGGGTCTGGGTGTAATCGCTCTCTTAATGACGCTTCGCGGTGCCGGCCTCGCAAATAGTATTGACCAGTTCTTGCGGCTCAATCGGTTTCGGTAAATGTTTCTGGAAACCAGCCGCGATCGCCCGCTGGTGGTCAAACTCCCCGGCATACGCGGTCAGCGCGATCGCAAAAATGGTGCCTCCCTGTTCGGGCGGTAAGGCTCGTATTTGCCGCACCAACGCATATCCATCCATTCCAGGCATGCCAATATCGCTGATCAGGATATTGAACCGCGTTTGCATCAAGGTTGTTAACGCGTCGGGGGCAGATGCGCATGCGGTGACAATTGCACCATGCTGCTCCAGTGTAAATGCAACCAAATCGCGTGTATCGGCACTGTCATCAACCAGGAGGATCTGTAATCCTGCAAGCAGCGCTTCAGGGGTGGGGTGTGGCGCAGCGCTGTTGTCTCCTCGCTTCCCTACCCGCAGTTCACGTTTCTCTAGCAGGGGCAGTCGCACTGTGAACGTGGCCCCTTGCTGTTCGCCGCTACTTTCGGCCTGCACCGTACCCCCGTGTAGTTCTACCAGGTGACGCACGATCGCCAGCCCTAAGCCCAATCCACCAAAGCTCCGGGTTGTCTTCCCATCTTCTTGCCGAAAATATTCAAACACATACGGCAAAAAGCTGGGATGGATCCCTTTGCCGGTATCGCTGACCTGAATTTGAGCGTACATTGGGGGCGGGGACATCAGCGGTGAGGAGCCGTTTGGCGTGGCGCTAGGGGCCAGTTCCCATACTGCGGCTTCCACTGGCTTTAAGCAAATGTCCACCTGCCCGCCGTTAGGCGTGAACTTAATGGCGTTGGTCAGCAAGTTCCAGATCACTTGCTGAAGACGCGTGGCATCCCCCAGAACCGCTCCTGTCGATTGGTCAAGTGTGGCTTGAATGTGAATTGATTTGGCTTCTGCTGCCAGGCGCACCGTTTCCAGGGCTGCTTCAATAGTCGGCACCAGTTTGACCGATGCCATCTGGAGATGAAGTTTGCCCTGTAAAATGCGCGACACGTCCAGTAAGTCCTCAACTAGCTGCGTCTGCAATTTGGCGTTACGCTCGATCGTCTCGATCGCCTGGGCCGTTTTGGTCGCGTCTAATCTACCAGTCCGCAGAAGCTTGGCCCACCCCAGGATAGGGTTCAGGGGCGATCGCAGTTCGTGGGACAGCACGGCCAGAAACTCATCTTTGATCCGGTTTGCGGTTTCTGCCTGTTCGCGGGCCGCTTGTTCTTGCTCCAGCAGGTGTTGACGCTGATACTCAAGCTGTTTTTGTGCTTCGATATCAGTCGCGGTTCCAAACCATTTGATCACCTGACCGTGCTCATTTTTGAACGGCACCGCTTCGTGCAGATGCCAGCGATAGGCCCCATCAGCTCGGCGCATTCGTCCTTCCGCCCGGTAATGAACGCCTTGCTGTGCAGCGGCCCAGTTCTGGCTCAGCGTCGGGATATCATCGGGATGCACAACGGCTCCCCAGCCATGGATTTGGGCTTCGGCAAGCGTTAACCCCGTAAAGTCTGACCAGCGTTGATTGATGTCAATGAGCGTACCATTTACATCAGCCGTCCATACCAATTGGGGGATCATTTCGGCCAGATACCGATAGCGCTCTTCACTTTGATACAGAGCGGTTTCAGCCTGTTTGCGATCGGTAATGTCGATCGCAATTCCGATAGCGCGGGTGGGCTGCCCAGCGGAATTGTAGAAGATCTGGCCGATGCAACCAAACCATCGAATTCCCTGCGTTGGATGGAAAGTTCGAAACTCAAAATCGAGGTTGCTTCGCTGCTGCTGGAACGTGTCTCGCATCGTTTGCTCAACGGTGGCGCGATCGGCCTCAAACACTGATGCCAACCAGTTTTCATAGGTGGGCGTGATGGTCGGGTCAAGCCCATAGAGCGTGTAGTATTCGTCCGACCAAAACACATGTCCATGCGTCAAGTCCCAATCCCAGGCCCCAATCTTGGCCGCTAACTGGGCTACCCTCAGGCGTTCTTCACTTTCCTGCAAGGCCGCTTCCGCCCGTTTGCGATCGGTAATATCGGTGACAATGACCGATACGCCGTCAGGAGCAGGGTAGACATGGTTCTCAAACCAGCGGCCCCATTGGGGATAGAAATATTCAAACTGCACGGGTGTTTGTTCCGCTACGGCGCGACGCATCTCCGTCTCAAACTGACTGTTCATCACGTCGGGGAACACGTCCCAGATGCTTCTTCCCAGAAGGTTTTCCCGGCTGATGCCCGTAATCTCGACTACGCGATCGTTGACGTAGGTGTAGCGCCAGTCCTGATCGAAGGCCAAAAATTGATCGGCAATCCGAGTGAGGACGTTTTCCAGGTTGTCTTTTGCGACCTGCACTTCCAACCGTAATGACTGTTCCTGACGGGCGGCTGTTTTGCGGAGCTGCGCCAGCTTTAAGTTAGACTCTATTCGTGCCAGCAGTTCGCGGGCAGAGAATGGTTTTGTCAAGTAATCATCCGCGCCCGCTTCCAGTCCCTCGATGCGCGCCTCTTCTCCGGCCCGCGCCGACAACAGCACGATCGGGATTTCTTTTGTCTGGGGGTTGGCTCGCAGTTCATGGAGTAACCCAAACCCATCAAGTGCCGGCATCATGACATCGCTTAATACCAGGTCAGGCGGACGCTGGGCGATCGCGGCCAGGGCTTCGACTCCATTACTGACGGTTTCAACATACCAGAGTTGGCTCAGCAGCCGTTTGACGTAATCCCGCATGTCGGCGTTGTCATCGGCTAAAAGAATACGGGCCGGAGAGGCAGGCAGATGGGCTACGAAGGCTGTTGGGTTCGGAGGGTCGGCTGTCAGAGAGACCAGGTCGCGCTGCCCATCATTCCATTCCCCAGATCCCTCAGACGATAGCCAGCGTGAGGCTTCTTCAACATAGGGGACTGCGCCCAATGAGGTTGAGGCCAGGGTACGGTCAACCCCAATCCGATCCGGTGGTAAATGCGATATCCCAGCGGGCAGGGTAATGGTAAAGGTGGTTCCTTGATCGAGTTGGCTGCTCACCTGGATTGTGCCACCGTGCAGTTTGACCAGTTCTTGCACGAGTGCCAGCCCAATGCCAGACCCCTCATAGGTGCGCGATCGCGCCCCATTGACCCGATGAAACCGTTCAAACAATCGCGGCAGTTCTGCGGCCGGAATCCCCACCCCTGTATCGGCCACGCTCAGTTCGACCTGATGACCAACGGCATAGAGCCGAACCGTGATACTGCCCGCAAACGTGAATTTAAACGCATTGGACAGCAGATTGAGTACAATTTTTTCCCACATTTCGCGATCGACGTAGACGCGCTCCGGCAGTGGCGGACAATCGATCACCAGATTCATCCCGGCCCGCTCAACCAGCGATCGAAACACGCTGGCCAGTTCCGCTGTATAGGCCGCCAGATCAATGGGTTCATAGGATGCCTGCACACGTCCGGCTTCGATGCGTGAGAAATCCAGCAAGGTATTGACCAGCTTTTGCAGCCGCAACCCGTTGCGCTGGATAAGCTGTAGCTGTTCGCGTTCATCGGGCTGTAGCCGCTCATCCAGGGTGTGGGCGAGGTCTTCTAGCGGACTGAGCATCAGCGTGAGCGGTGTCCGAAATTCGTGGCTGACGTTACTAAAAAATGCGGTCTTGGTGCGATCGATTTCGGCCAGGGCTTCGGCCCGTTTGCGCTCCGCTTCATAGGCTTGAGCATTGGCAATGCTGGCGGCAATCTGGGCGGTCACCAGATCAATGAAGCCGCTGTAATTTTGGTCAAAGAGTCGAAATGGATTCAGTCCAGCGACCAATATCCCCGCTTCGCCATCCTGCCCCGGTGAGGCGATCGGCATGATGATCGCCTGATGCGGTGATTGCTCCCATGCACCCGCTGGCAACCCGCTAAACTCAGACCCTAAGTCCGAAATCAGACAGGCATGGTGCGTTCTGAGTACTTCAGCAAACGACCAGGTTGACTCGGCATCCAGCGCAAGTGACTCTGGTACGGCAGGGTGAGTGCGATCGATACCAGCGGTACCGGCGAGCACAAGCTGCTGCTGATCCGGATCGACCAGATAGATCATGGCGAAGGGGATGTCGTAAGGGTTGCTGCCCAGACAACGTGCGCTGAGGGTGCCGGCTTCATCAAAGGTGCGGGCATCCGCTGTCTTAGCGGCCAGTTCCCGCAGCAGCGTTAGCTGACGTTCATTGATCATGCGCTGCGTATCATCAGTGTTCGCGCAGATGATGCCGCCTGTCCCGCCCTGGTCATTGGGAACAGGACTATAGGAAAACGTATAGTAAGTTTCTTCGGGATAGCCATTGCGCTCCATGATCAGCAGGAGCGCTTCATCGTAGGTGCCTTCGTTTTTGAGAATCGCGGATTCTGCCCGTGGGCTAATCTGATCCCAAATTTCGCGCCACACCACAGAGGCGGGCTGCCCAAGCGCCTCCGGGTGCTTGCCACCGACGATCGATGTGTAGGCGTCATTGTAAAGGTTAATCAGATCATCGCCCCACCACACAAACATGGGTTGGCGCGAGGTCAGCACAATACGGACGGAGGTTTTTAAGCTCTGGGGCCATTCGGCCACGGGGCCAAGCGAAGTCTGCGACCAATCGTACGATCGCATCAGCTTTGCCATTTCACCGTGACCGGCAAACAGTTGATCTGTCAGGTGTTGATCGTGAGTCATGCTCTGTGTCCTCCATTTTGCCCGCACAACTGGGCAACCACTGCCATGAGTCCAGATGGTTCTACAGGCTGAGACACATGGGATTGAAATCCGGCGGCGATCGCGGAGGGCTGATCGGCTGCTCCAGCACAGGCCATCAACGCGATCGCGGGAATCGCCTCCCCCGACGCTGGGAACAGTGCTTTAATCTGACGCATCAACTGATACCCATCCTCACTGGGCATTCCAGTGGCACTGCTCTTGTGTACCGCTTCTAAGTCGATCGATCTGGGCGATCGAGGCCACAGCGCTTCCATGAACCGTCCGTCGTCTTCCGTCACAGCCCCTCCGCCGTTGAGCCGCCATTAAGAGCTAGACTTCTAACTGAGAGCCAGACTTCTAGCAGAAATTGGCTTCTATTCAGCCAGCAATTGGTAAAGGCTTGACTGCGTTGACTGGTCAGGGTGCGCCACGGTCTTGACACAGACGATAAAAGCGAGTTGCAACCGTAATGATGATGGTTTGACAAACGACCAGTGATTGCGCGCGCGGCGGTTAGTTGCGTCTGAAGCCAACGCGCAAAGTCCAGATTCCAGATCAGTTGATGATTATCCGGTCGCTTCAGTGCAAAAGCTCCTTCAAGAATGCTGGAACCCGAAAAAAGGCACATTTTGTCCAACGCAGTATAGTACTTACCAATGCGATCCTCTACTTTTTGAGAAGAATATCAGTCTATCGCTGGACAGAAATTGATCATTTCGCTCAATTCCAAGTTGTAATCGTTGTCATTGCTACATTTGTTTAATTCAACCCGCTGGCAAACTAACAGTGAATTGCATCATGTCTTGATCGATCATGGCATCGGATTACCCTACATCCAACAAATAATCGATCGGTAAATGTCTGTCAGATGGCTTAACCAAACGTTTACCTGACTGTGGTGCAATCATCCCATGCGGCTGCAATGAGTGGTTCTGGTGAGATAACCCTATTGGACAATGGAGCACCTATGAGACTGGAAGGAAAGGTTGCACTCGTTACAGGCAGCAGTCAGGGCATTGGACAAGCGATCGCCATTCGACTGGCGCAAGAAGGAGCCAGCATTGTCATTAACTATCGCTCCCACCCCGAATGCGCAGAAG
>JAJPKC010000362.1 GCA_021323955.1 Oscillatoriales cyanobacterium Centralia_MAG_596 | reverse complement strand
CGGTACGGACGGGCATGACGGAGGGTGACCTGAGCGTCACCCACGTTGACCACCTGACCAGAATCCTGGAGGACAACGCCTGAAGCCAGTTCGGCCCCTGCCACTAACAGATCGCCCGCTTTGACGCTGGGCGCTTTGCCTTTCGTTTCGACTGTGATCAGGTCGGCATTGCGCACGACCAAAATCCGGCGAATTGCTTCTGCACCCTGTCGAATCCCGCGGACTTCTCCAGCTTCCTTACACAGAATTTCTGTACGAGCAACCACCGCCCCCGGTGCAATCTGATCACCGTCCTGAACCAGGACACGGGTTTGCGTACTGCCCTGGGTGGGATCAGCCGCAATATCGCGTCGGATCACCAGCGACTCTAGAATCACCAACTGCAGTCGCAGGGTATCCGGGTCTTGCTCATCGGGTACCAGTTCAATGTCAGCGGCAAGTTGAGGTGCATCCTGGCCGATTTCC
This sequence comes from Oscillatoriales cyanobacterium Centralia_MAG_596, assembly GCA_021323955.1. Lineage (GTDB taxonomy): Bacteria > Cyanobacteriota > Cyanobacteriia > Leptolyngbyales > Leptolyngbyaceae > Stenomitos. The sequence continues at coordinate 16,451 of JAJPKC010000362.1, read as the reverse complement.
AGCACAAGCTGAATCTTCAACAGTTCCAGACCTTCCACCGACTTAACGCGCTCACCGTCTTTGTAGGGCAGTCGCTGCACCGCGCGGAGACGAATCGATCGCCCAGACTCTTCGTTGGTTGATTCCTGGCTGGGTACCGATGGCTCATCGGGCACGGGAAATTCCGTGACTGGACGCAGCAGGAGTGCTGGGCCTTCAGGCGTTTCCACGTACTCGACATAGCGCAGTTCATCCACCGTCAGCCCCGCCATAACGGTCTGCCCTGGATTGACCAGGATGCTTTCGCGGGTGATGATGTCGTCCAGGTTATCGACCATATGCAAGTCACCGGGTTTAATTACGATCTCGCGCAGAATGTCATTTTTCTGCGTGACCTCGACGACCCCGTTGCTTTGACAGAAAATGTCTTTCACAACTTCGGTGCCTGCTTCAACATACTGACCGTCTTCGACCAGCAGCAGCGAGATGTCTTTGTTAACTTCGTGGGCTTCCTCTGGAATCCAAAGCAGAGTGCCACCTTTCACCACTTCATACCCTTGTTTGGCCTTGCCGCGTTTCGCAACTTCGACACCAGAGTATTTGATGATACCGCCCGTTTGTGTCCGGTAGTGGTCATCAATCAGTTCCGCTACAACTTGGTTGTTCGTAACTTTGGTGCCTGGTGTCGCCTTCAGCGAGAAGAGCTGGTTGTAGTTGGTTTCGATCAGGTAGTGATCGCGCCCCTGGTAGCTCTCTGCCCGCACCTTGGCTTCGTCTAGCAGAACAGACGCGGTGATGATTTCAACTTCTCGTCCACCTTTACCGTCGGCTTCTTGAGGCAACCGCACGACCCCACCATGCTCTGTAACGAGTTTCGTTTCAGCGATGACGCCGTTCGCATCAATACGATCGCCGTTTTTAACGATCGGCTCGGCCCCTGGGGGTAAGTTATACACTTCACCCGAAAGGATCCAGACCAGACCACCCCGTTGCGCAATCCGCGTCGTGTTGCCCTGACGGTCTTTCTTCTCTTCGGGAACGAGATCCGCAAACCGAACCTCCCCGGCCATGTCGGAGGCAACGTCTTTCGCGGCTTTTTCCGTTGTCTTGCGGGCCCGTCCGGTCAGAGGCACTTCTGCCAGAATTTGTCCGGCTTTTACTTTTTGCCCATCACGCACCAGTAGAGTCGCACCCTGCGCTACGGAGAAGGCTTGCTGTTGCCCATCCTTGGACTCGATCGTCAGTTTGGAACTGGCTTCAACCGACTCAACCGTGAAGGCATCCTCGCCGTGTCGGGTACGATAGGGTCGCGTTCGCAAGCGTTTGGGGAAGCGAATGGTGCCGTCAAAATTCGCACGCTCCTGCCGCGCCATTTCGCCAGAGAAGACACCGCCCGTGTGGAATGTCCGCATCGTGAGCTGGGTTCCAGGCTCCCCGATCGACTGAGCCGCGATAATTCCCACCGCTTCGCCAATATCGACCATATGGGCATGGGCAAGACTCCAGCCGTAGCAGTGCTGACAGACCGATCGCGTGGCTTCGCAGGTCAGCGGCGATCGCACAATGACCTCTTCGAGCTTCGCACGGCCAATTTGCTCCGCCAGTTCGTCGGTAATCGCTTGATTCCGCGCGACGATGACTTCGCCAGACTGCGGATCAACCATATCTTCTGCGGCCACACGCCCCAGCAATCGATTTTTCAGCGGAATCAGGACGCGATCGCCATCGGTCATGGGACGCACCGGAATCCCTCGTTGGGTGCCGCAATCCAGCTCTCGGATAATGACATCCTGGGAGACGTCTACCAGACGCCGGGTGAGATAGCCTGAGTCAGCCGTACGCAGTGCTGTATCCACCAACCCCTTACGGGCACCATAGGACGAGATGATGTACTCCGTCACGGTCAGCCCTTCCCGGAAGTTGGTCTTGATGGGGAGGTCAATAATTTCCCCCTGTGGGTTTGCCATCAACCCCCGCATCCCCACCAACTGCCGCACCTGGGAGATGTTACCCCGTGCGCCTGAGAATGCCATCATGTAGACTGAGTTGAGTGGATTGTTGGAGCGAAAGTAGCGAACCACCTCATCCTTCAGTTCCTCACTGGTGCCATTCCAGGTATCGATTACCTTTTGGAACCGTTCAACCTCAGTAATCTCGCCCCGTGTGTAGCGGTCTTCGGTATCCCGGATCGTTTCTTCGGCAGCCTCGAGAAGCTTGCGTTTGCTGGGCGGAACCTGCAGGTCATCCACACTGATGGAGACGCCTGCGCGCGTGGCATACCGAAATCCCAAGTCTTTGAGCTGATCGGCCATCTGCGATGTCCGCGCTGCACCGTAGGTGGTAAACGCCCAGGAAATCAACCGTCGCAGTTGCCCTTTATCGACAACGCGATTCCGAAAAATTTGTTGGTTTTTTTGCTCTACCATGAGTTACCCCGCCTCTCCCGTGAATTGATTTGAGCCTTTAGCGCTGGCCGCTCGGATCGCCCAGAAGCGCTAATGCTAAAGGCTGTTCCTGCTTTAGACTGCCAAAGCGTCTTGAATCGCTTTGTTGTAGATAATCCGTCCCGGAGTTGTTTTGATGTACTGAGAAATCAAATTACCGTCCGCGTCATACCGCGATCGCCGGAACTTGTAGAGCTTGGTGACAATGCCATCATCAGACGCTTGTTCTTCCAGGACATCTGTGTCCGATTCATCTGTCTCCACGTCCCCATCAAACCGCACCCAGACATGATCATGGATGTCAACTTGCTTTTGTTCGTAAGCGGTAATGGCATCATCCAGGCTAGAGAAATAGCGATCGACCCCAGACACGGCGGCTGGATTTTCAGCCGTCAGGTAGTAGCAGCCCAGCACCATATCCTGGCTCGGTGTGATGATCGGGCGTCCCGTCGCAGGCGAGAGGACGTTGTTGGATGCCAGCATGAGCAACCGTGCCTCAGCCTGTGATTCGAGTGACAGGGGAACGTGTACGGCCATCTGGTCACCGTCAAAGTCAGCGTTGAACGCCGGACAAACCAGAGGATGCAGCTGAATCGCGCGTCCTTCCACCAAAATTGGCTCGAACGCTTGAATCCCCAAGCGGTGAAGTGTTGGTGCCCGGTTGAGCAACACAGGGTGGCCGTCGATCACTTCCTCCAGCACATCCCAAACGGTGGGATCGTTGCGCTGAATTAGCTTTTTCGCAGCTTTGATGTTGTTTACTAACCCCTGCCGAATCAGTCGATGAATGACAAATGGCTGAAACAGCTCGATCGCCATTTCACGGGGCAGGCCGCACTGGTGAATCTTCAGCTTGGGCCCCACAACGATGACAGAACGGCCAGAATAGTCCACCCGCTTACCCAGCAGGTTTTGGCGGAACCGTCCCTGTTTCCCTTCGATGATGTCAGACAGGGATTTGAGTGGCCGATTGTTCGCACCAACGACCGTACGACCGCGCCGACCGTTATCAATGAGTGCGTCGACGGCCTCCTGGAGCATCCGCTTTTCGTTTCGAACGATGATTTCAGGGGCAAGAATTTCCTGTAATCGAGCCAGACGGTTATTGCGGTTGATCACGCGGCGATACAGGTCATTCAGGTCAGACGTTGCAAACCGTCCCCCATCAAGTTGCACCATCGGGCGTAGATCGGGCGGAATGACCGGAATCACTGAAAGCACCATCCAGTCTGGCTTGGAGCCGGTAGCGATGAAGTTGTCGATCACTCGCAGGCGCTTAATTAGCTTGGCGCGTTTTTGTCCTTTGGAGGTGGCAATTTCTTCACGCAACTGCTCTGCTTCGGTTTCAAGCGTGATGTCCTGCAGCAATCGCTGGAGGGCTTCAGCGCCAATCCCGACCTCAATTCCTGCCAGCTTAGAGTCTTCGCTGTACAGCTCGTCTTCAATCTCGATCCACTGATCTTCTGTCAGCAGTTGCTTGTAGGTCAGATTCTCGGCATTCCCAGGATTCAGCACCACGTAGGCGTTGAAGTAGACAATTTGCTCCACGTCCCGGAGCGGCATGTCCAACAAAATTGCCATGTAGCTGGGGATACCCTTGAGATACCACACGTGGGCAACGGGAGCAGCGAGCTTGATATAGCCCATGCGGTGCCGCCGCACCCGTGACTCCGTCACTTCTACCCCACAGCGCTCACACACAATACCCCGATGGCGTACGCGCTTGTATTTCCCGCAATGACATTCCCAGTCCTTGGCGGGACCAAAAATTCGTTCGCAGAACAACCCGTCCATTTCAGGCTTTAGCGTCCGGTAGTTGATCGTCTCCGGTTTGGTGACTTCACCGACTACTTGTCCGTTGGGTAGGGTTCGCTCGCCCCACTGACGAATCCGCTCTGGAGATGCCAGACCAATCTTTACATAGTCAAACCGCTGCTCTAGCTTTGGCATCGTCATCTTTCCTTCTATCAGGTTTTCGCTTTTGGTTGTAAAGCCCTTTGGGCACACCAGAAAAGTTGCTAAAAAACGGCAGGATCATGTTGTGGCACCAGTAGTTGGCTGTCAGCGCATACAGTGACTCACAACCAACCACTCGTAATCAACCCCTCCGCTATTCGTCGCTGTCGTCGATCTCATCCCGCGAAATGGACTCATAGGTTGGACGAGACGGTGCACGGCGGCTACTGACGTCTGCCATCAGGTCAACCTCACTGTCACGACTCGTTCCATCCTCACGGGTGTCAAGTTTATGCACCGCGACATCCAGACATAGCGATTGCAGCTCACGCATGAGTACCTTGAACGATTCCGGTGTTCCTGGTCGGGGAATGGCTTTACCCTTCACGATCGCGTTGAGCGCTTCATTCCGTCCCTGCATATCGTCTGACTTCACAGTGAGCAGTTCTTGCAGGGTGTAGGCCGCACCAAACGCTTCCAGTGCCCATACTTCCATCTCACCAAAGCGCTGGCCGCCCTGTTGCGCTTTACCGCCCAGCGGTTGCTGGGTCACCAGCGAGTAAGGACCAGTGGAGCGCGCATGGATCTTGTCATCCACCAGGTGCACCAGCTTCAGCATGTAGGCTTTGCCAACCGTGATCGGGCGATCAAACGGTTCCCCCGTCCGGCCATCAAACACCACGGTTTTGCCCGCGTTTTCAGGGTCAAACAACCAGTCTTTCGCCAGGATCTCGCTGGCTTCATTCAACTTGCTGTGCACTGTTTCGCGAGACTTTTCCTCACCGTGCATTTCGTCGAATGGGACAACCTTAAACCGCACATCCAGATTCTCCCCGGCCCAGGCCAACAGGCATTCGTACACCTGCCCAACGTTCATCCGGGAGGGCACCCCGAGTGGGTTCAACACAATATCAACGGGAGTCCCATCCGGCAAATAGGGCATATCTTCCAGCGGCAAAATGCGGGAAATAATGCCCTTGTTGCCGTGGCGGCCCGCCATCTTATCGCCGACCTGGATTTTTCGCTTTTGGGCAACGTAGACACGCACCACCATATTGGCTCCAGGCGGTAGCTCATCACCCTGCTCACGCGTAAACACCCGCACATCGACAACCCGACCTTTTTCACCGTTGGGAACGCGGAGAGAGTTGTCTCGAACGTCTCTCGCCTTTTCACCAAAGATGGCCCGCAGCAGTTTCTCTTCGGGCGGCTGATCCGATTCCCCTTTGGGGGTGACTTTACCCACAAGGATGTCGCCGGCTTCGACCCAGGCACCAATTCGAATAATGCCCGTTTCATCCAACTGGCGCAGCGAGTCTTCACCCACGTTGGGAATTTCCCGCGTAATTTCTTCGGGGCCCAGCTTTGTTTGCCGCGCCTCGATTTCGAACTTCTCAATGTGAATGGAGGTGTAAGTGTCGTCGTAGACCAACCGTTCACTAATGAGGATTGCGTCCTCGTAGTTGTAACCTTCCCAGGGCATATAGGCCACCAGGATGTTTTGACCCAGGGCCAGCTCACCCTTTTCGGTCGCAGAGCCATCGGCCAGTACTTGCCCCGTCACCACTTTGTCGCCGACAAAGACGATCGGACGCTGGTTTAAGCAGGTGTCCTGGTTCGATCGCTGGTACTTCTGGAGCTGATACTCAATTTCGCGACCTTCTGGGCTGCGTACGCGCAGGCGATCGGCAGATACATAGGTGACCTCGCCATCAGTGCGGCTGACAATCACCATCCCAGAGTCACGGGCTGCCTGAGCTTCCAACCCCGTACCCACTAATGGGCGTTCGGGTCGGAGGAGCGGCACGGCCTGACGCTGCATGTTCGATCCCATCAGCGCTCGGTTCGCATCGTCATGCTCCAAAAATGGAATCAATGAGGTTGCAACCGAAATGATTTGCACGGGCGAAACCGCCACGTAGTCCACTTCGTCACGGGTGGTAGTGGTGAATTCCTGGCGGTACCGGACAGGCACCGATTCACCCAGAATATTGCCTTCTTCGTCCATGGTGACGTCACCCGCGGCTACGCGCAGATCGTCCTCTTCGTCAGCCGTCATATATTGTGGCGGCCGATCCTTAAGGACGCGCCCATTTTCAACCGGATAGAAGGGCGTCTCAATAAAGCCATAGGCATTCACCCGTGCGTGGGTAGCCAGGGAGCCAATCAGACCAGCGTTGGGACCTTCTGGAGTTTCGATCGGGCAGATGCGTCCATAGTGGGAGGGGTGAATATCGCGAACAGCGAAGCCCGCCCGCTCCCGCGTGAGGCCACCAGGCCCCAGCGCGCTGAGACGGCGCTTGTGGGTCAGCTCAGCCAGTGGATTGGTTTGATCCATGAACTGGGAGAGCTGTGAAGACCCAAAGAATTCCTTGATTGCTGCTACCAGGGGTTTGGGATTAACCAGGGATGCAGGCGTCAGCGATTCAGCATCTGATACGGTCATCCGCTCCCGGATAATCCGCTCCAATCGATTAAGGCCGACACGAACCTGGTTTTGCAGTAGCTCACCTACCGATCGCACCCGACGATTGCCCAGGTGGTCGATGTCGTCAATGCTGCCGATATCGAACTCCAGATTGATCAGGTAGTCGATCGACGCCAGAATATCCTGCGGTGTCAGCACCCGCACCGGTTCCGGCACGTTCAGCCGCAGTTTTTTGTTGAGCTTGTACCGACCGACTTTCCCCAGGTCATACCGTTTGGGATCAAAGAAACGTGAATCGAGCAGCTGTTGACCACCGGATACCGTCGGTGGTTCGCCCGGACGTAGCTTACGATACAGCTCCATCAACGCTTCTTCTTCACCAAACTGACCTTCTTTCTCGATCGTTTTTTGGAAGTATTCAGGGTGACGCAGCGCATCAAAAATTTCGCCATCACTTAAGCCGAGCGCTTTCAAAAGCACCTGGGCCGATAATTTCCGAGTCTTGTCGATACGAACCCAGACCAGATCGTTTTTATCGGTCTCAAACTTGAGCCATGCCCCTCGGTTTGGAATCAGACTCGCGTTGTAGGTGCGGCGACCGTTCTTGTCGGTTTCTGACTTGTAGTACACACCAGGACTACGGACAATCTGGTTGACAATGACCCGTTCAGCGCCGTTGATGATAAAGGTGCCGCGATCGGTCATCAACGGCAAATCGCCGATGAATACCTCTTGCTCCTTAATTTCACCCGTTTCCTTGTTAATCAAACGGGTCGGTACATACATCTGAACAGCGTAGGTGCTGTCCCGTCGCTTGGCTTCGTCAACGTCATACTTGGGGCGTTTCAGCTTATAGTCTTTGCCCAGAAAGTGAAGCTCAAGCTTACCGGTGTAGTCCGTAATAGGGGAGAAACTATCCAGTTCCTCAATAAGCCCTTCTTCAAGAAACCAGCGGAAGCTAGCCCGCTGAATCTCAACCAGGTCTGGTAACGTGAAAGCGGGGGGGGTGTAAGTCTGCTCAGTCATGCGTCTCCTCGAAAGGGGTCACGCCCAGCGCGAGTCCCAGATTTTACGTGGTTTGTACAAAAAAGTCAATACAAAAACCCTGGATTCTGGTGAGAACCCAAGAAGCAGGTTATTCAGTTACGTTCGCAGTTGGCAGTTCAGAGCAATCTCCAGGGGATCAATAGCAGGGGCGGAACGGACATCGTTAGCAGTCAATCGCGCAAATCCAAAAAGTGAACTGCAGACAACTTACTCAAGCGGCTTAGGGGTTGCAAGCAGTAAGCTGGTGGTAGGTAAAACGTTGAATGGCTGTAGAGTAATCATGCGATAGGCGGACTTGTATTCATTATGGCTTAGAGAAACTCATTTTGTGGGCTGTTTAATAGCAAATATTGTTGACTGAGTCAACAGTGTTATTGCAATCCCACTACTGAGACGCGAACTGAAGCGATTCGGTATCGGCAGAAACCAGCGCCGGTAGCGCTAAATTGAATAGAGTGCAAGCATTTCGAGTGGTCTGCATTGCCAGTTGATCCAGATCGACCTGCCGGAGGCGAGCAATCTGTTCGGCGACATATCGGACGTAGGCTGGTTCGTTACGTTTGCCGCGTCGGGGGACAGGAGCCAGAAATGGGCAGTCTGTTTCAATCAGCAAGCGATCGCTCGGCACCATCTGAGCCGATTCGTGAATTTGCGTTGCCTTTGGGAATGTCACGGTACCACTGAAGCTGATGTAGAAGCCCAGATCGAGAAACCACTGCGTTTCCGTCACGGATCCGCCCCAGCAGTGCATCACGCCTTTGACGGCTCCATGCTGCTCCCAGAAACGACGAAGCAGTTCTGCCATCGGTTTGGCCGCATCGCGACAGTGAATGATCACAGGAAGATCAAGCGCCTGCGCAATCGCCAACTGTGCCGTCAACGCTTCCTGCTGCTGCTCGTAGTTGCTGGCCTTGAAAAAATCCAGCCCTGTCTCGCCGATCGCCACCACCCGGGAATCCGACCGGGCCAATGACCGAATCTCGTCAGCAGTGCTCAAGCCCCATCGCTCCTGAACGTCCAGCGGATGCAGGCCAACCGCAAAGGACAGCTCCGGAATCCGATCCGCCAGTTGCTGGATCACTGGAAATTCAGCGGGTTCAACACACGAATGCACCAACCGGACGATACCCTCTTCACGCCACCGCAAAACAACCGCATCTAAATCGGCCTGAAACGAATCAAAATTGATGTGAACGTGGGTATCGACTAATTGCATAGCTAACATCAGAATGAAAGGCTAGAGGGCATCGACGATGTCAAGCAGCGATCCCAACGACTGTGGGGATCGCTGCTTGACAGCTTGAACCCAGTCCTTTACGACGCGCCCGACGTCTGTGCTTCTTGCTTTTTCAAAGCACGTGCAATTCGCGCCTTTTTCCGTGCGCCCGTGTTGGGGTGGAGTGCGCCACGCTTCACAGCCTTGTCGATCTTGCTGTAAGCAGCCGACATATGCTGCTGAATTTCTTGCTGAAGCTCAGGCGTTGGATTCGCAGCGTAACTACTGACGACGGCGAAATACTTTTTAGTCAACGTTTTGACCGCTGACTTGTAACTCTTGTTGCGTAGGCGGTTGCGCTCTGCAATTTCGACGCGCTTAATGGCAGACTTGATATTAGCCACAGTAAATCTCGGAAACCCTTCTATTGAACGTTACTTAGACAAACGTGCTTGACGCTAGATAAATAACTATAGCATCTCCTTTTCATGATAACGCGATCCCCAAAAAATCCAGGTTAAGCTAGAGTAGCGAGTACAGATTCGTTTCGTATCCAGGGTTCCCGCGATGCTGACGGCTTCTGTATTTACTGGGCAATTCCTAAGACTGGCATTCCTACTCCATGCTGCGAATCATCACTCAGCGGTCTGAGGCACGAACTGAACTGCGACGGATCTGCGATCGCACTCACGATGATCAGGTCGTTCACAAAGAAGCAACGGTACGGGAAGTGCTTCAGGCTGTGAAACGACAAGGCGATCGTGCGGTGCTGCACTACACATCAGAGTTTGACCAGTTAACTTTAAAGTCAGAAGACCTGCGCGTGAGTGGGTCGGAGCTGGACGCCGCCTATCAACAGGTGTCGAAAGACCTGCTGGATGCGATTCGGCTTGCCTGCCGCCAAATCGAATCCTTTCATCGCCAGCGGATACCCAAGAGCTGGGTACAGTTTGCGGAAGACGACGTTGTGCTCGGCAAGCGCTATACGCCAGTTGATCGGGCTGGGCTTTACGTTCCCGGTGGGCAGGCTGCTTACCCCAGTACGGTGCTGATGAATGCGATTCCGGCGAAGGTGGCGCAAGTCCCCCGGATTGTAATGGTAACGCCGCCAGGTGCAGAGAAGATGATCAATCCTGCTGTTCTGGTGGCGGCGCAAGAGGCTGGGGTGGAGGAAATTTACCGCGTTGGGGGAGCACAGGCGATCGCGGCATTGGCCTATGGGACGGAAACCATTCCTAAAGTTGATGTGATTACTGGCCCGGGCAATATCTACGTGACCCTGGCGAAAAAGCTGGTGTATGGCACGGTGGGCATTGATTCGCTGGCTGGCCCATCGGAAGTGTTGATTATTGCCGATAAAGCGGCCAATCCCGCCCATGTGGCTGCCGATATGCTGGCACAGGCCGAACATGATCAGATGGCAGCGGCAATTTTGCTTACGGATGATTCGGTGTTGGCCCGTAAGGTGGTTGAAGAAGTCGAGCGGCAATTGGTGGATCACCCCCGTCGGCTCCTCACCGAAAAAGCGATCGCGCACTATGGCCTGGTGGTGGTGGTCGAATCGCTGGCCGATGCGGCTGAACTCTCCAACGAGTTTGCGCCTGAGCACCTGGAGCTTGAAATTGAAGACCCGTGGGGGCTGATCGAAAAGATCCGTCACGCGGGCGCAATCTTTCTTGGCTATTCGACCCCGGAAGCGGTAGGTGACTATTTGGCCGGGCCGAACCATACGCTGCCTACTTCCGGCTCTGCCCGTTATGCGTCTGCACTGAGTGTCGAAACCTTTCTTAAGCACTCCAGTTTAGTCGAGTATTCTCACGCTGCCCTCCAACGAGTAGCGGGCGCAGTGGATGTGCTGGCTACGGCTGAGGGGTTACATTCGCACGCAAACTCTGTACGGCTGCGGGTGCGCAATAACTTGAAGCCAGACGCTTAGAAGATCTGGTAGTGAGGCATCGTCTAGTGACTGTTTGAGTAGGCAAACTGTAGGGTGACTCTTGGAATCCCGTGAGAGTTACTTGATCAACTGTTCAGAGTTTGCTGTGTGCTTCGGCTTCAGCGTGATCCATAGCAGTATCGTTTAGACCAGCCGTCAACAGTTAGTGCCCCGTTGACGGCTGACCACTACAGAATCTTACCGCTATTTCCTGGTTGGCTCGTGTCTGAGCATCAGAATTTACGTGATCCTTTATAGCCCGAAGCCGTTGCCAGGTCTGCCAGGGGCTGAGTGCCCAGGAGGGTCTTGCCCTTGATTTTCCAGGTTGGGTAGCCCTCAACCTTTTCGGCCTCACAAAGCGCCGGGTGAGCATTTTTGCCATCTTCAGCACATTCAGTGTAGGGTAACTGCTGCGCGGCTGTGCGCCCAAATAGCTGCAGCTGCTCGTGGCAATGAGGGCACCAGTAGGCACCATACATTTTGGCCCCGACTTGCTTGAGATGTTTGGCAAGGGCGATCGCGGCAGCACTTGACGTTGTAGTCACTGGTGGTGCCGCATGTGCTTGCGCGACTGTAACCGCAGGGCGACTGGGTGCTGTGACACTGGGCGTCGCACCCGATCGCGCATTCAGACCCAATGCAACAGCGATGCCTGCTCCAGCCAGTGCAGCAGCGACCATCCAACTCTGAACCGACTTTGTCATATACATCCTTCACCGTCAGATCGTTTTCATTATTTACTATTGAGGCATTCCGGGCAGTCAAGTTCCCGTGTGCCAGTTGCCGCTCGTCAATCCCATGCCGATTGTTCTCCGTGATTGTATCCCCGGAGAACTGCACCTCGCTACCTAAGAGTGCGACTGGGATAAAAACTGCCGGAGCCGCAGCAAGCTGGCCGTCTGTGCCAGGTTTAGCGGCAGCAGCGAAATGCCCTCTAAGCGAGACTGCACCCAGCCGTCGCCCCAATACCATTCATGAAAGCCATCGATGCCTTGACTCAACAATAGCCGCAGACTGTTCGGTTGGATCTGGTCAACCGTTTGTCGGATTGCGATCGGTCCGGCCCAGCTTGTAAACGTTAAACCAGCCTGTAACTCAGTCGGTAGCCCTTGATCGAGCCGTAATGGCGATAGCCACGTTTGCAGTTGACTACAGTGAGTCAGGCTTTCCCGCAGGCGCTGCTCTGGGGCGGCAATCTCAATGCGGATGCTACTTTGTTGAAACGTTCCCAGCATGGTCGAGTGATGGCAGAAAGGACTTCCTACAGTATGCCAAACCTCGGTGGTAGCCGTTGCGATCGCAATGATATGGTCAACAAGCGTCTAACTGCGTGTTGTGAATGGCCTCAGAATCGTTGAGGTAACGGGACTGGCGGGATTCGAACCCTCGACCTACCGCTTAGGAGGCGGTCGCTCTATCCTGCTGAGCTACAGCCCCAAAGACAGATCAGCTATCGTGATTAACCAGGGTATAGGGTGATTATAACAGTCAGCAGTGAGGCGAACGGCCATTGGGCGCTATAGGGGCTTCAGCAACGTGACTTTAAGCTTGAAATTCCCCCCGGCCAGTTCGCCAAAAGCGCGGACGCGAACGGTGTAGGTGCCAGCTTTGGTAATACGTGTGAATAGCAGTGAGTTGGTGCTGCCATCAGGGCCATCATCGTTTTCGGCAACGGTAGAGCCATCAGCCGCGATGAGTGTCACGATCGTATCGAAGTTCTCAGAGGTGAGGTCGATCGACAGCTGGTTGCCTTCCTGGAGCTGCAGCACGTAATCACGCGCAAACCCACCCTGCCCTGTGGGAATATCTTTATCGCTTAGTTTGTCCACAATAACTTTGCCAGGAGTGATGGGAATTGGTTTGTAAACGTCACTCTGGGCGATCGTGGGAGACACATTGGTGCTGATTGTCAGTAGCGCGAGGGGAATCAGGAATGCAAGACGAAACTTAACGGTAAAAGGATGATTCATGAACGCGACGGGTGAGAGACGGCGGGATTTCAGCTCGTCAACATTATGGCTCAGGGTTCGGGATAAAAATTAAATTTAGGCGCTGGGGAGAGCCGGGTGAAGCGTCTGGGGTGAGGGCCACTCACGGCGACCGCGATCGATAACAGAGCCTCATTGGTGTCGATCCCCGATCGCACGCGCTGTCTGTTTCAGCGATCGCCCTATACTGGGATGGGCATCGAGACATTTGATTGAGAGATTACTAAAAGAGGTCACAGCATGGCATCCATTCGCGAATTGCATCAGCAGCTCATGCGCAAGGAGCGATCGGCAGTCGAAATTACGCAGGCTGCGATCAAGCAAATTCAGGCATTGGAACCGACGCTCCATAGCTTCTTGCATGTGACTGCCGCGCAGGCATTGGCGCAGGCAAAGCAGGTTGATGCCAGGATTGCGGCGGGGGATGACATTGGCTTGCTGGCCGGAATTCCGATCGGCATCAAAGATAACCTCTGCACGAAGGGTATTCCGACGACCTGCGCCTCGCGCATTCTGGAAAATTTTGTGCCGCCATATGAATCGACTGTGACCCAGGCACTGGCCCAGGTCGGCGCGGTGACAGTGGGCAAGACCAACCTGGATGAGTTTGCGATGGGTGGTTCTACAGAAACTTCGGCATTTCAGCAGACGGCAAACCCGTGGGACACGACACGGGTACCTGGCGGTTCATCCGGTGGCTCGGCTGCAGCCGTGGCCGCGGGAGAATGTGTGGTTTCGCTGGGATCGGATACCGGCGGATCGATTCGTCAGCCTGCCTCATTTTGCGGCATCGTGGGGCTAAAGCCTACCTATGGCCTGGTATCGCGCTATGGTCTGGTCGCGTTTGCGTCGTCGCTGGATCAGATCGGCCCCTTTGCCCGATCGGTAGAAGACGCGGCTATTTTGCTGAACACGATCGCAGGCTACGACCCTAAAGACTCCACCAGCCTGAAGGTTGCCATTCCCGACTACACTCAATTTCTCACCCCAGACCTCAAAGGGAAGAAAGTTGGCGTCATTCGAGAGACGTTTGGTGAGGGGCTTGATCCGGCAGTGGAAAAAGCAGTCAACGCGGCGATCGACCAGCTGAAAAGCCTGGGAGCTGAGATCCGCGAGATTTCCTGCCCTCGGTTTCGCTACGGCATTGCGGCGTACTACATCATTGCGCCATCCGAAGCATCGGCCAATCTTGCCCGCTACGATGGCGTCAAGTACGGTGCCCGCATTCCCGATGCCGAAAACCTGATGGATATGTACACCCGCACGCGTGCTGAAGGGTTTGGTGCCGAGGTTAAACGGCGCATTATGATTGGCACCTATGCGCTATCAGCAGGCTATTACGATGCGTACTACCTCAAAGCACAGAAAGTCCGGACGCTGATTAAGCAAGACTTTGAGCAAGCGTTTGAGCAGGTGGATGTGTTGGTCAGCCCGACGGCACCGACGACCGCCTTCAAAGCGGGTGACAAAACTACCGATCCCCTCAGCATGTATCTAATTGACCTGATGACCATTCCCGTTAACCTGGCTGGATTACCCGGCATTAGCGTGCCGTGCGGGTTTGATGGACAGGGATTACCGATCGGTCTGCAAATTATCGGCAACGTCTTGCGTGAAGATCAGGTCTTGCAGGTTGCCTACGCTTATGAGCAAGCAACTGAGTGGCATACGCACACGCCGACGGAGAGGTGAGCGATCGCAACCAGCAAGCGGGAGACACAGACATCAAGTTTTCTTATCTGAAACAGCAACGTTCCTGCTTTGAGCTGCAAAACTCTAAGAAAAACTTAGACTATTTTTGTTTGAAATCGCAACGTTCTGATTTTAAACGCGATCGTTGCGGCTTTCGATGAGACGATTCCTGTTTGAAGCGAGAACATTCCGACCGAAAGATAAGTTTTCCTCATCTTAAACAGGAATCATCCTATTTGAAACAGGAACACTCCTGTTTCAAATAGGGATGTTCTGATTTCAGATAGGAATGTTCCAGCTTTGGGCAAGGATCGTCTCACTCAAAGTAGGAGTGCTCTAGTTTCAAACAGGAACATTCTGCCTCAAAGCAGGAATCGTCCACCCTTAAACGAGAACATACTCGTTTTACACAAAAACGTTCCGATCGCAAGCGAAAAACACCTCACTGCCGAGGAGAACATCGGAGCTTCAAGCAAAAAGACTCTCATCTTGAGTTAAACAACCAACTTACTTGTGCGGTGTAGCACGACGAAACAGTTCAACCGCTGCTTTATCTGTAGCTTCCTTCACCAGAAAACTTGTCTCTTCAACAAACCGATTAAGGTCGGAGGGTAAACCGTCAATATAATCACGGCGCTCAATGACTCCATATTGCTGAACAAGGATTACTGTGTGTCGCTTTCCATTAATCTCTTTAGGACGTTTAGCTTGAGGTGTAAGCGTCAATTGGTTAATCCGCTGCTCAAACTGCATCAGTTGTTGCGTATCAATCTTTCCCTCCCAGCACCCCTTACACGATTGCCAACGTGCGCTAGTTTCTACACGTCCATTACTAACCCATCCATCGGCATCTACTACAAGGTAATTATAGAGTCCGTCATAGAGATCCTCATAGCTAATCAAAGTGAAAAGAGCCTTCCGAGCAGGGGGAGAAGGGGTCTTAGCGCGCCTATACCTACGATTAGAGTCTCTACGAATCTCGTTTTCCAGCCACTGTCGGCTCTCAATAAACTGGTTACAGATGAAGGTCCCCTCTGCATTCGGGTTTCCATCAAAGCAAACCATCGTCTCTGACTTCGGTTTGGTCGCGTCACAGATGAAGGCATTATGGTCTGCATTGTAGTGTCCCTCTACGCAAACCATAGAACCTAACTTTGGCTCGATCGCGTCACCAGAAGGACTGGCTTGACCGATGGATGAAAGCAGGGTTGCGGCAAGCGTAATGAGTGCGATCGACCTTAACCGTTTGCCCATCGTGAATCCTGAAAAAAGCAGCATTGATTCAGCATACGATGCAGCGACGCGATCGCCGCTGCATCCTCATAGATTTACACCGCATCCCAGATGATGAGCTGAATCGGCGTGGGATTGTAGCCATTGCACGGATTATTCATCTGCGGGCAGTTGGAAATTACCACCAGCGTGTTCATCTCTGCGCGTAGATCTACTGTACTGCCAGGGTCAGAAATGCCATCCACAATTTCAAGCGTCCCATCTTCGCTGACGGGTACATTCATGAAAAAGTTGATGTTGCTCGTCATATCTCGCTTGCCCAGGCCGTAATCCTTCAGGGCATAAAGAAAGTTCTCCACACAGGCGTGCTGCCATTTCTTGTCTAACCCAAAGCGCACCGAATTGCTTTCACAACTGCATGCGCCACCAGATGTATCGTGTCGCCCGCAGGTATCACTCAGCACGGTCATGAGCACATTGCCATCGTTGGAGTACAGCTTTGTGCCGGTGGTGATGAAAATGTTGCCCTGCG
>JAJPKC010000429.1 GCA_021323955.1 Oscillatoriales cyanobacterium Centralia_MAG_596 | reverse complement strand
TGCTTCGAGTTGAGCAATCACGACACTTACTGCAATCGTTTGGTCTCAACCTGCAATTGATTGAGGTCAAAACATGAAGCAGATGTACTGGTGAAAGATGTGAGTATCTTCAATGCCAACTTTTTTGTGGTTGGGCGTATCTGGCTGGATGCGGGCGTTGAAATTGAACGCCACAGTCAGCACAACAACGAGAAAGGTCACGATCACCAGTTCTAAGATGGCTCTGATTAAGCGGGCCTGATTGAGTTTTTCTTCGAGAAAGGCCGTTCGTTTCCGCAAACTGATGTGTCGTCGTCTTACTGCTGGTTCTGGCAGCGCCAGATTGACCTCGTAGTCGCCTGCTTGCGCCAGATCCGCAATGAGTTCGGTTTGTTGCTGTTGCCGAATCAGATCGACCAGATAATCGTGAACCAACTGGTAGCGATCGACGGGGCTTTCGGGCACCACAAATAGCAACCCAGAACCCACCAGCACCTCCAGCACCAGGTCAAGTTTGTCAATGTCTGAGATCAGCCCCAGATCGACCAGATCGGTTTCGATGTCGTCCCGACTCTTCAAGGGACGGGTGCCGTTTTCGTTGGTCAGCAGAAATAGAATAATGCGGGCAGTGTCTTCATTTTCGGGGCCGCAGTCCTCAATGACATTGGCGATCGAGCGGGCCACCAGTTTTTCTTTGGGGCCTTTCTGTCGGTAGTCTACCAGCGTCGTGATGTTCTCCGCCTGCAGTTCAGCACCGACGGCCTGCAGTTCGATCGGTCGGACTTCTCCCAGTTCGCCAGCGAGGTCGGTGACCAGCGCCTCAATCAAATCATCATCCAGGTAAAACTGCGCGCGATCGGTCAGGCTCTTGATGATCGATCGTGCATCGGCTGGTGAAAAGTCACCCAACGGATAGCGCACGTCCTTGCCTAGAATATCGTTGATGCTGTCCAGGTTGGTGCCATCCCGACTGGCAAAGCGCTGAAACTCCAGCAGGTAGTGGAGATAGTCCTCTCGCAGCGTGAGCACAACTTTGACGAAATCAAGGTTCAGGCAGTCGCGCAAAAATTCGTAAAACAAATGGCGCTGCTGCAACGTTTCGTGGACGAAGAAAAACTCCTCAAACTGGTCAAAGATGAGCACGGGAAGAAGGTTAAGGTTTGTGGCACGCCGCAGTTGCGCAATCACGGGGGAAGGGGAAGCGGGTGAGGGGTGCAGCGATGGCGGAGAGATCAACGGTTGAACGGTTTGCGGTAGCGATTCCTCGATGCGGTGTTCCTCCGGTTCCATGTCCCCCTGTTCATCGCCC
Source organism: Oscillatoriales cyanobacterium Centralia_MAG_596 (assembly GCA_021323955.1). GTDB lineage: Bacteria > Cyanobacteriota > Cyanobacteriia > Leptolyngbyales > Leptolyngbyaceae > Stenomitos. The sequence continues at coordinate 13,510 of JAJPKC010000429.1, read as the reverse complement.
TTCTGACGCTGGACGGCTGACTCCTGATTGCTAGTACTGGCCAGCGGATTCGCCACTACAGCCGCCAGTTTAGTTTCCAGCGCCGTCTGCCAACCACTATAGAAATCAATCAGGACGGGAAGTGCAACCTGATCGCCAATGACCCGTTCCTTTAGCGCAGGTGCCAGACCCGCATTCACGATCGAGCTTTTGCCCACGCCTGAAGGCCCATGAATGACCGTGAGTTTAATATCATTGCGGGCCATCCGCGCGACCAGGCGATCGACATCCTGCTGCCGATTGGACGCTTTGATCTCCTGTGCCAGCGGCGGTTCGGGTGGTGCTTGATTGGGAAAATAGGCCAGTAAGGACTGCTGCGGCTCCAGCCGTAATGCACCCACAAAGGCCCGAAAGCCATACTGGTGTTCGAGCAGCCGTCGCGACTGTTTGGTTCGAAACGCTTCTAGATAGCGTCCCTGCTCGAAATACAGATCGCGCAGCTTCCGCAGGATTTCGATATATAGCTGGGGATCATCGGGTGGGTAGGTCTGGGACTGTGCCGCTTCGAGATGGGCGATCGCCGCAGTGACCTGGCCCAGCTTCGCCTCAGCTTTAGCAAGCAACAGCAAATACCAACCCTGATGATAGCGCCGCGCAACTTCCAGACTGTATTCCAGGTGCGGATTGATCGGTTCCTCCGCGTGATCGATCGCGGCCTCTGCTGCCGTCAAGATTTGCAGGGCGGCTTCTACCTGCTGCCGTGCCTCTGCCCAGTCAGACCTTGCCAGTGCCACCTCTGCGAGAAAGCCGTGGTCGCGGGCCTGCCGCACCGGGTCAGCATAGAGTTTGTGCAGCACCAGCGCCCGTTTGGCCATTGTCTCTAGCTCGTGCCACTGCTGTAGCTTTTGCAGTGCCTCGGCTTGCGGAATGATAAAGCGGGCGACCAGATCCTGGCGGTTGGCCTGCTCGAACACCTCTAACCCGCGCCGAAAGTAGTTACGCGCTTGCTGGCAGGCATAGGCATAAGTCGTGCGTTGTCGCATCGCCTGCGATCGCCACCATAGCCCCAGGTAGACCAGCACACAGGCCGCACGCTCGATCGCCGATGGCAAGAGGACAAAGGTTTCGGCGAGCTTTTGCGCTTGCTGGCGCTTACTTTCTTCGCGCCAAAATTGCAGACTGCGCTCATAGCAATCGCGGGCCGTCTCAAGGTGTCCTTGCGCATGAGCATCTTGCCCCAGCAGAAAATCGAGACTGGCCTGAAGGGCGGGATCAAGCGTGCGACCATTGGTCATGATCCGCTCCAGGGCAAACTCTAGCTCTGTGCGTCGGAGTGAATTTGTCCCCCAGATCGTCGTGTCGCTCTGTTGCAACACTGCCCAGTTGGGCAAAAACCGTTCGTCACCAGCATCCAGGAGGGAGGCAAACAGGCGATCGGTATGCTGATGGAGCGCTTCGATCACATCGGGAATAGCCACATCAAAGGAAATGACGGTGTTGCTTGCCCAACTCTTTAAGTCGGGAGCCAGCCGATCCATTTTTGCCAGCACGCGATCGTTCACCCACAGCACCAGCGGAAAGGGAAACTTCTTACTGAGTTCCTCGCGGACAAGGTTTGTTGCCACCAATACCTGATCGATCGCCATGACCGATTCCAGCCCAAAGATCATCAGCGCATTGGGCGGTTGGCAGGAAGGGGCAACGTTTTGCGCTGGCCGCTGGAGCGGACGTTGCGGTGCTGGAGCGCTTTGGGCCGGGAATGTGCCTGCCGCGTCCGTTTCACACTCCTGCCCACTATCCTTCATCTCGGTTCGGATTTTGGTGTAGAGGGTCGTTGCGGTTTCGGGGAGGGTGTATTCATGCACATGCAGCGGACAGCGCTCCCGTAAGCGCTGCATGAGATAGTTGCGTAATCGAGTGTAGTTGCAGCGCACCAGAATTAACGCAAACTGATGCTGCGACAGGGTAATGGCACGAATCAGCGTGTCGAGCGATCGGTCATTCTCTGCATACACCGTTTGCCGCGATTGTTCAATCGTGCTCATACACGTGTACAGCCCTTCTTGAGTGCCATCTATACTTCCACGTTACATCTTGAAATGCGGATCGGGCGGTAGAAGACAACCGAAACAGCAGACGGTAACCACTGACCCACTACGGGCAGGATAGACGCGCCAGACAGCACAGGCAGATGCCTCCGTCTAGAACTGGGCCACCCGCTGCAAAATCCAGTCCGTTGCCGTGGGCAAATCGGCGGCAATAAAGTCGGGGCGGGTGTGGTGCTGATAGTCGCCACTCAAAACGCGATCGCCGAACCCCGTTTGCACCAAAATTCCAGTACAGCCAGCGTTATGGGCCATATCCACATCGGTTGCCTTATCGCCCACCATAAAACTGTGACCGAGGTGCAAATCGTGATCCCAGGCGGCAGCCACGAGCATTCCCGTGTTGGGTTTACGCCATGTGCTCCAGCGGGTGTACTCCGGTTGTGTCCCACCTTCAGGCCCACTCAGGTAAGGGCAATAGTAGAGCGCGTCCAGGTGGGCGACGGCCTCGGTTTGCAGCAGGTGGCAAAGGCGATCGTGGAGTGCCTCCACATGGCTGGCGGGATAGTAGCCCCGGGCTGGCCCCGATTGATTGGATACGAGACAACAAAAAATGCCCGCCTGGTTCAAGCGTTTCACCGCGTGCGCCACGCCTGGAATCAAGTTCAGATCCTCAACGTTGTGAATGTAGCCCACTTCCTGATTAAGGACACCATCGCGATCGAGAAAAACGGCTGATCTGGTCACGCGCTATTTGCCCCACACTTTCTCCAATACAGTTTGCGGCGAAATGTCCGCAATTTTGCCCGTCAGAGACTTAATGCCAATGAACCGATTACTGTCGGGCAGCAGTTTTTTGGGATCGGTCGGGCCAAAGAGCGCCAGCGTGTAAGTCTTGACGGCTACGGCTAAATGCATAGGGGCGCTGTCGGTACACAGCATGAGATTGGCACCCGCGATCATTGCCGCCAGTTTACCGATGTCAGCGGGTGCGGTGATCTTGAGTTTTGGGCTGAGGGTAGTAAGCGCAGTCACAAACTCTTCGTCTTCAGGGCCTTTAATCAGCACGATCGGCAGATCGGGCTGGCGTTGCTCGAAGTCCTGGATAATCCCCTGCCAGCTTTCGACAGGGTAGATCTTGTTGATGCCCTTTGCTTTGGCCAACTGGCTGGAGCCACCGTGAATCAGCACATAGCCACTACTTTGAATACCCAATCGCTTGCGTTCTGCGTCTGCCCAATCCAGGTCTTTCTGGGGAACACTAACGGCCAGATCAGGGCAAGGCGTATTGATAGCCAGTCCCCGCAGCAGATCGTGATACATCTGCGCGGCGTACTGGTCTTGCTTCAATGGCGCTGGGTTGGTTAAAAACACCTGTCCAGGGCTGCCCGCATAGCCAACGCGCGTGGGAATGCCGGTTAACCACAACAGCAGACCGACCGTCCAGCGCCGCCCCAGGGAGAGCACAATCTCGTATTCTCGTTCGCGAATCGATCCCAGCAGGTTGCCTAGATCTGCCAGACTGTTACGCCCCTTAAAATCAAACAGAATTGTGTCATGGACTGACTTGGATACGCGGTAAGCATCCTTTGCCCTGGGTTCAACAACCACGTCAATCTGGGCTTTTGGATAAGCCTGCCTCAGACCATCCAGGGTGGGGAAGAATAAAAGTTGGTCGCCGATTCCGCCGGGAACGAGGGCTACGATTCGCATAATAATTCTTTACGCTAATTCGCTATTAATTCTAAAAGAAGATACAGGAAAGTTTTGCGTCATGTACGTCACCAACGCTCATAATTTGAAACGCTGGCCGTTGAGTACGATCGCCGATCGTGGTTCAAACGGATGGTTGGATTTTCGGAGGAGGCGGTATAGGTAGCGTCCCCGATAACCGCAAAATGCAACCCCATCTTGAGCAACATAACCCGATCGCACTGTGACCCCATACATCCCCTGTAAGCGTACCACCGTTCGTCGGTGTTCCTGAAACTCGTTCGTGTTCCTGAAAGATGAGTGAAGTCACGCGCTAATGAACCATTAACTTTTTTAGAGGCATACTGTGTATCTTTTGATTCCAGCGGCTGGATCGGGCCGTCGTATGGGGAGCAGCCGAAACAAGCTGCTACTCCCTCTGCTGGACAGACCACTACTCGCCTGGACGCTAGCGGCTGTCAAAGCTTCGCGATCGGTGCGCTGGATTGGCGTGATTGGTCAACCAGATGACTTTCCTGAATTCAAAGAAATTGTTGTGAGTCTGGGAATGACGAAAATGCTGCACTTCATCCCCGGTGGCGCAACTCGTCAGGAATCAGTATATAAGGGCTTACAGGCGTTACCTGCGGTGGCAGAACGGGTCTTAATTCATGATGGCGCGCGCTGTTTAGTCACGCCCGATCTGATTGATCGCTGTGCCCAGGAAATCATGAACTGTCCCGGATTAATCGCGGCTGTCCCGGTCAAAGACACGATTAAAGTGGTCGATCCGACGACACAGATCATTCGCAGTACGCCCGATCGTCGGCATCTCTGGGCCGCGCAGACGCCCCAGGGCTTTAACGTAGAACGTCTGTTGCGCTGTCATCACGAGGGGCTGCGGTTAGGGTGGGAAGTCACCGATGATGCCGCCCTGTTTGAGCAATGCCAACTGCCCGTCAAAATTGTGCCTGGGGAAGAGAGCAATTTGAAAGTGACGACACCGATGGATCTGGCGATCGCGGAGTTTATCCTGCGTCAACGTGGCGCGTGAGGGGTCAACCGACGCGCTTCCAGTTACAGTGTCCCTACTTGCGTCGCGTTTCTGTGCCCTTATCCCCTGCCACAGCCTGGTTGACCACGACGATTGACTGACGATTGACTAATGACTCGCCGTTACTCTCACCGTTTGCCTTTTTTTAGGTCATGCAGCAGGTTGTCGATGTCTTTGAGGTTGTCTGTCTTGCTCTGAGCCTGATAGAGGCGCTTAGCCTGTTCTAGGGCGTCGATCGCCTCCTCTTTGCGATCCTGCCCTTTCAAGGCTTTGCCAAGCTTGTAGTAGGCGTCTGGGTTTTGCGGCTCGGTAGCCACGTACTGGCGGTAGGAAACCACTGCCGCCAGATAGTCTTGCTTTTCCATGTAAATATCGCCGATCGCGCTTTGCGCTTCGCTCATGTCGGGCTTCAGCGCGGCTGCCCGCTGATAGGCTTTGATGGCGTTTTCGTACTGTCCCTTTGCCTGCAAAATTTTGCCAATCTGGAGCTGGAGTGCGGGATTGCGTGGCTCGAGCTGGGTGGCTCGCTGCAAGGCGGCGATCCCGCGTTCCCGGTTGCCTGCATCCAGCAGGGCCGCACCGAGGCTAACCTGAATGCTTCCTTGCCGGGGCGCAAACCGGGCTGCTTTGAACAACGGCGCGATCGCGTCTTGCGGGCGTTCTTGCTGCAAAAACAGCATCCCCATTAACTCGTACGACTTGTAATTGCGCGGTTCCAAAGCCGCGACGCGTTGATAAGCGCTCAGGGCTTCGCCGTAGCGTTTCTCGCGGGCCAGCACAACGCCCAGGCCAAGCTGCGCGTTAATGTGACGGGGGTTATAAATGGTCGCCTGACGGTAGGCCGCGATCGCATCATCATTATTGCCAAGATTGGCCTGGCTATAGCCCAGCGCATAGTAGAAGTCAGCATTTTTCGGGTCGAGGGCAATCGCCTGCTCATAGGCCGCAATGGCCTCTCGAAAATTTCCCTGGTTGGCCTGTAAAAAACCGATGCCCGAAAAGATCTTGGGATTTTTGTTGTCCAGCTCTGCGGCTTGCTGATAAATCGCGATCGCCTCAGGCACGTTGCCCGCATCAGTCAGCTTTCGCCCTTCCTTGAGCAACTCGGTTACCTTGTCATCACTGTCTGCCTTATTGCTGGTGAAAGGGCGGGCATCGACGAGTTGTGGCACAGCCAACCCGAGGAGTAGCGTCAGGCCAATTACTCGGGAAGTTTGTTTACGCAGAAACGATTTTGCTGACATAATATCGTCTTCAATAGCAGACTGATTAGATTACAGGAAAGGAGTCTTACTGAAAACCCTGGCATAAAATTTGGGCAGTACCAACGGCGCAAGACGCTATTCAAGATTCAGTACATGATTCTAGCAACAACTCTGGTATCACCCGTTCGGGTTACTGGTAGCATTTGCTGATGAAGCCCATTAGCGGCGCTAATCGTGCTCATAGACAATCATCATGTGGGGGTAAACGATGAACCGAACGTTGGTCGACTCAACGGCCCAAACGTTTCTGGTGGTGGATGACCACGAGGCGATTTTAGAAGGGACGGTGCCTGCGTTGAAGCGGGTCTATTCGGGTGCCCAAATTTTCACGGCGCAGGATGTCCAAACAGCTCAGACACAGATTCGCTGCTATCATCCAACGCTGGTCGTACTGGATCTGAGTGTGCCTCAAAATCCCTGTACGCCTGCAAGTGCTGAAGTGGGTATTCAATTCCTGAAGGCATTAATTGAGAGCAAACTGGCTCCAAACATTGTGGTGCTGAGTACAAACATCAAACCGCTGGTACAGCTTAAGCCCATGATCAATGCCTATGAAGGCGGTTTTGCCGCAATGGACAAGTCGCTGCCCATCCGCGAAATGGTGCGACTGGTAGACTTTGCGCTGCGCGGGTCGATCTACTTACCGCCTGAGCTGCGATCGCGCTCAGAGTTCGATCGCCGCTGGTTGGAGGTACTGGCGTTGAAATTTCAAGAGGCGCTCACAGACAAGGCCATCGCGGAACGAATGCAGGTGAGCGATCGCACGGTGCGAAACTACTGGGTGCGGCTACAGGATGCGCTGGGTGTCTACGATGAACCGGACAAAGACTTACGCATTCAAATTGCGATCGCTGCTCGAAAATTGGGCCTGCTCAATTAAAGGCGAGAGGCTAACGTGTGGTCAGACGTCCAAATTCACCCGATCGGATGAATCATCTGGGCGGTGTATATTGCATTTGATTATTATACCTTTTGCGATAAATTTACATTACTCATACTTAGCGTGTGAGACGCTTACAGCACCCCTGCACTGGGACTCTGAGCGTTTGCCAGCCATCTACTGTCTGACACCTCGTTGTCAAACTTCTGCTGCTATCTATTGGGATGGAAATCAAAGTGAACGCTGGGTTCTGGGCACAGGTCAGGCAGCAAACCAGGGTGTGGCGCGCGGGGGTACTGCCAGGGTTAGCAGTAATCAGCTTTGTCACGATCGCGCGGCTGACTGGCTCACTGCAGGTTTTGGAATGGGGCGCGTTTGACAGCTTCCTGCGATCGCGCCCAATGGAGTCACCCGATCCGCGCATTGTGATTGTTGGCATTGACGAGACAGACATTCGCGCAATTGGGAAGTATCCCATTCCTGACCCGGCACTAGCAAGGCTGCTAGAGACCCTGGAAAGCTATCATCCCGCAGCGATCGGGTTTGATCTGTTTCGGGATGGCACAACTGACCCTAACCGGGCAGAACTGGCGCGTGTCTTCCAGGCCAACGCCAACCTGGTTGGGATTGAGGCCGAGGCCGGTTCCGCCGTGGCCCTGAGGGTAAAGCCACCACCAGAATTACCGCCTGACCGCGTGGGACTGGCTGACATCATTTTGGACTCGGACGGCAAACTACGACGCTGTTTGCTGGCAACCGAATCGGATGCTGGAAACATTAAATACTCGCTGTCGCTGCGTCTCGCTGAGCGCTATTTACGGGCGAGGGGCTTTGCATTCCAGCAGGGCGATCGCGCCAGTGCCCCAATCCGGTTTGGGTCGTTTGAACTGCCACGCTTTAGAGAAAATACTGGCGGCTACGTCCGGGCGGCCTCTGGTGGCAACCAGATTTTGATTAATTTTCGCAGCAATCCCAACCCCTTTCCTGTGGTGTCCATGACCAATGTGCTGGAGGGCAAAGTCAGTCCAGAGACGATCCGCGATCGGATTGTCCTCGTTGGCATCACGGCGTCTAACAGTCTCAATGACACGGTTATGACTTCTGCGACGAAAGGGGGACTGCTAGCGAACACCATTGATTCAGATAACCAGTTTCAATTGCTGTATGGCATTGAAAATCATGCCCACTCGACGAGTCAGATCATCAGTGCGGTGCTCGATCGACGACCGCTGCTGCTCGCGTGGCCAGAAGGGGCAGAATACCTGTGGATTTTACTCTGGGGTACTGGCGGCATTATTTCGGGATTACTGTTGCGATCCCCCTGGAAAACGCTGCTGGTACTGGCTGGTAGCAGTGCCATCTTAATTTTGCTGAGCTACGGGTTGGTGATCGTCGGCTGGTGGGTGCCGGTGGTGCCGTCGCTGTTAGCGCTGTGTGCGGCTGGCTTGACGACATCCCTATTTGATCGCGATGCCCGATTATTGCTCGAACAGCGCAGCTTAACCCTCAGACGCACTTATGACGCCGTCCATAATGGGCCACTGCAAACCCTGGCAGCGATGCTCCGAAGCCTGGACGACTTACCCCCGGAACACATGCGATCGCAGCTACAAAACCTGAACCAGGAACTGCGGTCAGTGTATGAATCGATGCATGAGGCCATATTGACGGGCGATCGCAGCTATGTCCAAACCCCGATTCATGAACTGCTGTATCAGATTTATGACAACACGTTAAAACGCGACCTGCCTGGCTTTAATTCCATTCGGACGTTTATTCCGCCTGACTTTACGCCCCTGTGTGACTGCCCCCTGTCGGCTGACCAGAAGCAAGCACTCTGCATCTTTCTCCAGGAAGCACTCTGCAACGTTGGCAACCACGCCACCAATGCCAGTTGCCTGGATGTAATCTGCCGACGGGAGAAAACTTGGTATACGCTAAAGGTAATCGATAATGGAATCAGCTCTCTACCTGAACCTTTTAATGCCCGGGAAGGACGGGGAACGGCTCAAGCAAGAGAGCTGGCAAGGTCTCTTAAAGGTCGATTTCAGCGCTGTTCTCATTCTCCTCATGGGGTCGTTTGCGAACTCACCTGGTGCCGTTCACAGCCCTGGTGGAAGCTCTCTCACCCATTTAAGTCAGTGCTGCGCCCTTTTCGTAGGCTTTAATAGTCCTAGCGTTCCTGGGTAAAGTCATGAATCATTGCATCTCCGTTTTTAGCAAACAGACCGCCACTGGCCTGGTAGCAGGCGCTGTTTTAGGGCTTTGCTTGATGCCCGCGATCGGGTTAGCCGATGGGGGGGATAAAGCACCAACGAGCGGTCGGTCATCGGGCGGCAGGGGGTGTGGCACCAGTGCGATGCCCGTCCAGTCACAGGTTCCAGCTTTAATTTTGCTGACGCCCAATGGTCAACAGGGACAGACCGTATCGACGCGCCCAACCTTTGCCTGGTTTGTGCGGGATGCAGAGCCACTGCCATTGGAGTTTCGGCTTTATGAGCAAGAACCCGGTGATAGTGCTCAGTCGGAGGCACGGTTCACGCTGATCAAAGAAATCAAGGACGATCGCCTGCGGAGTACTCCCGGCATCATGGTGCTGTCACCAACGACAGCCATGCCAGAACTGATGGTGGGTAAACGGTACCGCTGGCAGGTTGAGCTAGTCTGCGACTCCAATCGCCCTTCAAGCAATCTGTTTGCCGAGTCCGTGGTCGAGGTTGTGCCTATGCAGCCCCAACTCCAGCGACAGCTCGCGCAGACCTCCGATCGCGTTGAAAAGGCCAGACTTTATGCCCAGGCCAATCTCTGGTACGACGTGCTCAAAACAGCCTTCATCACGCCTGCCGATACCACTAAACTGCAAGCCCTTCGCCTCTCGCTATTGAACAGCGTGGCGATCGATGCGACAGAGCGTAAGCTATTGCAGGACAGTGCCATTCAGTCCATTCAACGTTAAGTTAGCCCCGTCCGCGACGCTACCCCAACCGCCCGCTAGCATTGGGAAAAGTACTGCAGTCTGGGCGATCGAGCGCCGTTAATCCCAGCGATCGCGAGTCGCTCAAGCCAGCGCCAGTCAGAACCCTCAGCCAGCAGCGCAGCAATCAAATACCGAATCCTGGGTCAACTGTCTGACTCGCTTCTGTCACACATTGAAACGGCGACGGTTATAATTCAAGCGTATTGCATGATAAGCGGGAAGGTTAACGGCGACGGTTAACCAGCTGTACATTGTTGCAGAACGTTAGCCGTTTGATTGTGCTGTCGCTAATGGGCCAGCCCAAAATCAAAAAAACTGATGACAGAATTACCAGACGCATTCTGGCAGGGAGTCGAGCAGTTTAACCAGCGCGAGTTTTATGCCTGCCATGACACGCTGGAAGCACTTTGGATGGAAGCGGTAGAACCAGACAAAAAGTTCTATCAAGGTATTTTGCAGGTTGCGGTTGCGCTCTACCACTTGAGCAACCAAAACTGGCGTGGAGCGGTTATTTTGCTGGGTGAAGGCACAAATCGTCTCCGAGGCTATCAGCCAACCTATGCCGAAATTGATGTTGAGCAATTTCAAGCAGACGCGTTTCACTTGCTCACGACCCTGCAGCAAACAGGGCCAGAAGCGGTGGCGATGGTCATGCAGCAGCTTGGCTTGACGCAGACGCCAGAGGTGGCGTTGCCGGATGCGAGTGAAGCCGCGATCGCCCCCTCTGACACCAATTCGCACCCGCCATTGACGATACCAACGTTGCGAAAAGTTGCTCCCTGATCCAACTGACCGGAGATCGATCGGCCCCGACTGTAGAAGTATCCAGGTGAAACTTCTTGAGACCAGCAACAGTCGTACACTGTGTATGACCTGAATCTATCAATGGGCGCGCAATCCAACTATTCACAATCCAGCTACTCACAATCCAACTATTCAGAGGACGCGGAGCGCTGTGCCGCGATGGTAACTTTGGTGCTTAGCATTATCCAGGTTCCTAAAGAATTGTTTTTTCCAGTGCGTTTCCCTGGTCGAGAATTCACTCTAGATTGAGGCAGGATTGAGTACACTACTGAAGAAGATCTGCCCGCGCTGTTATCGTCTGCCTTTATTGCCACTGCCGAGTTTTTGTCTCATGATGTCTTCTTTCCGTTCCCGCCGCATTTATTTCACACCCTTCAAACTAGCGCTCGTCCTTCCGGTCGCCCTCGCATCCGCCCTGCTGCTCGATAGCGTGTCAAATCTTGGACTGGTTGACGCACCAGCTAGAGCCCAAACGGAGGCCGGACAGGCACTTACGCTGCGATCGGATGTGCAAGAAGCAAATTCCAAAACAGGGGTCATTACCGCCCGTGGTAATGTCCAGATCAACTATCCGGCACGGCAAATTCAGGCGACATCGGCTCAGGCGCAATACTTTAGTCGTGAACGGCGAATTGTGCTGAGCGGGAATGTGTATGTTTTGCAGAAAGGAAACAGCCTGAGGGGCGAAACGGTCACCTATTTGATTGACGAAGGTAAATTTGTCGCGCTACCAGACGCACCAAAGCAAGTTGAATCGATCTACTTGGTGCCCGACGCGACTCCCACCCCGACGCCATCCCCAAACCCTGCGCCCTTTAGTCCCCAGTCCCAATTCTCTCCGTCCAATTCAAATGGTCGATCAACGCCCCAAAGATCTGACCTCGCGCCACCCCTCTCCAACCCGCCTGCTTCCAGTCCCCGCTGAGCCATCGATCGCGGATACAGGGTAAGATCATCGTCAGCTTTGTATTTCTTAACTCGACCCCGCCAGGAGTGGACTGTTGAAGATCGCGCTTGAGAATGTTCATAAGTCCTATGGTGCACGTGCTGTTGTAAGCCGTGTCAGTCTTTCTGTCGCTCAGGGGGAGGTTGTGGGTCTGCTAGGCCCGAATGGAGCCGGTAAAACAACGACCTTTTATATCGCTACGGGATTAGAAAAACCAAATCAAGGGCGGGTTTGGCTGAATGACACCGAAATCACAACATTTCCAATTCACCGACGGGCACGGCTGGGCATCGGCTACCTGGCCCAGGAAGCCAGCATTTTTCGTTATCTAACGGTACAGGAAAATATTTTGCTGGTGATGGAACAGTCCAACGTACCCCGTCAGGAGTGGAACGATCGCCTGCATTACCTGCTCCAGGAATTTCGGCTGGAAAAGGTGGCACATACTCTGGGTGCTCAGGTATCGGGAGGGGAACGTCGGCGAACAGAACTGGCAAGAGCGCTGGCAGCCGGTCCCAGTGGCCCGAAGTTTTTGCTGCTGGATGAACCCTTCGCGGGGGTTGACCCGATCGCCGTCGCGGAGATTCAACAAATCGTTGCCGGACTCCGCGATCGTCAGATCGGCATTCTGATCACCGACCACAACGTTCGTGAAACGCTGGCAATCACCGATCGGGCATACATCATGCGCGATGGCCAAATTTTGGCTTCGGGTAGCTCGGAAGAACTCTACAGCAATCCGCTTGTACGGCAGTATTATCTAGGGGACAATTTCCAGCCATAGGGTTGAAAGATCAGGATAGGAGCTTCGAGCGCGATTCGCGGTTGGTTGATTAGTCGTTAGTGGCTAACGATGAGAGTTTCTGGCCTGGTAACCCTTTTAAGTCTGACGCCTGACGACTAACCACTGACTACTCCCAAAACGCCGCATCAACAACGCATAATCCCTTCATTGTTATGGCTTCATCTTCCACTGCCAATCCGCCTCCGTTCCGACCATTCGGTTGGCTGGCGGCTATTTTCACCGTCATGGATCGCTACATTGCTAGCGAACTGATCATGCCATTTCTGTTTGGGGTGGGCGCGTTTTCGTCGATTGGGGTCGCGATCGGCGTGTTGTTTGATCTGGTGCGGCGCGTCACTGAAGCTGGATTGCCCATCTCGATCGCAATCCAGGTCTTTCTACTCAAGCTGCCCTACTTCATTGGGCTTTCATTTCCCATGTCGATGCTGTTGTCTTGCCTGACGGTCTATGGCCGACTCTCTAGCGACAGTGAACTGATTGCACTGCGTAGCTGTGGAGTCAGCATTTATCGCCTGGTGATGCCAGCGATCGTGCTTGGGTTAATCGTTACAGGCATTACGTTCGCGTTCAATGAAGCGATCGTCCCCGCTGCCAACCGTCAAGCCGCACAAACGCTCGATATTGCGCTGAATAAGAAAGAGCCAACGTTTCGCGAACAAAATATTCTCTATCAGGAGTTTCGCGAATTCCGCCAGCCCAACGGCGACAAGGAAAAAGCCTTATCCCGCATCTTCTACGCCAAACAATTTGACGGCAGACGGATGAAGGGGCTGACCATCCTTGATTTCTCCCAAAGTGGTCTCAATCAAATCATCGCGTCCGAGTCGGCACTCTGGAATGCTGATCAGGAAACCTGGGATTTCTTCAACGGCACGATCTACGTTGTCGCGCCCGATGGCTCCTACCGCAACATTATCCGATTTGCCCAACAGCAGATTCAGCTACCACGAACGCCGCTTGACATTGCTCAAACGTCGCTCGATCCAAGCGAGATGAACATTGCCCAGATCCGGGAGAGTTTGGCGTTAATTAGTCAAACGGGCAACGATAAAGAGATCCGCAG
>JAJPKC010000155.1 GCA_021323955.1 Oscillatoriales cyanobacterium Centralia_MAG_596 | reverse complement strand
GCGCTGGTAAAGGTCTAACCCTGCCAGCGCCGAGTGCGCTTCTCGAACCTGATAGTGATGAGAAGACCAATGCTGTAAGTAGCGACAGTACGTGGCTCGATCTTCAGCAGAATCATCAATGACCAAAACTGTGTGTCGATCGTCTGTCAGCATTTCAGTCTTCTTGTTCATCGATTAACGGCAGCCCTCGCCCTACAGTCTACGGATATTAGTCACTCCATTGTGCCCACCCGTTACCGGATAAAAGACCCGCGAGAATGAATGGGAGAGGAATCAGTTTTTGGAGGTGTTGAAATCAGCTATTTTGAACCACGATCGCGTCCGCCTGGTTACTTATCGATTACCGCTCTACCCATTTATAATGATTATTGTTTATTGACGCATTCAGAATTTTTCCAATTATTTCTCGACTAAAATTTTTAACAGTCACCTGTCACAGAATTTTCACTTGCTACATTTACCTTTACAAATCGCCTGTGTGTGCTCCTAATGTTAGAGTGCACCCTTATGTCCAATGTTTTAACTCTTTTGGGAAGTCGTTGTCGCATCTCGCAGCCGAACTGACTGGGGTAGCTGATGGGGATCGCGTGGGTTGGTTACGTTTCGAGAGGATCAAACTGACAAATCCATGCCGTTGACCGGGTCGAGTGATCATTAAAGGCCGCTCTGCAAATCTAACGTGGTCAGGGCCATTTGGAGCATGACAAAGGGCCCTGAATCAGGATGGGCAATTTAACGCTGCATGGCTTTTAAGGCCGTCTGATGTTCGTCAACCTTGCGAACCAGTCTGCCTTGAAGTGTAGTTAATAGAGACTTACAGCAGCGGCCTGAGACTAATTATCGTGTTTGCTTTGCCTGCTTTAGAATCCACACAGCGTCGTTAGAGAGAGTTGTATGAGTGACGTTTTCATCTCCTACTCGCGAAAAGACAAGGTGTTTGTGCAAACACTGCACGGGGCTTTGCAAACTCACGATCGCGATAGCTGGGTAGATTGGGAGGATATTCCACTCACGGCGGATTGGTGGCTGGAAATTCAGCGTGGCATTGAAGCCGCGAATGCGTTTGTGTTTGTCATCAGTCCTGATTCGGTGGCTTCAGCCGTCTGTCGAGAAGAAATTGACCATGCCGTAGCGCACAATAAACGCCTGGTGCCGATCGTGCGGCGTGAGGGCTTTGACCCGCAACAGGTGCATCCAGCGGTATCAAAGCACAATTGGCTCTTCTTTCGGGAGCAAGATTCTTTTGAGCAAGCGTTCCAAGCATTGCTGACCGCGATTGATACCGACTTGGACCATGTCCGGGCGCATACAAGGCTTTTGCAACGTGCGATTGAGTGGCAGCAGCAAGGACAGAATGAAAGCTATTTGTTGCGCGGTAGCGATCTCCAAAGTGCCGAGCAGTGGCTTGTACAGAGCTTTGCTAAAGACCCCAAACCAACTGAGCTACAGCGAACCTATCTCGATACGAGTCATCAAGCGGAAATGCTCCGGCAACGGGCAGAAATCAAACGTCAACGCATTGCACTCGCGAGTCTAGGATTGGGTTTCGTGATTGTTGCTGGCCTTGCCGCATTGACATTCCAAGAATCGACCCTAGCCACACTGCGAGAAAAAGCGGCGGAGTCAAGAAATTTGCTGTCTACCCAACCAGTCGGGGGTTTATTCTTGGCGCTGCAAGCTACTGGTCTGAATTTAAGTCGACGATTGTTAACGGGGCAAGTGCTAGATCCGTTACAGTCCAGCCTTTTGAGCGCGATCGAACTCAACCAGGAGCAAGCGGTGCTGCAGGGGCATACGGATGTTGTGAATGCGGTCGCCATTAGTCCCAACGGCCAGTTTATTGTTAGCGGTAGCGATGATCAAACGCTACGTCTCTGGACACGCGACGGGCAGGCGATCGGCGACCCGCTGAAAGGCCATACGGATGGCGTGACGGCGGTTGCTGTTAGCCCGGATAGTCACTATGTCGTCAGTGGCAGTGCTGATGGAACGTTACGCCTGTGGGATGTGCAAAGCCGCACTAGCAGGGTTTTTAAGGGACACACCGACGGGGTTTTAGCGGTTGCGTTTAGCCCTAATGGATACACGATCGCGAGTGGCAGTAAAGACCAGACCGTCCGGCTATGGTCGCTACAGGGGCAACCAATTGGAAAACCATTCAATCGCCACGCGGCACCTGTAACCGCGGTTGCCTTTAGTCCCGATGGTCGGACGATCGCCAGCGGCAGTGAAGCAGATGTGCTCTGGCTCTCTAATCTGACAGGCGAAGCTGTCAGCCAGCCGTTTAGAGGCCATAAGCAAGCCGTCACAGCGGTTGCTTTTAGTCCCAGCGGGCAGACCATTGTTAGTGGCAGTAAAGATCAAACGATCCGTCTCTGGAATCGTCAGGGTCAAGCGTTGGGCGATCCCTTTCAAGGACACCAGGATGCCGTCACCTCTCTAGCGGTGAGTCGTGATGGTCGCCGGATCGTCAGCGGTGGGCAAGACAATACTGTAAGGCAATGGAACTGGCAAGGACAGGAACTGGGGGCACCATTAAGAGGACATACCGCCTGGGTGACAGCAGTTGCAATAAGTGCCGATGGCCAGACCCTTGTGAGTGGCGCGAATGATGACACGGTGAGGCTCTGGCACCCGCAAAACTACACTGCAGAGCAGGTTTTCTCGCATGACTCCATAGCATCCCAACAGCGCGTTGAGGTGGTTGCATTTGGGCAGCAAGGCCAGACAAAACTAAGCGTGAGCGAAGATGGAATGCTGCGCGTCTGGAAAGATCCGACTCAGCTTGTCACAGTTACGCTGCAGGGTTACAAGGAGGCTGTCTTTCCAGAAACGGCGACGGCGAAGGATCAATACGGTACGGTGGTGGTTCCGGCTGTGGTTAGCCCCGATGGTCAACTAATTGCCACCGGGGGGGCTGACAAGACCATCCATTTATGGAATCTTCAGGGACAGGCAATCCGACAAATTTATGGATTGTCAACGGTTGCGACATCGCTGAGCTTTAGTCCTGACGGCCAAACGCTTGTTAGCGGCAGTGATGATGGCACGATCCAGCGCTGGACACTACACGGTGAACCGCTTGGTAAACCCCTACATGGACACACAGAGTCCGTAACGACGATCGCCTTTAGCCCCAATGGTCAACTGATGGCGAGCGGTAGCCGCGATCACACAGTGCGGCTGTGGGATCAAGCAGGCAACCCTGTGGGACAACCCCTGCCGCACCACGATGAAGTGAAAGCAGTTCTCTTTAGCCCCGATGCGCGATCGCTGGTGAGTGGCAGTAATGATGGTACGATTCAGCGCTGGAGTTTGCAGGGGCAACCCCTAACGGAGCCGTTTCGAGGACATTCGGGCTGGATTAGCGCGCTTGCAATGAGTCCCGATGGCCAGATGATCGCTAGCGGCAGTTGGGATAAAACGGTTCGCTTATGGAACCTGCAGGGACAGCAATTAGGCGAACCGCTTCAAGGCTATGGTGACTTTGTCACTGCGATTGTCTTTAGCCCCGATGGTCAATCCATTCTGACCGGTAGTGCGGATAGTCAGCTCCGCCTGTGGCATGTGGGTAATTGGGAGGATTGGTTGGCAACCGCTTGTAGTCAAATTAAGACGGTGGCGGACGATCCCGTTCTGCTTGCCGCCGACACAAAGCGGGATGCCCAAAACACCTGCCAGAAATATGTATTCAAGCGTCATTAAGTCGTCGAGGGTAGCAAACGCTTCATCCAGTTGCGATCCTTAGCCGCTTTGAATTCCGTTTGCTCACGCGCTAAAGTAGCTGGCGGCAGGATGATAGGCCACGATCGCGGTCGTCGATTGCTCTGGATATAACTGTTCGCTTTCATCCATGTGCAGGTTGATGCGTTTGGCCTCCAGCAGATCCAGCAGCGTGTACTGATTCTGCATGTTGGGGCAGGCCGGGTAGCCGAAGCTGTAGCGCGACCCTCGATAGCGTTGCGCTAACACATCCCGAATCGTGTCTGGCTCTTCGTTACCAAAGCCTAACTCCCGGCGAATGCGGGCGTGAACCCACTCTGCCAGTGCCTCTGCCATCTGTACCGCGATACCGTGGAAGTAGAGGTAGTCGGTGTAGCTGTTGCCGTCAAAGAGCTTTTTGGCATATTCCGTTGCGACCTCGCCCATTGTGACGGCTTGCATGGGGAAGACATCAATTAGCCCGGAGTCTTTCGAGGCGTAGTAGTCGGCGATGCAGTAGCGGCGGAGGGATTTTTGTCGCGGGAAGTTGAAGGTGGCGATCGGATCTTGGGAGTGGGGAGTGGGGAGTGGGGAGTGGGGAGTGTAGAGGTGCAGCGAATTACCGTCTGCCTGCGCGGGGAAGTAGCCGTAGACCGCTTGAGGCTGTAGCAGGTTTTCGGTAACGATGCGGTGCTTCCACTGGTCCAAAATAGGGTAGACCGTTTCTTGCAGGAATACGTCATACTCTTCACGAGATTGTTCGCGCGGCTTGCGGAACTGCCACTGTCCGGCAATCAGCGCTTGCAGGTCGAGATACCAGAAGAGCTCGTCCCAGGGAATATCGCCAGGTTGAAGGATTTTGGTGCCCCAAAAGGGTGGTGTCGGACGAGGAATGTCGGCAGCGATCGCGTCGGAGCGAAGGGTGTCTTCGACGAGGGGTGTAGGGTGTGGGGTGTGGGGTGTGGGGTCAGAGTCTTGAACTGCCCCCTCTGCCGCCGCCGCTTCCCCTGCTCCTTCTGCCTCCTGCCCTCTGCCTTCTGCCTCTTCTCCCAAAAATCCCTTCACGTCATCCCACTCTCCCGCCGCTTTCGCGGGCATGAGCTTATCCATGAAATGCAAATCGGAGAAGGCATCTTTGCCGTAGATGACCTGACCGTGATAGGTGTTCTGACAGTCTTCGTGGACGAATTTGGGCGTGAGGGCCGCACCGCCGAGAATGACAGGGACAGTGATGCCGCGATCGTTGAAGACTTGCAGATTTTCTTTCATGAACGCGGTGGATTTCACCAGCAGACCGCTCATGGCGATGCAGTCGGGCTTGTGCTGCTCGTAGGCTTCGATAATGGCATCGACGGGCTGCTTGATGCCCAGGTTGATCACGCGATAGCCGTTGTTCGACAGGATGATATCGACCAGGTTTTTGCCGATGTCATGCACGTCGCCTTTCACCGTGGCGATGACGAATGTGCCTTTTGCCTGCCCGGAGTCTTCTTTTTCCATGAAGGGTTCCAGAAAGGCGACGGCGGCTTTCATGGTTTCAGCGGATTGCAGCACGAAGGGCAACTGCATCTGACCAGAGCCGAACAGTTCACCCACGACTTTCATGCCATCCAGCAAGAAGGTGTTGATGATGTGGAGGGGCGGATAGGTCTCCATCGCCTGCTTGAGCAGGTCGTCTAACCCCATCCGTTCGCCGTCAATGATGTGTTGCTTCAGGCGTTCTTCGAGAGGCAGGTCAGCAGCAGCGGCACGAGAAGCGCGTGCATCTTTAGCCGACACGCCTTCAAAGAGCTTGGTCAGTTCGGTGAGGGGGTCGTAAATGCAGACATCACCCTCAAAGCGTCGTCGATCGTAAATCAGATCCAAACAAACGGTTTGATGAGCCGGATCAATTTTAGCGAGGGGAAGAATTTTGCTGGCGCTGACGATCGCGGCATCCATCCCGCCTTCGGTGGCTTCGTGCAGAAACATAGAGTTCAGCACAATCCGGGCAGCGGGACTCAAGCCAAAGGAAATATTGGACACACCCAGCAGAATGTGGCAGCCGGGAAGGTGAGAACGGATTTGACGGATCGCTTCAATCGTCGCGCGTCCGTTTGCCCGATCTTCTTCAATCCCGGTGGAGATGGGCAGTGCCAGCGGATCGAAGAAAATTTCGTGGGCCGGAATGCCGTCTTCTAATGCCTGACGATACGCGCGTTGAGCGATCGCAAACTTTTTCTCAGCGGTACGGGCCATCCCGTCTTCATCGATCGTGCCCACCACGACCCCAGCCCCATACTGCTTGGCCAACTCCAGCACTTTCAGGAAGCGGTCTTCCCCATCTTCGTAGTTCGTGGAGTTGAGCAGACACTTGCCACCCGCAACCTTTAGCCCTGCCTCCATCTTTTCCCACTCGGTGGAGTCGAGCATCAGCGGCAGGGTGACGTTAGTGACGAGACGCGACACGACTTCGTGCATATCCCGCACCCCATCCCGCCCGACATAATCCACGTTCACGTCGAGAATGTGTGCGCCTTCTCGCACCTGCTCTTTCGC
Organism: Oscillatoriales cyanobacterium Centralia_MAG_596; assembly: GCA_021323955.1. Taxonomy (GTDB): domain Bacteria; phylum Cyanobacteriota; class Cyanobacteriia; order Leptolyngbyales; family Leptolyngbyaceae; genus Stenomitos. Next base: position 3,715 of record JAJPKC010000155.1, on the reverse strand, counting down.
CAGCGATACCAATCCATCCCAATCTTCTGCATTCAGCAGATCACGACACTTTTTGGAACCACTGGCATTCAGCCGCTCACCAATGATGAGAAAGGAGTTGTCCTGGTCATAGGGCTGAGCGCTGTAGATGGATGCGGCAGAGGGAGTGTAGCTCAGAAGCGGACGAGGTGACGGGTACAGGGTATCGGGTGTTGAATCTTTCTCCCCACTCCCCACTCCCCACTCCCCACTCCCTCCCCGCACGGGACGATCTTTCGGCTTTAACGAGGGTGCAATCTCCGCCAACTGCTGGATGTGATCGGGACGAGTGCCGCAGCAGCCACCAATGACCTGTACGCCGAGATCCTCAACGAAGTGCATGAGCGCCATACGGAGTTCCATTGGGGTCAGCTTGTAGTGGGCGTGACCACCAACGTTCTCAGGGATGCCTGCGTTGGGGATGCAGGAGATGACGAAGGGGGAGTTGGCAGACAGGTAGCGAATGTGGTCAGCCATGCGATCGGGCCCTGTCGCGCAATTTAGCCCCAGAATGTCGATGGGAAAGGGTTCTAGAATGCTGAGCATGGCGGTGACATCAGAGCCAACCAGCATGGTGCCCTGAAGCTCCATCGTGACGGACACCATCAGCGGACGGCGATCGCCCTTCTTCGTAAAGACTTCTTCAATGCCATTCAGCGCCGCTTTAATCTGCAACACATCCTGTGCCGTTTCTACCAGGAACAGATCAACGCCGCCATCGTACAAGCCTTCTGCCTGCTCGGCAAAGGTCGCTTTCATCGTGTCGTAGTCGATGTGTCCCAGAGTCGGAAGTTTGGTCGTGGGGCCGATCGAGCCTGCCACAAAGCGTGGTTTCTCAGGGGTGGAAAATTCGGCAGCGACCTTTTTGGCTAACTCGGCAGCAGCTTTGTTAAGGGCATACGCCTGGTCGGCTAAATCGTACTCTGCCAGGACGATCGATGTAGCCCCAAAGGTATCGGTCTCAATGACATCGGCACCTGCTGCTAAAAAGTCGCGATGCACTTTGGCGACCGCATCAGGCTTTGTAAAGACGAGATATTCGTTACAGCCCTCATATTCTGCCCCTCCAAAGTCCGCTGCGGTTAGATTTTGCGTTTGCAGCGAGGTACCCATCGCACCATCAAAGACAATAACGGGGCGATCCGGGTGATGCAGGCGTTCTAGGAAGAGGTTTGTCATCGGCGGTTCTGGGCTATCACTCGATTGGGCTGTACAATATCGATGCTTTGGTGGACTACACGCTCCTAGACTTTAGACAGTTCTACCAGGCGATTGCAAGCGCAAGCCTTTCGAGTCCAAGGTTTTTCGTCCAACGTTTATTGTCTAACTTCTCAGCTTAATCTATTGTGCAAAATTTCCGTAAAGACGGGATAAGGCGTCTCTACGGAAATTTGCTTGATGTCGCGGTCAATAGCTCGACAATGAAGAGTCAGTGTAGACGGCTGTGATGGTTATCCACCAGAAACCTGCTGGGTTGATGCTGATAGCGTTCAAGCGGCTGACAGCTTCTTTACGTCATCAATTCAACCATGGCTGCTGACTCCTGCCTGTCTTCTATTTCGACGTTGGGTTAGCGTTGATGTAGCTAATCAACGCGCTGTACTTAGGTGCCGTGCTTGGGTCTTGCCCCTCATACTCCAGCGCACCCCACATCCCATACTTCGAGTAGTTGCCAACATCGTTGAACTGGTTGAGCATGCCGCCGCCAGCTGCTTTCCATTCGTTCAGATACTCTGTGTACAGGTTCCCCATCCGCGGATTGCGGTTGACGTCAGAAAACAGCTTGGTGATTTGAGGCTCATTGCCACCAAACTGGAAGCTGGTGAGCTGCTGTCCGCTCTCATACCCTTCGAGCTTCACGCCATACTTACGAGCTAAATCGGCAGATGAGTTGATAGCATTCTTGACGTCGCCCTCAATGTGAGCCTGGAGAATGTCGAGCACCTGGCTTTGTGACATCTGGGCGATTTGGGATCCTTTACCAGAGTCGAGCAGCGCACTCTGACCATCAAAGTAAGGCGCGATCGCGTAGGAGTCAGCATTTTTGTAGGCGTCTTTCCAGGACAGGATTTGATTACCAGACCAGGTGTTGACCGATTGCCCTGCGAGCACGCGATCGAGCCGACTCGTTCCGCCGAAGACATTTTCAAAGATTTTGAAAATTTCAACCGATCGCTGCGAGTAGTACTTCGCTCCCGCCAGATATTGGTCGCTGTCTAACCCCAGTCTGACCCCCTGATCACGAGCGTAGCTGGCCTGCTCAAAGCCAAAGTTCCAGACTTCATTGGAGTATTCGACGTGGGCTTTGAGCGAGGGGTCAAGCTTGTCGCGAACCATTGTGGCAAACTGCCGCACATAGTCATCCGTAGCACGAATCGGAATCGTGAACCAGGGATCAGCATGAACCGTGTTTGCCAGCTGAATCATGTACTCCAGGGCAACACCATTGGACTGTGCCTGGGTTTGAGAAGTCGGCGTGGTGCGATCGGCCCAGTTGGCAAGGTGCGAACCATTAGTCTCCTCCCAGTCCATGAAGCGGAGGGTCTTGAACTTGGATAGCGTTTTCAGAAACTCTGGGTTAAACGGCTGGGTCTGGTAGGTGGCTTCCTGTCCTGGCATGATAAATCGAATGTTCCGCAGCGGATCAGCCGAGTTGGTCGCCCGCACATTTAGCTGTACACCATTTGCATCAGTGGTTAGATTAACGACCATGCGACCGGGTGATTGGCTGACGATCGTGAGTCCTTTACCACTCATCGCGTTAACGTCTAGTTGACCTTGCCCGTCATACAGCAGCGTGTAGTTTCCGGTGGGATAGTGGCCACCATCATCTAACAAGATAGTTGTGGCATATTGTCCTGGCCGCAAGGAGGCTACCCAGCCGTCCGACGTCAACGCTAATGACCCACCCTGATCCCAACCAGCACCATTTGCGTTTGAGATCCATGTACGTGACGTCTTAAAGGCATCAACAAATGGCACTTCGGTGCTGTAGCTAGCCACTTCCGCAAGGTTAATCCCCAGCGGTGAGTTGGCGTTGGGATAGTTGCCGCCAGAGCCAGTTGAACCACCAGATGGTCCACCTGTCGGGGTGGAACCGTTGACCGCGATCGAGAGCGATTGGCTGGCCGTTTGGGCACCGCCAGTACCCGTATTGCCGTTATCGTTGGCAACAATATTGACCTGATCAGCACCGGTGAATCCCGTGTTTGGTTTATAAACCACACCGGATGGGTCAGCCAGGGTTGCGTTGATTTGCAACAGCGTGCCGATGAGGACAACACTGCTGGTGCCATTGTTAGTAATGCTTGCTAGTTTCACGCCGCCATTCACGTTTCCGTTGACTGCAAGAGTGCCATGTGCTGCACTCAGCGTTACATTCAAGTTGCCGTTGCCAGCATCAGCATCACTGACAGTAATCCCGGCGATCGGCAAACTCACACCCTGCGTTATCGATTGTGCCCCTGTTGGTACCATGATAACCGGCTTGTCATTAGCTGCCGGTAGTGGGGTGGGGGTCGGCGTGGGTGTGGGTGTGGGAGAGGGAATCGGTGAAGGGGTGGGCGTGGGCGTGGGCGTGGAATTAGATCCACTCAGCGCTGCACCAGCCCAATCGGCGTGGTCAAAGGAGTTGTCGTTGCCTGGTGCCACTACGAGCTTGAGCGATTGCTTCCCGGTGACATCCACATTCACCTTT